>NZ_JBHVJX010000002.1:87623-391700 GCF_042798755.1 Streptomyces sp. NPDC057743
TCCTGTCTTAACACTCCCGTCGTCCGCCCTTCGGGCGGGCGACGGGAGTGTGACGACAGGGCCTAGCCGCCGGCGGGTGCCGGCCCCCCGGCACCCGCCCGCTCAGCCCCGCCCCGTCAGGCCGACCACCCGCGCCAACCGCTCGTAGGACTCCCACAGCGCCGCCCGGTCGTAGGTGCTGGTGGTCACCAACACCTCGTCCGCCGCGGTGCGCTCGATCAACGCCGAGAGCTCCCGCGCGACCCGCTCCTGGGTGCCGTGGACATGCCCTCGCAGCGCGTCCTCGTAGAAGCCGCGCTCGCGCGCCGACATCCCGTCCCCGGCCGCCGCCGGCTCCCCGTCCCCCACCGGCGCGAGCGGCGGGAACACCCCGTGCGTCCGGGAGTGCGCCAGCGCCCGCGCCTCCGGTATCAGCAGCCGCCGCGCCGCCTCCGCCGTCCCGGCCACCGCCACCGTCCCCGAGATCACCACATACGGCCGCGGCCACAGCGCCGACGGGCGAAACGCCGCGCGGTACTCCTCGACCGCCGCCGACAGCTTCTCCGCATTCCGGAAGTCGCCGACGACCAGGGCCAGCCCGGCCCGGGCCGCCACCCGCGCGCCGGCGCCGGTCGCCAGCACGAACGCCGGCACCGTCAGCCCCTCGGCGGGCCGGGCGTGCACCTGCGGATGGGCACTCTGGGTGCCGGTGAAGTACCCCAGCAGCTCGGCCAACTGCCCCTCGAAGCCCTCGGCGGCGTCCTTCTGGGTGCCCAGCGCCCGCCGGATCCCGCCGGTGAAGCCGACCGACCGCCCCAGTCCCATGTCGATCCGCCCCGGGAAGAGCGACTCCAACACCCCGAACTGCTCGGCGACCACCAGCGGGCGGTGGTTGGGCAGCATCACCCCGCCGGTGCCGACCCGGATCGTCGAGGTCGCCGAGGCCACTGCGGCGGCCAGCACGGTGGGCGCGGAGCCGGCGACCCCGGGGACGCTGTGGTGCTCGGCCACCCAGAACCGGTGGTACCCCAGCCGCTCGGCGTACCGGGCCAGCTCCACGGTGTCCCGCAACGCCGCGGCGGGCGAGTGTCCCTCCCTGGTGCGGGAGCGGTCCAGGATCGAGAATTGTGTCATCCGCATCGTCGAGCTCACCTCTCCTTCAACGCCCGCCCGCGCCCAGGATTCCGCCCGCACGCCCCCTCGGACCCTCCCCCCCCACGGCTTCACGACGAGGAGCGTCAGATGACCCAGCAGCCGCCCCCGGCCGGCGGTACCGGCCGGCCCCCACAACCGGACCACCCGGACGGCGCACCCGGACCGGAGCTCCCCGACCGGGTCGCCGCCACCTACGGCGAGGAGGACCTCAGCACCGTCCCCGCCTTCGCCGGCGGCTTCATCAACTTCGGCTACTGGGCCTGGTTGCCGGAGCCCACGGACCGGCCGCTCACCGAGGACGACCGGATCCGCAGCGAGCAGGACCTCTACCGGCTCGTGCTGGACACCTGCGACCGGCCGCGCGGCCGCACCGCGCTGGAGGTCGGCTGCGGGCGCGGCCTGGGCTGCGCGCTGGCGCTGCGGGAGTTCGACTTCGGGTCGGTGATCGGCCTGGACGCCCACCCCGACCAGATCGCCCGCGCCCTGGAGGCCAACGCCGAGCTGCTCGCCGAGGAGCCCGGCCCCCGCCGGCTGGAGTTCGTGCTCGGCCCGGCCCAGCGGATGCCGCTGCCGGACGCCTGCACCGACGTCGTCTACTCCGTCGAGGCCGCCCAGCACTTCCGTGACCTGGCCGGCTTCGCCCGGGAGGCGGTGCGGGTGCTGCGCCCGGCGGGGCACTTCGCACTGGCCACGTTCCTCGCCCGGGTCCCGGACGCGGTGCGGGTGCTGCCCCAACTGCTGCCCCCGTACGCCGACGGGCTGGACATGACGCACCTGGTGGACGACGTGGCCGCGACGTTCACCGAGGCCGGACTGCGGGACGTCGCGGTGACGCCGATCGGCGACGGGGTCTGGGAGTCCTACGACCGCTACATGGCCGAGCGGCCGGAGCTGCGCGACAAGTGGCCCCGGCAATACCTGACGGCCTATCAAACAGGCTTGCTGGACTACTACTTGATCACCGCGAAGGCCCCGGCCGACTGACCCTGCCCGGCGTCCTCGTCAGTCGGAGCGCCGCGACCGCGCCTTGAACGCGGCCTTGCGCGCCTCCTTGGCGGCCTTCTTGTCCGGGTGCAGCTGGCCCATCGCCTCCAGCACCTCGGCGGTCGCCGGGTGGTCCACCCGCCAGACCTCCTCGAAGAACCCGCTGTGCTGCTCGGTCAACCCCCCTACCAGCTCGGTCAGTTCGGCGGCGGCCTCGTCGTCCGCGGCGCCCAGCTGGGCCGCGATGGTGTCCACCGTCAGCCAGAAGACCATGTCCTGGGACGGCTCGGGGATGCCGGGCAGCCCGCGCTCGGCGAGCCAGACCCGGGCCAGCCCGCCCAGGTGCCGGTCGTCGAGCACCTCGCGCAGCGCCGGCTCGGCCTCCGGGGTGACCAGGGAGAGGGCCTGCTGGGCGGCGAGCCGGCGCAGCGGGCCGCGCTCGTCGTCCCCGCGGGCGGCCGCGAGCAGCTCGCGGGCGGCGTCCAGCGGGGTGCGGGCGGCGAGCCACTGCTCGGCCTCCGCCTGGGCCAGCGCCTCGGGGTAGTCCGGCAGCGCCTCCAGCAGCACGTCGGCGCCCTTGTCGGCGAGGTCACCGACGGCCGGGGCGTCCACGCCGGCGTCCAGCATCCGGGCGCGGACCGCCCAGACGCCGAGCGGGGTGAGCCGCACCAGGCCGTAGCGGGCGACGTCCTCGTCCTGGAGCGGCTCGGCCTCGGAGACCGTCTCGCCGCCCTCGTCCAGCTCCTCGATGAGCGCCTCGTCGACCGGCCGGTAGGCGACCAACCCGATCGGCTCCAGCACCCGGAACTGGTCGTCCAGCCGCATCATCGCCGCGGAGACCTCTTCGAGGATCTCGTCGGTGGGCTCGTCCATGTCGTCCGGGACGATCATGGAGGCGGCCAGCGCGGGCAGCGGAACGTCCTGGTCGGGGGCCTCGCCCACGGCGTTGAGGAGGTAGAGGTTGCCGAGGATGCCGTCCAGCAGCTCGGCCTCCTCCTCCGGGTTCCAGTCGATCGAGTCCAGGTCCAGCTCGCCGCCCTCGGCAAGCTGGTCGGCGAGGTCGGAGAGGTCCGGGGCGACGGCGTCGGCGAGCACGGTCTCCATGCCGCCGAGCCAGATGTCCAGGATGTCCTGGGGGGAGCCGGAGGTGAGCTGGGCCAGTTCCTCGCCGGGGGTGGCGGTGCCGACCGCGGCGTCGTCGGAAAGGTCGTCGGCCTCCGCGTCGCCCTCGCCCTCCTCCTCATCGATCTCGACCAGCCCGGTGTCCACCGCCAACTGCCACGCCTCGGCGGTGTAGGCGGGACCGTCCTCGTCGCCGGCCAGGCCCAGGTGCTCGGTGGCGGCCGCGAGCGACTTCTCCAGGAGCTCGCCGCCGACGCCGACCGGGACGCCGGAACCGGACCAGCGGGCCAGCTTGGCGGCCCGGGCCAGCAGCGGGGAGCTCAGCGCGTCGCGGGCCAGCTCCGCTTCGGAAGTCAGCCGCACCGGCGGCATGGTGGGGCGGTCTGCGGACATCTGGCTCAGCTCCTCGGACGGACGTGTCGCTCGTGCGCCGCCCAAGCGTAGACGGAATTCTCCCCCTCTCGGGCGGTTCACTTTTCCGTATGCTCCCGTCCACCGGGAGTACCTTGGCAACTCCCTTGCGCACACCAGAGATTGACGCGCCCGACCTCCGCTCTCCTCCCCAGCGGGAGGGGATTCCCACCACGGTCGACTGGCCGTTTCGATGGGTCCTGCTGGGTTCCTGCTGGGTTCCTGCTTCACCGCGCCGTGCGGGCACGGACGCCCGACCCACCTCCGCTCGACGGGCCGTCCCGGCCGGTCCGGCCACCTTGCCGACGGGGTGAAGCGAAGAGGGTGGCGCACGCCGCGTCCAGGTCCCGCAGGCGCCGCGACTCCGGCCCTGAGCCGGCTCCCGAGCCGAGCCCTTCGCCTCACCCGGGGTGATCGCCTGGTCACTCCACCGGCCTACCCTGGGGCGCCGATCGCGCCCGGGGGTGCGGTACTGGGCTGGTAAGCACCCATTTCGGCGAGACAAAGGGAGTCATGATGCCGAAGTCGCAGAACCGTAAGTCGGGCAAGCAGGACCGGGCCGCTGAGCGGCGCTCCGAGCAGCACCGGCCGCAGTCGGAGGAGTCCGCCGCCGAGCGCACCCAGGACCTGAAGCCGCGGTCGCGCAAGGCTGACTGACGCGGGTAGGGCAGGTCATGCCCAAGCGGCCGTCGCACCTTCGGGGTGCGGCGGCCGCTTCGTCGTGCCGGGCGTCCGCGGGGCGCGGTCACCAGGCGGCCGGCACCGTCCGGCCCCCGGGCTCCGCCCCGCCCGCCACCGCCGGCCCGGCGTCCGCCCCGGCCGGCACCAGGTCCCGCACCAGCAGGGTGGCCCCGGCCACCGCCCCCGGCATCAACACCACGGCCCCGAGCGGGATCAGGAACAGCAGCACCAGCGGCGCCCCGAAGCCGACCGCCAGCCCCCACCGCCCGCGCAGCAGCCGCAGCCGGGTCCGGACCGGGATGTCCCGGCGCTGCATCGCCACCGTGGTCAGCTCGACGGCGAGGAAGAAGCCGGTGACGCAGGTGCCGACGACCGGGACGACGGTCTGCCCGACGACCGGCAGGAAGCCCAGCAGGAAGAACAGCACCCCGAAGGCGGCGGCCCGCAGCAGCACATGGACCATGTCCCGCAGCGCGATGCCGAGCTCTTGCCACAGCGGGCGGTCCGGGCCGGGCGGGCAGCCGCCCGCGCTCTCCTCGACCCGCTCCGAGAGCGACTCGTAGAAGGGGTCGCCGATCAGCAGGGTGACGGCGGTGAACGTCAGCACCGACAGCGTCAGCCCGCCGGCCAGCAGCAGCGCCACGAACAGTCCGCGCAGCAGTCCCTGCCAGGGGGAGCCCCAGCCGTCGGCGAACGGCGTCGCCCAGGCGGCGAGGTCGCCGGACTCCAGGGTCAGCGCGAACAGCGCCCCGGCGTAGAGCACCAGCGTGATCAGGGCCGGGAGCAGCCCGAAACCCCACCACCGGCCGTGCCGGGCGGCCCAGCGCACGCCCCGGCCCAGATACCGCACCCCCGTCACAAGATCACGCATGACGGCCACCCTACCGGCGCGGGGCGGGAGTTGACCGGTCCGCAAGGCATGCCAGCGGCCGGCCCCGGACGCGCCGGCGCCCCGGGCCGGCGCGGTCGACCGCCGGGCCCGGGGCGCCGAACACGGGCGCGCCACCGGTCAGTTGTGGCTGTGCAGGATCTCGTTGAGACCGCCCCAGACCGCCTTGTTCGGGCGGGCCTCGACCGTGCCGGTGGTGGAGTTCCGGCGGAAGAGGATGTTGTCGGCGCCGGACAGCTCCAGCGCCTTGACGATCTGGCCGTCGGGGAGGGTGATCCGGGTGCCGGCGGTCACGTACAGGCCGGCCTCGACCACGCACTCGTCGCCGAGCGCGATGCCGATGCCGGACTCGGCGCCGAGCAGGCAGCGCTCGCCGATCGAGATGATCTGCTTGCCGCCGCCGGAGAGGGTGCCCATGGTGGAGGCGCCGCCGCCGATGTCGGAGCCGTCACCGATCACCACGCCGGCGCTGATCCGGCCCTCGATCATGGAGGTGCCCAGGGTGCCGGCGTTGAAGTTGACGAAGCCCTCGTGCATGACGGTGGTGCCGGCGGCGAGGTGGGCGCCCAGCCGCACCCGGTCCGCGTCGGCGATCCGGACGCCGGCGGGCGCCACGTAGTCGGTCATCCGCGGGAACTTGTCGACGCTGGTGACCGACAGGTGCAGGCCCTCGGCGCGGGCGTTGAGCCGGGCCGTCTCCAACTGGTCGACCGGCACCGGGCCGAGCGAGGTCCAGGCGACGTTGGCCAGCAGGCCGAAGACGCCCTCCAGGCTCTGGCCGTGCGGCTTGACCAGACGGTGGCTGAGCAGGTGCAGGCGCAGGTAGGCGTCGTGCGCGTCCAGCGGCTTGTCGTCGAGGGAGGCGATGACCGTGCGGACGGCCACGACCTCCACGCCGCGGACCGGGTCCGGGCCGATCGCCTTGAGGACGGCGGCACCCAGCAGCTCGGTGGCGCGGTCGTCGGCCAGCCGCTCGGTGCCGGCCGGGCCGGGCTCGGCGACGAGCGCGGGCGCGGGGAACCAGGTGTCGAGGACGGTGCCGTCGGCGGCGACGGTGGCGAGGCCGGCGGCGACGGCGCCGGTGGTGCGGGGGGACGGAGAGGCGGAAACAGCAGCATCGGTCATGTGGGAAACCTAACCGGAGCCCGCCCGCCGAGGCGAACCGGTCTCATGCGTCGGGCCCCTGTCGCCTGACCGCCCGCTTCTGGGCGCCGGCCCGGCGGCCTCCGCCGGGCCGCCCGCGGCGCCCAGCACGCCCGCCAACCCCTCGCGCACCGTGGCGACGTGGAAGGGCTGGCCGGTGAGTACGTGCTGGAGCAGCAGCCCGTCGTAGAAGGCCACCACCGCCCGGGCGGTGGCCGTGTCGCCGAGCCGCCGGCCGAGCAGCGCCACCATCTCGTCCAGGCACTCGGCGGCGATCGGCCGCACCGCCTCGTGCCGCAGCGCGGCCAGATACAGCTCGTACTCCAGCTCCACCCGCGACCGGTCCCCGGCGAGGGTGTCGGCGATCAGCCGGGCCACCTGGTCGGCCAGCGGCACGGTCAGGTCGAGGCCCTCCACCCAGCGGGCGAAGTCCGCCACGCACCCGGTGTTGGACTGCCGCAGCGCGGCGACCAGCAGGTCGTCGAGGGTGGCGAAGTGGTACGTGGTCGAGCCCAGCGGGACGTCCGCGGCGGCGGCCACCGCGCGGTGGCTGAGCCCGGCGATGCCGCGCTCGCCGACCACCTTGATGGCCGCGTCGATGATCCGTTGCCGCCGGTCCGGGTCGTAGCGCCGGGGCATCAGTGCGCCCCTCCGAGGTTGAGCACCACGACGCCGGCGATGACCAGGAGCACTCCCAGGATCTTCACCGGGCTGGTGCTCTCGCCCAGGAACACCATGCCGATCGCGGCGATTATCGCGGTGCCCACCCCGGCCCAGATCGCATAGGCGGTCCCCATGCTCATCGTCTTGAGGGTCTGGGCGAGCAGGGCGAAGGCGAGGACGTATCCGAGCGCGGTGCCGAGGGAGGGCCACAGCTTGCTGAAGCCCTCGCTGTACTTCATCGAGGTGGTCGCGAGGATCTCGGAGAGGATCGCGCCGGCGAGCGTCACATAGGCCATGCGTACGAGCGTACACAACGTTGCGTACACGTGTACATAACGAGCGGGGGCCGCTTCCCCCGGCATGCGAAAACGGCCGTGGCCGCCGGGAGAACCGGCGGGCACGGCCGTGACACCGAGCGCGGCGTGGGCCGCTCGGGGTGCGTCAGACGTTGAAGCCCAGGGCGCGGAGCTGCTCGCGCCCGTCATCGGTGATCTTGTCCGGGCCCCACGGCGGCATCCAGACCCAGTTGATCTTCAGCTCGTTGACGATCCCGTCCGTGGCGGACTTCGCCTGGTCCTCGATGACGTCGGTCAGCGGACAGGCCGCCGAGGTCAGCGTCATGTCGATGGTGGCGATGTTGGACTCGTCGACGTGGATGCCGTAGATCAGCCCGAGGTTGACGACGTCGATGCCCAGCTCGGGGTCGACGACGTCGTACAGCGCCTCGCGGACCTCCTCCTCGGAGGCCGGCTTGGTGGTGGTCGGGGTGTCGGTCATACGGTCTTCGCCTCCTGGGAAAGGGCCTTGGCCGTGGCGTCCTTCCAGGCCATCCAGCTGAGCAGGGCGCACTTCACGCGCGCCGGGTACTTCGAGACGCCGGCGAACGCGACCGCGTCCTCCAGCACCTCCTCCATGGCGTCGTCCGGCTCCACCTGACCCTTGGACTGCATCAGCTCCAAGAAGGTCTCCTGGATCCGCTGCGCCTCGCCGAGCTCCTTGCCGACCAGGAGGTCGTTCAGCACCGACGCGCTGGCCTGGCTGATCGAGCAGCCCTGCCCCTCGTAGGACACGTCCTCGATCCTGGTGCCGTCGTACTTCACGCGCAGCGTGATCTCGTCGCCGCACGTCGGGTTGACGTGGTGCACCTCGGCGTCGCCGTCCCGGAGCCCGCGCCCGTGGGGGTGCTTGTAGTGGTCCAGGATGACGTCCTGGTACATGGAATCCAGCTTCACGACTTAAGTCAGTCCTCGTCCTCGTCCGCTGTGTCTGGTCACCGCGGTATTCATCAACCGAAGAAGTTGCGGACGTGTTCCAGACCCTCGACCAGGGCGTCGACCTCGGCCGGGGTGGAGTACAGGTAGAACGACGCCCGCGTGGTCGCGGGAATCCCGTAGCGCAGGCAGACCGGACGCGCGCAGTGGTGGCCCACCCGTACGGCGATGCCCTGCTCGTCCAGCACCTGGCCGACGTCGTGCGGATGGATGTCGCCGAGCGTGAAGGAGATCGTCGCCCCGCGGTCCTCGGCCGTGCTCGGGCCGATGATCCTGAGGTCGGGGACCTCCAGCAGCCGCTTGACCGCGTACTCGGTGATCGCGTGCTCGTGCTGCGCGATGTTCTCCATGCCGATCGAGGAGAGGTAGTCCACCGCGGCGCCGAGGCCGACGGCCTGGGCGATCGGGGGCGTACCGGCCTCGAACTTGTGCGGCGCCGGGGCGTAGGTGGAGGAGTGCATCGAGACGGTCTCGATCATCTCGCCGCCGCCGAGGAACGGCGGGAGGTCCTCCAGCAGCTCCTGGCGGCCCCACAGCACACCGATGCCGGTCGGGCCGCACATCTTGTGGCCGGTGAAGGCCACGAAGTCGGCCTGCAACGCCTGGACGTCCAGGACCATGTGCGGCGCGGCCTGCGAGGCGTCGATGACCACCAGCGCGCCGACTTCCTGGGCGCGCCGGACGATCGCCTCGACCGGGTTGACGGTGCCCAGGAGGTTGGACACCAGGGTGAAGGAGACGACCTTGGTGCGGTCGGTGATGACCTCGTCGATGTTGGTGAGGTCCAGCCGGCCGTCGTCGGTGAGGCCGAACCACTTCAGCTTCGCGCCGGTGCGCTGCGAGAGCAGCTGCCACGGGACGATGTTGGAGTGGTGCTCCATCTCCGTGATGACGATCTCGGTGTCGCGGTCCACGCGGTAGGGCTCGTCGGCCCAACCCAGCATGTTGGCAACGAGGTTGAGCGACTCCGAGGCGTTCTTGGTGAAGATCACCTCGTCGCGGCTCGGCGCGTTGACGAAGGCGGCGACCTTGTCGCGGGCACCTTCGTACAGCGCCGTGGCCTCCTCGGCGAGCACGTGCACGCCGCGGTGGACGTTGGCGTTGTGACGTTCGTAGTAGGCGCTCAAGGCGTCGAGGACCTGGCGCGGTTTCTGGGACGTCGCCGCGTTGTCCAGATACACGATCTTCTTGCCGTCGTGGACCAGGCGGTCCAGGACGGGGAAGTCCTTGCGGATCGCCTCGGTGTCGAGGAGGCCCGGCAGCTGTGTCACGCGGTGGTACCACCCTTCACGTATGCCTCGTAGCCCTCGGCCTCCAGCTTGTCCGCCAGCTCCGGGCCACCGGACTCGGCGATCCGGCCGTTGGCGAAGACGTGGACGTGGTCGGGCTTGATGTAGCGCAGGATGCGCGTGTAGTGGGTGATGAGCAGGGTGCCCACCTGGCCGGACTCGCGGACGCGGTTGACGCCCTCGGAGACGACCCGCAGCGCGTCGACATCGAGGCCGGAGTCGGTCTCGTCGAGGATCGCGATGGCCGGCTTCAGCAGCTCCAGCTGGAGGATCTCGTGGCGCTTCTTCTCACCGCCGGAGAAGCCCTCGTTGACGTTGCGCTCGGCGAACGCCGGGTCCATCTGGAGGCGCTCCATGGCCTCCTTGACCTCCTTGACCCAGGTGCGGAGCTTGGGGGCCTCGCCGCGGATCGCGGTGGCGGAGGTGCGCAGGAAGTTGGAGACCGAGACGCCGGGGACCTCGACCGGGTACTGCATGGCGAGGAAGACGCCGGCCCGGGCGCGCTCGTCGACGGACATCGCAAGGACGTCCTCGCCGTCGAGGGTGACGGTGCCGCCGGTGATCGTGTACTTGGGGTGACCCGCGAGGGAGTAGGCGAGCGTCGACTTGCCGGAGCCGTTGGGGCCCATGATGGCGTGCGTCTCGCCCTGCTTCACGGTCAGGTCGACGCCCTTCAGGATCTCGCGCGGGCCGTTCTCGGCCTCGACGGAGACGTGCAGGTCGTGGATCTCAAGCGTTGCCATGGGTGACTCAGGACTCCTGGGTGACGGAGACGAGCACGTCGTCCCCTTCGATCTTTACGGGGTATACGGGGACGGGGCGCGTCGCGGGAAGACCGGACGGCTTGCCGGTGCGCAGGTCGAAGCTGGAGCCGTGCAGCCAGCACTCGATCGAGCAGTCCTCGACCTCGCCCTCGGAGAGCGAGACGTTGGCGTGCGAGCAGATGTCGTTGATCGCGAACACCTCGCCCTCGGTGCGCACCAGCGAGATGGGCGTGCCGTCGATCTCCACCCGCTTCGGGGTGTCCTCGGCCAGCTCGCTCAGCGCGGCGACGCGTACGTAGCTCATGCCGCTGCCGCTTCCAACTCGGCCTCGACCTTGCTCATCAGGCGCTCCTCGACGTCCGGGAGGCCGATCTGCTGGACCAGCTCGGCGAAGAAGCCGCGCACGACCAGGCGACGGGCCTCGTCGGCCGGGATGCCGCGGGCCATCAGGTAGAAGAGCTGCTCGTCGTCGAACCGGCCGGTCGCCGAGGCGTGGCCGGCGCCGACGATCTCGCCGGTCTCGATCTCCAGGTTGGGCACCGAGTCCACCCGCGCGCCGTCGGTGAGGACGAGGTTGCGGTTGAGCTCGTAGGTGTCGGTGCCGGTGGCGGCCGCCTGGATCAGCACGTCGCCGATCCAGACCGCGTGCGCGTCCTGGCCCTGGAGCGCGCCCTTGTAGGTCACGTGGGAGCGGCAGTTGGGGGTGTCGTGGTCGACGAAGAGGCGGTGCTCCTGGTGCTGACCGGCCTCGGTGAAGTACAGGCCGTAGAGCTCGGCCTCGCCGCCGGGGCCGGCGTAGTCGATCCGCGGGTGCAGCCGGACCAGGTCGCCGCCGAAGGTGACGACCACGGACTTGAAGCTGGCGTCCCGGCCGACCAGGGCGTTGTGCTGGCCGCAGTGAACGGCGTCGTCGTCCCAGTCCTGGACGGAGACCACGGTCAGCTTGGCGCCGTCGCCGAGGAGGTAGTCGACGTTGGTGGCGAGCACGCCGGAGCCGGTGTGGTCGATGACCACGACGGCCTCGGCGAACGCGCCCAGCTCGATGACCTGGTGGCCGAAGGCGGTGCCGCCCTCGCCGTGCACCTTGATCCGGATCGGCTCGCTGAGCACCGTCTCCTTGGGGACGGAGACCACCGACGCCTTCTCGAAGGAGCTGTACGCCTGGGCGGCGATCCGGTCCACCGGCTTGCCGGCCTTACCCACCCGCGCATCGGCGCGGTCGACGAGCTCGTGGGTGACGCCCTCGGGCGCGGTGATGTCCACCTTCAGGTCGGGGCCGCCGGCCTCGGCCGTGCCGTCGTGCAGGCCCTTGAGGCGGGCCAGCGGCGTGAACCGCCACTCCTCCTCGCGGCCGTGCGGCACCGGGAAGTCCGCCACGTCGTAGGACGGCGGGGCACTCATCCGGGTCGCGACGGTGGACTCCGCGGCCACCGCGACGGAACCGGCGGTCGTGGACCCCAGGGGGATGTTCTGAGCCTCAGCCATGGCTGTCGTCTAGCTCGCTTTCTGCGTTCTTGAGAGTCAGTCGCTGCGTGCGGCCGCCGGTCAGCCGACCGCGCCTTCCATCTGCAGCTCGATCAGCCGGTTGAGCTCCAGCGCGTACTCCATCGGCAGCTCGCGGGCGATCGGCTCGACGAAGCCGCGCACGATCATCGCCATCGCCTCGTCCTCGGACAGGCCGCGCGCCATCAGGTAGAAGAGCTGGTCCTCGCTGACCTTGGAGACCGTCGCCTCGTGGCCCATGGACACGTCGTCCTCGCGGACGTCCACGTAGGGGTAGGTGTCGGAGCGGGAGATGGTGTCCACCAGCAGGGCGTCGCACAGCACGTTGGACTTGGAGCCCGCGGCGCCCTCGCCGATCTCGACCAGACCGCGGTAGGAGGTCCGACCGCCGCCCCGCGCCACCGACTTGGAGACGATGTTGGAGGAGGTGTTCGGCGCCATGTGGACCATCTTGGAGCCGGCGTCCTGGTGCTGGCCCTCGCCGGCGAAGGCGATGGACAGCGTCTCGCCCTTGGCGTGCTCGCCCATGAGGTAGACCGCGGGGTACTTCATGGTGACCTTGGAGCCGAGGTTGCCGTCGACCCACTCCATGGTCGCGCCCTCGTAGGCCACGGCCCGCTTGGTGACCAGGTTGTAGACGTTGTTCGACCAGTTCTGGATGGTCGTGTAGCGGCAGCGGCCGCCCTTCTTGACGATGATCTCGACGACCGCGGAGTGCAGCGAGTCCGACTTGTAGATCGGCGCGGTGCAGCCCTCGACGTAGTGGACGTAGGCGTCCTCGTCGACGATGATCAGCGTCCGCTCGAACTGGCCCATGTTCTCGGTGTTGATCCGGAAGTAGGCCTGGAGCGGGATGTCCACGTGGACGCCCTTGGGCACGTAGATGAACGAACCGCCGGACCAGACCGCGGTGTTCAGCGACGCGAACTTGTTGTCACCGACGGGGATGACCGTGCCGAAGTACTCCTGGAAGAGCTCCGGGTGCTCCTTGAGCGCGGTGTCGGTGTCCAGGAAGATGACGCCCTGCTTCTCCAGGTCCTCGCGGATCTGGTGGTACACCACCTCGGACTCGTACTGCGCGGCGACACCGGCGACCAGGCGCTGCTTCTCCGCCTCGGGGATGCCCAGCTTGTCGTAGGTGTTCTTGATGTCCTCGGGCAGGTCCTCCCAGGAGGCGGCCTGCTGCTCGGTGGAGCGGACGAAGTACTTGATGTTGTCGAAGTCGATGCCCGACAGGTCGGAGCCCCAGGTCGGCATGGGCTTCTTGTCGAACAGCTTCAGCCCCTTGAGGCGGAGCTTGAGCATCCACTCCGGCTCGTTCTTCTTCGCCGAGATGTCGCGGACGACGGCCTCGGAAAGACCGCGCTTCGCCGAAGCGCCGGCCGCGTCGGAGTCGGCCCAGCCGTATTCGTACTTGCCCAGTCCCTCAAGCTCAGGGTGAGCAGTCTCCGTGGGGAGCGTCATGCGGGGTTCCTCCCGGCCGTGCTTGCAGATGCTGTGGTGGTCTTGGTGGTGCGCTCACCGCTGCGGTGAGCCGCCTTGCCGGCGCCGGCCTTCGGGACGAAGGTCGTGCACACCCCGTCGCCGTGGGCGATGGTGGCGAGGCGCTGTACGTGGGTCCCGAGCAAACGGGAGAAGACCTCGGTCTCCGCCTCGCACAGCTGCGGGTACTGCTCGGCGACATGGACGACCGGGCAGTGGTGCTGGCAGAGCTGTTCACCGAGCTGAGGATTGGGCGCACTGCGCGCCGTAGCAGCGTACCCGTCGGCGGTCAACGCCTTCGCGAGGGCCCTGGTGCGGGCCTCGGGCTCGGCGCTCTCGACCGCCTCGCGGTACCCCTCTGCCTGGGCGGCCAGCCGCGCGCGGGCGAACGCGGCGACCGCCGCCTCGCCCTTGGCGCCGCCGCCCGCGCTCTGCGCGATCCAGCGCAGCGCGTCGGCGGCGAGGTCGTCGTAGGACTGGTCGAAGGCGTCCCGGCCGCAGTCGGTCAGGGCGAACGCCTTGGCCGGGCGGCCGCGGCCACGGGTGCCGTAGACCCGCTTCTCGCGGGGCTCCACGACGCCCTCGGCGACCAGCGCGTCCAGATGACGGCGGACGGCGGCCTGGGTCAGCTCCAGGCGGAGGGCCAGCTCGGCCGCGGTGGACGGACCGTGGTCGAGGATGGAGCGGGCGACGCGGTTGCGCGTGCCGCGCTGCTCGTCGTGCGTGGGCGCGGACGAAACCGGGCCGGCGCCCTGCCGGGCGGCTGGCCTCTTCCGGTCCTCGCTCGCGTTTTTCACAACGCCATTGTTGCGTAATTCGTCAAACCGATTCAACCCTGTACGGCGTCACCGACCGGTGGCCTCTGTCACTAAGGGTTACCTAATTACGGGGGCGCCCGTCACGCTCCGGAACCGTCGCCCGCCCCACCAGCCCGGAGCCGCCGAACCGGCCTCAAACCCCCGCTCCCGGCGCCCCGCCCCGCTCCGTAGACTGCCCGGCATGCCCAGCACCTCCCCCGGGGGCGACGCCCGCCCCACCGGCCGCGAACCCGCCGTCGAGGTCGTCGGCCTGGTCAAGCGGTACGGGACGAAGACCGCCGTGAACGGGCTCGACCTCACCGTCGCGCGCGGCACCGTGACCGCCGTCCTCGGCCCCAACGGCGCCGGCAAGACCACCACGGTCGAGACCTGCGAAGGCTACCGCCGCCCGGACGCCGGCACGGTCCGCGTCCTCGGGCTGGACCCGGTCGCCGACGCCGCCGCGCTGCGCCCCAGGATCGGCGTGATGCTCCAGTCCGGCGGGGTCTACGCCGGCGCCCGCGCCGAGGAGATGCTGCGGCACACCGCCACCCTGCACGCCCACCCGCTCGACGTGGGGCTGCTGATCGACCGGCTGGGGCTGGGCAGTTGTGGGCGCACGCCCTACCGACGGCTCTCCGGCGGCCAGCAGCAGCGCCTGGCGCTGGCCATGGCCGTGGTCGGCCGCCCCGAGCTGGTCTTCCTCGACGAGCCGACCGCCGGCCTCGACCCGCAGGCCCGCCGCGCCACCTGGGACCTCGTCCGGGAGCTGCGCGCGGACGGCGTCGGCGTGGTGCTGACCACCCACTTCATGGACGAGGCCGAGCAGCTCGCCGACGACGTCGCGATCATCGACGGCGGCAAGGTCGTCGCCCAGGGCAGCCCGGAGGAGCTGTGCAAGGGCGGCGCGGAGAACAGCCTGCGCTTCAGCGGCCGTCCCGGTCTGGACGTCGCCTCGCTCCTCAAGGCGCTGCCCGCCGAGTGCGTCGCCGCCGAACTGACCGCCGGCACCTACCGCGTCCAGGGCCGGATCGATCCGCAGCTGCTGGCCACCGTGACCTCGTGGTGCGCCCAGAACGGGGTGATGCCCGATGCGATAGCCGTCGAGCGGCACACCCTGGAGGACGTCTTTTTGGAGCTGACCGGCAAGGAGCTGCGCGCATGACCGCCGTCGAGACCGGTGCCGGCGCGGCGACCGGCACCTTCGCCCCGCGCCCCGGGGCGGCCCCGCTGCCCCGGATGATCCGCGCACAGGCCGCGCTGGAGACCAGGATGCTGCTGCGCAACGGCGAACAGCTGCTGCTGACGGTCATCATCCCGACGCTGCTGCTGGTGCTGTTCTCCGCCGTCCGCATCATCGACACCGGCGCCGGCAAGTCGGTGGACTTCCTCGCCCCGGGCATCCTCGGGCTCGCCGTGCTCTCCACGGCGTTCACCGGGCAGGCCATCGCCACCGGCTTCGAGCGGCGCTACGGCGTGCTCAAGCGACTGGCCGCCTCGCCGCTGCCCCGTTGGGGGTTGATGACGGCGAAGACCTGCGCGGTGCTGGTCACCGAGGTCCTCCAGGTCGTGCTGCTGACCGCGGTCGCCCTGGCGCTGGGCTGGTCCCCGCACGGCAGTCCGGTCTCCGTGGTCCTGCTGCTCGTGCTCGGCACCGCCGCCTTCTCCGGACTCGGGTTGCTGATGGCCGGCACCCTCAAGGCCGAGGCCACCCTCGCCGCCGCCAACCTGGTCTTCCTGCTGCTGCTCGTCGGCGGCGGGGTGATCGTCCCGCTCACGAAGTTCCCCGAAGCGGCCCAGCAGGTGCTCCAGTTCCTGCCGATCTCCGCGCTCTCGGACGGCCTGCGGGAGGTCCTCCAGCACGGCGCCGGGCTGCCCTGGGGCGACCTCGGGATCCTGGCGGTCTGGGCGGTCGTCGGCCTGGGCGCCGCGGCGAAGTTCTTCCGCTGGGAGTGACCGCAGGTCAACGCCGGCCGTCGGCTGCCCAGGCGGCGCCACCGGGACCCTCGTGAAAACGCGCACAAGCCGCCGCCTACGATGGCTCCGTGCCGAACACGCTGAATCCCTTTGAGCTGATCGCCCGCCGCTGGCAGCCCTCCGCGCGCTTCGTCGAGCGGGCGGCGCTCGCCACCGTCGTGATGGCCGTGATCATCGTCGTCACCGGCGGCGCGGTCCGGCTGACCGAGTCCGGGCTGGGCTGCTCGACGTGGCCCCAGTGCACGCCGGACAGCCTCACCCCGACCGCCGAGATGGGCATCCACGGCCTCATCGAGTTCGGCAACCGCCTGCTGACCTACGTCCTGTGCGCGTTCATCGGGCTGTTCATCGTGGCGGCCCGGGCCCGCGCACCGCGCCGCCGCTCGCTCACCCGGCTCGGCTGGGCACAGTTCTGGATCGTGATGGGCAACGCGGTCTGGGGCGGCATCGTCGTGCTGACCGGCCTCAACCCGTACCTGGTCGCCGCGCACTTCCTGCTCACCACCGCGCTGCTCACGGTCGCCGTGCTGAGCTGGCGGCGCGCCAAGGAGGGCGACGAGGAGCCGCGCGACACGGTCGCCCGACCGGTCCGGCAGCTGGCCTGGCTGCTGACCGCGGCCACCGCCGCGCTCACCCTCATCGGCACGGTCGTCACCGGCTCGGGGCCGCACGCGGGCGATGCGCACAAGGTCCACCGCATCCCGCTGGACTGGCAGGAAATCACCCAACTCCACGTCGACTTCGTCTACATCGTGGTCGGGCTGAGCGTGGCCCTGTGGTTCGCGCTGCGCGCGGTCAAGGCCCCGGCCGCCCCGCGCCGGGCGGTGCTGGCGCTCTTCGGCTGCCTCGCCTTCCAGGGCGTCATCGGCTACGTCCAGTACTTCATGGGCCTGCCGGAGATCGTCGTCGGCCTCCACATGATGGGCTCGACCCTGGTGTGGATCGCCGTGCTGTGCATCGCCCTATCGCTGCGCGACCGCGGCCCGGTCCAGGAGAGGAACCCCGTCGCGCCGGCGGCCGACGAGGCCCCCGAGGCGCCCGACGCTCAGGCGGTCGCCGCCAGCCGGTAGACCCGGCGCGCCGTCCCCGAGCCGACCAGTTCGGTGATGCGCCGCCCGTCCGCGGCGGCGCACAGGCCCTCGGCGGTCCACTCCCCCACGACGCGCTCCATGGCCCGGGCGAAGAGCCGGGCGGCGATGACGTAGAGCTCGGGCAGGCCGCGGGCGCCCGAGGAGAACAGCAGCTTGCCGAACGGCGCCTGGCCCAGGGCCTCTTCGGGGTGCGGGCCGGTGTCCGCGTAGACGTGGGCGTGCACGGCGGCGAGTTGCGCGGCCCGCCCGTGGTGCCAAAGCCCGGGCAGCAGGACAAGGTCGGAGCCGAGGCCGGCGGTGGCCCGCAGGAAGCCGGCGAGCGGCCGCGGATCGGGACAGTGCAGCTGCACCGGCAGCCCGGTCGCCACCGCGCTCCACAGTAAGTGCCGCACCAGCGCGGGCTCGGCGAGCGGCTCCCCCGGGCGCCGGCCGCGCAGCCAACGGTCCGCGGCCCGTCGCACCTCGGCCGCTTCGGGGGCCCGCCCCTCGCAGGAGGTGGCGCCGGAGGCGAAGGCGGTGGCGTGCTGGCCGGCCGCGTACAGCGCCTCGGCGGTGTAGCCGAGGAAGGCGTCGACGCTGCCGGAGGTGTCGGCGACCTGCTCGGCGAGCGGTTCGAGCCGGACGACCTCGTGGGCGTGGGCCTCGGCGGCGACGGCGAGTTCGGCGGCCGAGGTCAGGTGGCCGGGGCTGCCGGCCGCCACTAAGAACGTGCCGATACCGGCGCCGCGCAACAGCATCCGACTCGCGCGAAAGGCGCCCAGCTCGCGCCGGCGGGCCAGATAGCGCACCGGCGGGCAGTGCGGCTCCAGGCCGAGCAGCGGGGGGCACCAGCGGCGTATCGCGAGGCCGGCGCGGGTGTCGAAGAACGTGGTGCCCGCGGGCGCCGCCGGGCCCTGCGCGCCGACCGCGTCGGCCAACTGCGCCTCGAAGGAGCCGAGTCCCAGCTCGCCGTGGACGACACCGTGGCTGAACTGGTCGATGAGCGGGGGGAGTTTGTCCATCCGCCCCTCCTCCGCCGTCAGCCCGCCGTGCGTCGCCGGTGCACCGCGCCCGGTGAGCTTAACGGGCGGGCGGGTGGCGAGGTAGCGGGCCGGGCGCCCCGGCGCACGGCCAACGGAGCGCCGGGGCGGGGAGTTTCAGGCGTTGGCCGGCCCGCCGAGCTGGATGCCGGCCATCCGGGACCACTCGTAGCGGCCGGTGCGGACCTTCGCGGCCAACTCGCCGTCGAAGTCGTCCTGGAGCGAGAGACCGGCCTGCTCGGCGGCCTTCTGGGCCGTGGGGTAGCTGTCGGCGACCAGGTTGCCCCACTCGCCGTTGGCGCCGACCAGGGCGATCCGGGTGCGGCCGCGCCCGATGTGGGCGAGCTGGCCCTCGGCGCTGCCGCCGTGCGCGCTCGCGAAGGCACGGATCTGCTTGGCGAGTCGGGCCGCCTGCTTCTCGGCCCGCTTCTCCGCCCGGGTCGCGGTGGCCGGGCCGCCCGCCGCCTGCTCGTCCGCCTGCTGGGTGTCTGCCATGGTCAGCATGCTACCGACCGGTACGGCCTTTGGGGAGGTGATCCCCCACACCTCTCAGACCGACCGGCCAGGCAAGGGAATCAGCGCAGGAACGGGTCCACCGCGACGGCCACGAACAGCAGCGACACATAGGTGATGGACCAGTGGAAGAGGCGCATCTCCTTGAGCTTGGGCCCGGTGATGCCGGCCTTGGCGCGGGCCTGGAGGGCGTGCGCCTCGCGCAGCCAGAAGGCGCCGCAGGCGACCGCGACCGCGGTGTAGAACCAGCCGGTGTAGCCCAGCGGCTGGAGCAGCAGCGAGACCGCGACCATCACCCAGCTGTAGACGACGATCTGCCGGGCCACGACCTTGTTGCCCGCGACGGCCGGCAGCATCGGCACGCCGACCCGCTTGTAGTCGTCGGTGACCTTCATCGACAGCGGCCAGTAATGCGGCGGCGTCCAGAAGAAGATGACGAGGAAGAGGACCAGGGAGGCCCAGGAGACGGAGTTGGTCACCGAGGACCAGCCGATGAAGACGGGCATGCAGCCCGCGATGCCGCCCCAGACGATGTTCTGCGACGTGCGCCGCTTGAGGATCATCGTGTAGACGACGACGTAGAAGAAGATCGCCCCGAGCGACAGCATCGCCGACAGCGGGTTGACGAGGAACCAGAAGAGGGCGGTGGAGCCGACGGTGAGAGCGGACGCGAAGACCAGGCACTCGCGCGGCGAGACCATGCCCGTCACCAGCGGACGCTGGGAGGTGCGGTCCATCATCGCGTCGATGTCGCGGTCGAGGTACATGTTGTACGCCGCGGCGCCGCCGGCGGAGAGGTAACCACCGACGCAGGTGGCCAGCACCAGCCACAGGTCCGGCACCCCGCCGGCCGCCAGGAACATCACCGGCACCGTCGTCATCAACAGCAGTTCGATGACTCGTGGCTTGGTCAGCGCGATGAACGCCTTGACCCGGGCCCCGAACGGCCGGTTACCGGGACTCCCGGGGACCTGAGAGAGCCCCCCCGCAGGACGGGTTTCGACGGCCGTCACGCACACCCCTGGAAGTAACGTCAGCGGCCGCAGCCGCGGAAGATGAGGCCAGCAAGCTCCGCCGGCGGTGAACACCCGGTAAAGGCTTGCGCTTACCACGCCACTTTAGACGTTGGCCATACGACGACTCTCGCGGGGGTGGGGTCGTGTTGGGCGCCCGGCCGCGGGCACCCGACCGGAAGGCTCCACCCGCACCCCGCACCGGATCGCCCGGAGCAGTCCCGCCGTTGACCCGGCGTTCGGGAGGCGGACGCGCCGGGCGCCCGGCAGTCTGGTCGTAGGGCGCAGCCCGACACCGGGAATGCCCGGAGCACCGAATTGGTTGCCCCAAGCGACAAAAAGCTCCGTGAGCGACACCGCCCGCCGACTGAGCACCCGACGCCCCGACTGAGCACCGACTGAGCGCTGAAATCGCCGACTGAGCGTCGAAAAGGCGGGCGCATTCACGGGGGTAGGCTCGACACCGCCTGGGCGGATATGCCGTCCGCGTTCGACATGTGGAGAGGAGCCCTGACTCAGGGTGAGCACCAAGCCGACCACCACAGATTTCGAGTGGACCGAACTGGACCAGCGGGCTGTGGATACCGTCCGAGTCCTGGCCATGGATTCCGTGCAGAAGGTCGGTAACGGCCATCCGGGTACGGCCATGAGCCTGGCGCCCGCCGCCTACGTCCTGTTCCAGAAGCTGATGCGGCACGACCCCGCCGACGCGGACTGGACCGGTCGCGACCGGTTCGTGCTCTCCGCCGGCCACTCCAGCCTGACGCTCTACATCCAGCTCTTCCTCGCCGGCTACGGCCTGGAGTTGGACGACCTCAAGAGCTTCCGCACGTGGGGCTCGAAGACTCCGGGCCACCCGGAGTACGGCCACACCACCGGCGTGGAGACCACCACCGGCCCGCTGGGCCAGGGCGTCGCCAACGCCGTGGGCATGGCGATGGCCGCCCGTTACGAGCGCGGTCTGTTCGACCCCGAGGCGGCCCCGGGCACCTCCCCGTTCGACCACACCATCTACGTCATCGCCGGCGACGGCTGCCTCCAGGAGGGCATCGCGGCCGAGGCGTCCTCAATGGCGGGGCACCAGAAGCTGGGCAACCTCGTCCTGCTGTGGGACGACAACCACATCTCCATTGAGGGCGACACCGAGACCGCGGTCTCCGAGGACACCCTCAAGCGGTACGAGGCGTACGGCTGGCACGTCCAGCGCGTCGAGCAGCTGCCCAACGGCGACCTCGACCCGGCCGGTCTGGCCAAGGCGCTTCAGGCCGCCAAGGCGGAGACCGAGCGCCCGTCGTTCATCGCGGCCCGCTCGATCATCGCCTGGCCGGCCCCCAACGCCCAGAACACCGAGGCCGCGCACGGCTCGGCGCTGGGCGAGACGGAGATCGCGGCCACCAAGCGCGTGCTGGGCTTCGACCCGGAGCAGACCTTCGAGGTCGCCGCCGAGGTCCTGTCCCACACCCGCGGGGCGCTGGACCGCGGCCGCGAGGCCAAGGCCGAGTGGGAGAAGGCGTTCGCCGCCTGGCGCACCGCCAACCCCGAGCGCGCCGCGGAGTTCGACCGGATCGCCGCGGGCGAGCTGCCGGCGGGCTGGGAGGACCACCTCCCGGCGTTCGAGACCGGCAAGGCGGTGGCCACCCGTGCCGCCTCCGGCAAGGTGCTCCAGGCGCTGGGCGCGGTCGTCCCCGAGCTGTGGGGCGGCTCCGCCGACCTCGCCGGGTCGAACAACACCACCATCGACAAGACCTCGTCGTTCCTGCCGAAGGGCAACCCGCTGCCGGGCGCCGACCCGTACGGCCGGACCGTCCACTTCGGCATCCGCGAGCACTCCATGGCCGCGGAGATGAACGGCATCGCGCTGCACGGCAACACCCGCATCTACGGCGGCACCTTCCTGGTGTTCTCCGACTACATGCGCAACGCCGTCCGGCTGTCCGCCCTGATGCACCTGCCGGTGACGTACGTGTGGACGCACGACTCCATCGGCCTGGGCGAGGACGGCCCGACCCACCAGCCGGTCGAGCACCTGGCCTCGCTGCGCGCCATCCCGGGCCTGAACGTCGTGCGCCCGGCCGACGCCAACGAGACCGCGCTCGCCTGGCGCGAGATCATGCGCCGCTGGACGAAGGAGTTCGGCGTGGGCGCCCCGCACGGTCTGGCGCTGACCCGTCAGGGCGTGCCGACCTACGAGGCCAACGAGGGCACCGCCAAGGGCGGTTACGTCCGCTTCGAGGCCGAGGGTGGCGAGGCGCAGGTGGTGCTGATCGCCACCGGTTCCGAGCTGCAGCTCGCCGTCGCGGCCCGGGAGCAGCTCCAGGCCGAGGGCGTGCCGACCCGCGTGGTCTCGATGCCGTCCGTGGAGTGGTTCGAGGAGCAGGACCAGGCGTACAAGGACAGCGTGCTGCCGCCGTCGGTCAAGGCCCGGGTCGCCGTGGAGGCCGGCATCGGGCTGACCTGGCACCGCTACGTCGGCGACGCCGGCCGGATCATCTCGCTGGAGCACTTCGGCGCCTCGGCCGACGCCAAGCTCCTCTTCCGCGAGTACGGCTTCACCCCCGAAGCGGTGGCCGCCGCCGCCCGGGAATCGCTGACCGCCGCCGCGCGCTGACGCCCGCTATACGACACGTAGGAGATGCAAAACCCATGACGGACGCACTCAAGCGCCTTTCCGACGAAGGCGTGGCGATCTGGCTGGACGACCTGTCGCGCAAGCGCATCACGTCCGGCAACCTGGCCGAGCTGATCGACCAGCAGCACGTCGTCGGCGTCACCACCAACCCGTCGATCTTCCAGAAGGCGATCTCCTCGGGCGACGGCTACCAGCAGCAGGTCGCCGACCTCGCCGCCCGCAAGGTCACCGTCGAGGAAGCCATCCGCATGATCACCACGGCCGACGTCCGGGACGCGGCCGACGTGCTGCGCCCGGTCTTCGACGCCACCGGTGGCCAGGACGGCCGGGTCTCCATCGAGGTGGACCCGCGGCTGGCACACCACACCGCGGCGACCATCGCCGAGGCCAAGCAGCTCGCGTGGCTGGTGGACCGCCCGAACACGCTGATCAAGATCCCGGCCACCAAGGCGGGCCTGCCGGCCATCACCGAGGTGATCGGCCTGGGCATCAGCGTCAACGTCACGCTGATCTTCTCGCTGGAGCGCTACCGCGAGGTGATGGACGCCTACCTCGCCGGTCTGGAGAAGGCCAAGGCCGCGGGCCTGGACCTGTCCGAGATCCGCTCGGTGGCCTCGTTCTTCGTGTCCCGCGTGGACACCGAGATCGACAAGCGCCTGGAGAAGCTCGGCACCGACGAGGCCAAGGCCCTCAAGGGCAAGGCCGCGCTGGCCAACGCCCGCCTCGCGTACCAGGCGTTCGAGGAGGTCTTCTCCTCCGACCGCTGGGCCGCCCTCGACAAGGCGGGCGCCAACAAGCAGCGTCCGCTGTGGGCCTCGACCGGCGTGAAGGACCCCGCGTTCAAGGACACCCTGTACGTGGACGAGCTGGTCGCCCCGGGCACGGTCAACACCATGCCGGAGGCCACCCTGGAGGCCACCGCCGACCACGGCGAGATCACCGGTGACACGGTGCGCGGCACCTACACCGCCGCCAAGGCCGACCTCGACGCGATCGCCGCGCTCGGCATCTCGTACGACGACGTCGTCCAGCTCCTGGAGGACGAGGGCGTCGAGAAGTTCGAGGCGTCCTGGAACGACCTGCTCAAGTCGACCGAGGCGGAGCTCAAGCGCCTCGCTCCCTCGGAGGGCTGATCCCCTTGACCGTTCATGGAGCGAATCCGCTCCGTGACGCCGCGGACCGACGGCTCCCGCGCATCGCGGGGCCGTCGGGCCTGGTCATTTTCGGCGTCACGGGCGACTTGTCGCGCAAAAAGCTGATGCCCGCGGTCTACGACCTGGCCAACCGCGGTCTCCTCCCCCCGGGTTTCTCGCTGATCGGTTTCGCCCGCCGCGAGTGGCAGGACGAGGACTTCGCGCAGGAGGTGTACGAGGCCGTCAAGCAGCACTCCCGTACGCCGTTCCGCGAGGAGGTCTGGCAGCAACTGGTCCAGGGCTGCCGCTTCGTCCACGGCGACTTCGACGACGACGAGGCGTTCGAGACCCTCAAGTCCACCATCGAGGAGCTCGACAAGGCCCAGGGCACCGGCGGCAACTTCGCCTTCTACCTCTCCGTGCCGCCGAAGTTCTTCCCCAAGGTCGTCCAGCAGCTCAAGAAGCACGGGCTGGCCGAGCAGAAGGAGGGCTCCTGGCGCCGCGCGGTCATCGAGAAGCCGTTCGGTCACGACCTGGCCAGCGCCCAGGAGCTCAACCGGATCGTCCACGAGGTCTTCCCGCCCAACGAGGTCTTCCGGATCGACCACTACCTGGGCAAGGAGACGGTTCAGAACATCCTGGCGCTGCGGTTCGCCAACACCATGTTCGAGCCGCTGTGGAACCGTTCCTTCGTCGACCACGTGCAGATCACGATGGCCGAGGACATCGGCATCGGCGGCCGGGCCGGCTACTACGACGGCATCGGCGCGGCCCGCGACGTCATCCAGAACCACCTCCTCCAACTGCTCGCGCTGACCGCCATGGAGGAGCCCGCCTCCTTCGACGCGGACGCGCTGGTGGCGGAGAAGTCCAAGGTGCTGGGCGCCGTCCGGCTCCCCAAGGACCTGGCCAAGGAGACCGTCCGCGGCCAGTACGCGGAGGGTTGGCAGGGTGGCGAGAAGGTCGTCGGCTACCTCCAGGAAGACGGCATCGACCCCAAGTCGAAGACCGACACCTACGCGGCGATCAAGTTGGGGATCGACAACCGCCGTTGGGCGGGCGTCCCGTTCTACCTGCGGACCGGCAAGCGCCTGGGCCGCCGGGTGACCGAGATCGCGGTGGTCTTCCAGCGCGCCCCGCACTCCCCCTTCGACCACACCGCCACCGAGGAGCTCGGGCAGAACGCCCTGGTCATTCGCGTCCAGCCGGACGAGGGCGTGACCGTGCGGTTCGGCTCCAAGGTCCCGGGCACCTCCATGGAGGTGCGGGACGTGTCGATGGACTTCGCCTACGGCGAGTCCTTCACCGAGTCCAGCCCGGAGGCGTACGAGCGGCTGATCCTCGACGTGCTGCTCGGCGACGCCAACCTCTTCCCGCGGGTCGAGGAGGTCGAGCTGTCCTGGAAGATCCTCGACCCGATCGAGGAGTTCTGGGACCGGCACGGCAAGCCCGCGCAGTACCCGGCGGGCACCTGGGGCCCCGTGGAGGCGGACGAAATGCTCGCACGAGACGGACGGAGCTGGCGTCGGCCATGAAGATCGATCTGACGGAAACCACGGCCAGCGAGATCAACAAGGCGCTGGTCCAGGGCCGCCGCGCGGTCGGCACCCCGGCCATCGGCATGGTGCTCACCCTCGTCATCGTCACCGACGAGGAGAACGCCTACGACGCCCTGAAGGCGGCCAACGACGCCTCCCGCGAGCACCCCTCGCGGACCCTGGTCGTCATCAAGCGGGTCAGCCGGTCGCCGCGCGACCGCGCCAAGGCCCGCCTGGACGCCGAGGTGCGGGTCGGCACGGACGCCGGCACCGGCGAGACGGTGCTCCTGCGGCTGTACGGCGAGGCGATCGACCACGCCCAGTCCGTGGTGCTGCCGCTGCTGCTGCCGGACGCCCCGGTCGTGGTCTGGTGGGCCGTCAACGCCCCGATGGACCCGGCCAAGGACCCGCTCGGCGCGCTGGCCCAGCGCCGCGTCACCGACGCCTACGCCGCCGAGCAGCCCATCGCGGAGCTGACCGGCCGCGCCGACTCCTACACCCCCGGCGACACCGACCTGTCCTGGACCCGGATCACGCCCTGGCGCTCGATGCTGGCGGCGGCGCTCGACCAGGCACCGTGCACGGTCACCTCGGCCGTCGTCGAGGGCGAGGGATTCAACCCCAGCTGCGAGCTGCTCGGCATGTGGCTCGCCAGCCGGTTGGGCGTGCCGGTCACCCGCGCCGACTCCGAGGGGCCCGGGCTCACCGAGGTGCGCCTGGAGACCACCGCCGGAACGATCGTCCTGGGCCGCCCGGACGCCTCGTTGGCCACCCTCTCGATGCCAGGTCAGCCGGACCGTGCGGTGGCGCTCAAGCGGCGGGAGACCTCCGAGCTGCTCGCCGAGGAGCTGCGCCGGCTCGACCCGGACGACATCTACGCCGCCGCGCTGAAGTACGGCGTGGAGCGGCTCCAGGTACCGGGCAGCGGGCCGGCCGCCGCGGACGTCCAGCCCGCGCCGGCGACCGACGGGGACAAGGCCCCGGCGCAGGACGCCCCCGCCAAGCCGGCGGCGAAGAAGGCCGCGAAGAAGGCGGGCGCCAAGTGAGCGCACCCCAGGTCGTCGTCCACCGCGACAAGGAGCTGATGGCGAAGGCCGCCGCGGCCCGGCTGATCACCAAGATCGTCGACGCCCAGGCGGCCCGCGGCTCGGCCTCCGTCGTGCTGACCGGCGGGCGCAACGGCAACGGGCTGCTCGCGGCCCTGGCCGAGGCGCCCGCCCGGGACGCGGTCGACTGGTCGCGGCTGGACCTGTGGTGGGGCGACGAGCGGTTCCTGCCGGACGGCGATCCGGAGCGCAACTACACCCAGGCCCGCGAGGTGCTGCTGGACAGCGTCCCGCTCGACCCGGCCCGGGTGCACCCGATGGCGCCCTCGGACGGCCCCTACGGCCGGGACGCGGACGCCGCGGCCGAGGCGTACGCGGCCGAACTGGCCGCCGCCGCGGGCCCGGAGCACTATCAGTCGGCGGCTGATGCCGCCAGCGCCCCGGTACCGTCCTTCGACGTGCTGCTGCTGGGCGTCGGCCCGGACACCCATGTCGCCTCGCTCTTCCCGGAGCTGCCGGCCGTCTACGAGCGGGAACGGACGGTGGTCGGGGTGCACGGCGCCCCCAAGCCGCCGCCCACCCGGACCTCGCTGACCCTGCCCGCGATCCGCGCGGCACGGGAGGTCTGGCTGCTGGCGGCCGGCGAGGACAAGGCCAACGCCGCGGCCATCGCGCTCTCCGGCGCCGGCGAGGTGCAGGCCCCGGCGGCCGGTGCGCGCGGTCGCAGCCGGACGCTGTGGCTGCTGGACGAGGCGGCCGCGGCCCAACTGCCGCGCGATCTCTACCCCCCGGCGTCCTCGTAGGACCCGTGCACACGTTGATGGCCCCACCCCGCTGCGGGGTGGGGCCATCAACGTTTCGGATCAACGACCGCGCAGCTCGCGGTACTTGGCGACCAGGCCGGCCGTGGAGGCGTCCAGGCCCGGAACCTCTGCGCCGTCGGTGAGCGCCGGCTCGACGCGCTTGGCCAGGACCTTGCCCAGCTCCACGCCCCACTGGTCGAAGGAGTTGATGTTCCACACCGCGCCCTGGACGAACACCTTGTGCTCGTAGAGCGCGATCAACTGGCCCAGCACCGACGGGCTGAGCTCGGAGGCCAGGATCGTGGTGGTGGGGTGGTTGCCGCGGAACGTCCGGTGCGGCACCAGCTCCTCGGAGACGCCCTCGGCCCGCACCTCGTCCGCCGTCTTGCCGAACGCCAGCGCCTGGCCCTGGGCGAAGAGGTTGGCCATCAACAGGTCGTGCTGGGGGACCAGATGGGGCTGGAGATCCTCGACCGGCCGCGCGAAGCCGAGCAGATCGGCCGGGATCATCTTGGTGCCCTGGTGGAGCAACTGGTAGTACGCGTGCTGGCCGTTGGTACCCGGGGTGCCCCAGACCACCGGCCCGGTCTGCCAGTTGACGGGGTGCCCCTGGCGGTCGACGGACTTGCCGTTGGACTCCATGTCCAACTGCTGGAGATAGGCGGTGAACTTGGAGAGGTAGTGGCTGTAGGGGAGCACGGCGTGCGACTGGGCGTCCCAGAAGTTGCCGTACCAGACGCCCAACAGGCCCAGCAGCAGCGGGGCGTTCTCCTCCGGCGGGGCGGTGCGGAAGTGCTCGTCGACGAGGTGGAAGCCGGCCAGCATCTCGCGGAACCGCTCCGGGCCGATCGCGATCATCAGCGACAGCCCGATCGCCGAGTCGTAGGAGTAACGGCCGCCGACCCAGTCCCAGAACTCGAACATGTTGTCCGTGTCGATGCCGAACTCGGCGACCTTCTCGGCGTTGGTCGACAGCGCCACGAAGTGCTTGGCGACCGCTCCCCCGCTCTCGGCACCGAGGCCGGCCAGCAGCCAGTCGCGGGCGGAGGTGGCGTTGGTGATCGTCTCGATGGTGGTGAAGGTCTTCGAGGCGATGATGAACAGCGTCTCGGCCGGGTCCAGATCGCGGATCGCCTCGTGCAGATCGGCACCGTCCACGTTGGAGACGAAGCGGAACTGCATGTCCCGGTGGGTGTAGGCGCGCAGCGCCTCGTACGCCATCGCGGGGCCCAGGTCCGAGCCGCCGATGCCGATGTTGACGACCGTCTTGATGCGGCGGCCGGTGTGACCCTTCCAGTCGCCGGAGCGGACCCGGTCGGCGAAGGTGGCCATCTTCGTCAGGACGTGGTGCACCGCGGGGACGACGTTCTCCCCGTCGGAGGTGATGACGGCCGAACCGGGCGCGCGCAGCGCGGTGTGCAGCACCGAGCGGTGCTCGGTGAGGTTGATCTTCGCACCGCGGAACATCGCGTCCCGCAGCTCGGCCACCCCGCACGCCGCGGCCAGTTCACGGAGCAGGCGCAGCGTCTCGTCGGTGACCAGGTGCTTGGAGTAGTCCAGGTGCAGATCGCCGACCTGGAGCGTGAGGCGCCCGGCGCGGCCGGGATCCTTGGCGAACAGCTCGCGCAGATGCACCTCCTGGAGCTGCTCGCGGTGCTTGCTCAACGCGGTCCACTCAGGCAACTGGTCGAGCCTGCTGCGGCCTTCTGCGTTCATTCGGACATCAGCCTTCTTCGTCTCGTAGCGGCCCCGCCGTCCTCCAACTTAATTGATCAGGGCGCGGTATGAGGTATCTGTCCGCTGTGGGACGAAGCGCTGTCGCCACCCCGAACAACCGGTGTCAACACCACCGCCCCCAGCCCCAGCAGCGCGGCCGCCAGCAGCGCCGGGGAGTTGGGCCCGGCGGCCACCGCGACCGCACCGCCCCACAGCGCGCCGAGCGGGACACCGGCGATCGAGACCGTACGGAACGCGGAGCTGATCCGGCCCAGCATCGCCACCGGGGCGCGCTGCTGCACCACCGTGGCCTCGACGACGTTCCACACCGTGCCGGCGAAGCCGAACAGGCCGAGCGCCAGGGCCGCCGGCCACAGCGCGCGCACCGTGCCGAACGCCACCAACACCGCGGCCTGTGCGGCGCCGGCCAACAGCAGGGTGCGCAACTGCCCACCCACCGCAGCGATGACCCGGCCCGCCAACAGCCCGCCGAGCACCGTCCCGGCGCCGTACCCCGTCGTCACCACGACATAGCCGACGTCCCCGGCACCCAGCCAGTCCTTGACCAGCACGACCAGCTCCGCGATCAGCGCGCCGATGCCGACGTTGCCCAGCGCGACCGAGCCGCAGACCGCCCGCAGCACCCGGTCTCGCCACAACGCCCGTATGCCCGCGGCGATTTCCCGGCGCAGGGTCCGCCCGGAGGCGGCCGGCGGCCGGGGCGGCGCACCGATGCGGAGCGAGGCCACCAGGGCCGCGGCGAGAAGATACGTCGCCGCGTCGGCCGCGAACGGCAACGCGGCGCCCGCTGCGATGAGCACCGGCGCCACCGGCCCGCCGACGAACCGGCCGATGACCTCCTGGCCGGTCATCAGGCGGGCGTTGGCCGCCATCAGCGCCCGGCGGGGCACCACCGCCGGCAGCAGGGCGGTGGCGGCGTTGTCGAAGAGCGTCTGGAGGGTGGTGAGCGCGAAGGCCAGTGCCAGCACCAGCGCGATGCTCGCGGCGCCGGCCGACACCGCCACCGCGAAGCCGGCCATCAGCAGCCCGCGCGCCAGATCGACCACCCACATCGCCCGCCGCGCCTCGACCCGGTCAGCAACCGCACCGCCGAGCAGCCCGAACAGCAGCCACGGCGCGAAACCACAGGCCGTGACCAGCGCGATCAGCAGCGGATCGGGCGTAAGCGCGCGGGCGAGCAGCGGCAGCGCCATGCCGCGCAGCGCGTCCCCGAAGCGGGAGACCACCGCGGCGCTCCACAGCCGCCCGAACCCGCCGCGCCAGCCCGGCGCCCCAACTCCCCCCGCACCACCGTCCGTCCGCGCCATGACCGCCCCCGTACCGCGCGCCCCCGGGACCCCCGAGCGGGATCTGTCCCTGCTCGCAACCGTACGGTCGACCACTGACAACGGGCCTACGGCGCCTTCCCCATCCCACCCCTCAGATCCCGGCCCCTCCTCCCGCCGGGCCGGTCGCCCGGGAAACGCGAACGGCCCGGCGGGAGGGGCAATTCCCCCCGGCCGGGCCGGTCGTGGTGCGCTGCGTGCGGTTGCGGTGTGCTGCCGTTCCGTCAGATCTCGCCGCGGAGCTTGGCGAGCGCCTCGGCCAGGATCGCCTCGCCGTCGGCGTCGCTGCGGCGCTCCCGGACGTAGGCGAGGTGCGTCTTGTACGGCTCGGTGCGCGGCGGGTCCGGCGGGCTGTCCCGGTCCTTGCCGGCCGGGAAACCACAGCGGGGGCAGTCCCAGGTGTCCGGCACCTGGGCATCGCCGGCGAAGCTGGGCTGCGTCTCGTGCCCATTGGAGCACCAGAAGGAGATGCGGATGCGCGGCGCGGACTCGCCGCGCTCGGCCTCCCCCATCGGCCCCGCCCCGACCCGACTTCCTCGGATCGCGTTGCCACTTGCCACGGTCGTAACTCCCTGCGTCATGGTGCCGCGTGCCTCTCGCAGCAGCTGCGCTGCGGGCGCCCCAGTCTACGTAAGGCCCAACGCGCGTCCACTGACACGAGTTACCCGTCCCGGGACGCTGCCTTTCATGATAGGCCGCGTCTCCGACGGGATGTCAGCTGCCGAGCTTCATCAGGACGCCGAGCACGACGATGCACGCGAACCAGAGCAGACCGATCACGATGGTGATGCGGTCGAGGTTGCGCTCGGCGACGGAGGAGCCACCGACCGAGGACTGCATGCCGCCGCCGAACATGTCGGACAGGCCGCCGCCCTTCCCCTTGTGCATGAGCACCAGCATCATCAGCAGCACGCTGAAGATGATGAGGGCGATCGAGAACCCGATGACCACGGCTGGACCAACTCTCTGAGGACTGTCGGACGGAACAAGCCGGCCGGGCGGGGCCGGACGGCACGGGGCCGGGCGGTGCGCACGACACCGGGCCCGGCCCCGACAGGGTACGACGGGCCAGGCCCGTCGTCATAGCTGCTACTGATCGCGGAAGCGGACGATCTTGACGAATTCGTCCGCGTCCAGGGCCGCGCCGCCCACCAGGGCGCCGTCGACGTCCGGCTGCGCCATGATCGCGGCGACGTTGCCGGACTTGACCGAACCGCCGTACTGGATGCGGACCTTGTCGGCCAGCTCCTGGCTGTAGAGCTCGGCGAGGCGGCCGCGGATGGCCGCGCAGACCTCCTGCGCGTCCTCGGGGGTCGCGACCTCGCCGGTGCCGATGGCCCACACCGGCTCGTAGGCGATCACAATCGTCTCGGCCTGCTCGGCCGGGATGTCCTTGAGGCCGCCGTCGACCTGGGCGAGGGTGTGCGCGACCTGGTTGCCGGCCTTGCGGACGTCCAGGCCCTCGCCGACGCAGAGGATCGGGGTCAGACCGTGCCGATACGCGGCCTTGACCTTGGCGTTGCAGACCTCCTCGTCCTCGCCGTGGTACTGGCGGCGCTCGCTGTGGCCGACGGCCACGTAGGCGCACTTCAGCTTGGCGAGCATGGCGCCGGAGATCTCACCGGTGTAGGCACCGGAGTCGTGCGCCGAGAGGTCCTGGGCACCGTACTTGATCTTGAGCTTGTCGCCGTCGACGAGGGTCTGCACCGAGCGCAGGTCGGTGAAGGGCGGCAGGACCGCGACCTCTACCTGGTCGAAGTCCTTGTCGTTCAGGGCGAAGGCGAGCTTCTGGACGTGGGCGATGGCCTCAAGGTGGTTGAGGTTCATCTTCCAGTTGCCCGCCATCAGCGGGGTGCGGTCACTCACGGTTGTTCAGTCCTCCAGAGCGGCGAGGCCGGGGAGCGTCTTGCCTTCGAGGTATTCGAGGCTGGCGCCGCCGCCGGTCGAAATGTGGCCGAACTTCGACTCGTCGAAGCCCAGGTTGCGGACGGCCGCGGCGGAGTCGCCGCCGCCGACGACGGTGAAGCCCGTGCTGTCGAGCAGGGCCTGCGCGATGGCGGTGGTGCCACCGGCGTAGTCGGGGTGCTCGGCGACGCCGACCGGCCCGTTCCAGAAGACGGTCTCGGCATCGACGATCTTGGAGGCGAACAGCTCCCGGGACTTGGGGCCGATGTCCAGACCCTCCTTGTCGGAGGGGATCTTGTCGGCGTCGACCGTCTCGAAGTCGGCCGGGGCCTTCGTCTTGAGGTCGGGGAAGTCCGCGGAGACCAGCACGTCCACGGGGAGCACGAGCTCGACGCCGTTCTTCGCGGCGCGCTCCATGTACTCGGTGACGGTCGGGATCTGGTCCTCCTGGAGGAGGGAGATGCCGACCTCGTAGCCCTTGGCCTTGAGGAAGGTGTACGCCATACCGCCGCCGATCAGCAGCCGGTCGGCCTTGCCGAGCAGCTCGTCGATGACGGCGAGCTTGTCCGAAACCTTCGCACCGCCGAGGACGACGGTGTACAGGCGCTTGACGTCCTCGGTGAGCTTCTTCAGCACGCCGACCTCGGTGGCGATCAGGTCGCCGGCGGCGTGCGGCAGCCGCTTGGGCAGGTCGTAGACCGAGGCGTGCTTGCGGTGCACGGCGCCGAAGCCGTCGCCGACGTAGAGGTCGGCGAGCTCGGCGAGCTGGTCGGCGAAGGCGCCGCGCTCGGCGTCGTCCTTGCTGGTCTCGCCGGCGTTGAAGCGGAGGTTCTCCAGGACGGCCACCTGACCGTCGGTCAGCTGCGCGGCCACGGAACGGGCGGACTCGCCGACCGTGTCGGTGGCGAACGCCACGTCCTGACCGAGGAGTTCACCGAGCCGCCGGGCCGCGGGGGCCAGCGAGAAGGCGGGGTCCGGGGCGCCCTTGGGACGGCCCAGGTGGGAGGCGACGATCACCTTGGCGCCGGCCGCGGCAAGCTTGGCGATGGTCGGCTGGACGGCGCGGATCCGGCCGTCGTCGGTGATGGTGGTGCCGTCCAGCGGGACGTTGAGGTCGGCGCGGACGAAGACCCGCTTGCCGGCGACGCCGTCCTGGATCAGGTCGTCGATCGTCTTCATGTGAAGTGACTCCGTTGTAGTCCGTCATGGGACGGGGCCCGTAGGTCGCGTTGCCGCGCCCTACGAGCCCCGTCCGCACATTCCGGTGCCTTGGGTGACGTCAGGCGGAGATCAGAGCTGGCCGCCGACGAAGACGGTGAGGTCCACCAGACGGTTGGAGTAGCCCCACTCGTTGTCGTACCAGCCGACGATCTTGACCTGCTTGCCCTGGGTCATCGTAAGGGAGGAGTCGAAGGTGCAGGAGGCCGGCCAGTTGACGATGTCCGAGGAGACGATCGGGTCCTCGGTGTACTCCAGGACGCCCTTGAGCTGACCCTCGGCGGCCTTCTGGAAGGCGGCGTTGATCTCGTCCTTGCTGACCTCGCGGTCGAGCTCCAGCACCAGGTCGGTGACCGAACCGGTGGGGACCGGCACGCGCATGGCGATGCCGTCCAGCTTGCCCTTGAGCTGCGGGAGGACCAGGGCGGTGGCCTTGGCGGCACCCGTCGAGGTCGGGATGATGTTCTCCGCGGCGGCGCGGGCGCGGCGCAGGTCCTTGTGCGGGAAGTCCAGGATGCGCTGGTCGTTGGTGTACGCGTGGACCGTGGTCATCATGCCCTTGACGATGCCGAAGTTCTCGTCGAGAACCTTGGCCATCGGCGCCACACAGTTGGTGGTGCAGGAGGCGTTGGAGATGACGTGGTGGTTGGCCGCGTCGTACTTGTCCTGGTTGACGCCCATCACGATCGTGATGTCCTCGTCCTTGGCGGGCGCGGAGATCAGGACCTTCTTGGCGCCGGCGGCGAGGTGCTTGGCGGCGTCCTCGCGCTTGGTGAAGATGCCGGTCGACTCGATGACAACGTCGGCACCCAGCTCGCCCCAGGGGAGCTTCGCCGGGTCGCGCTCGGCCATCGTCTTGAAGGTCTGGTCGCCGACCGTGATGGTGTCGTCGGTGTGGCTGACGTCCTGCTTCAGGCGACCCAGGATGGTGTCGTACTTCAGCAGGTGAACCAGGGTGGCGTTGTCGGTCAGGTCGTTGACACCGACGATCTCGATGTCCGCACCCTGCTCCAGGAGCGCGCGGAAGTAGTTGCGACCAATGCGGCCGAATCCGTTGATGCCTACGCGGATCGTCACGAACCGATCTCCTCGTTGGTACGCCGGTTTTGGTAACCGGCGAGCTGTATGGGCTGTCCCCGACCGCCTACGACCCTACCCCCTAGAAGAGACGTACGTGACATTGACATCGGCCGCGAAAGGTGCTCAAGTGAGCGCCTTCGAGCCCCTCTGACGCCTTCGGGTTCGGCACCGCCATGACCTGCGAACGCACGACGCCCCCGGCACCCGAAATGGGTGCCGGGGGCGGGTGTGTTCGGGCCCGACGGAGGTCAGCTGACCATGCCGTCGGCGAGCTCCTCGGTGAGGTTGGACTCGGTGCCGGGGATGCCCAGGTCCTGGGCGCGCTTGTCGGCCATCGCCAACAGCCGGCGGATCCGGCCGGCAACCGCGTCCTTCGTCAGCGGCGGGTCGGCCAGCGCGCCGAGCTCCTCCAGGGACGCCTGCTTGTGCTCCATGCGCAGCCGGCCGGCGGCCGCGAGGTGCTCGGGGACCTCCTCGCCGAGGATCTCCAGGGCGCGCTGGACCCGGGCGCCGGCGGCGACCGCGGCCCGCGCCGAGCGGCGGAGGTTGGCGTCGTCGAAGTTGGCCAGGCGGTTGGCGGTGGCCCGCACCTCGCGGCGCATCCGCCGCTCCTCCCACGCCAGTACCGACTCGTGGGCGCCCAGCCGCGTCAGCAGCGCGCCGATCGCATCACCGTCACGGACGACGACGCGGTCCACGCTGCGCACCTCGCGGGCCTTGGCGCCGATGCCGAGCCGACGGGCCGCCCCGACCAGGGCGAGCGCGGCCTCGGGGCCGGGGCAGGTGACCTCCAGGGAGGACGAGCGGCCGGGCTCGGTCAGCGAGCCGTGGGCCAGGAAGGCGCCGCGCCAGGCGGCCTCGGCGTCGCAGGTCGCGCCGGAGACCACCTGCGGGGGCAGGCCGCGGATGGGGCGGCCGCGGCCGTCCACCAGCCCGGTCTGCCGGGCCAGTTGGTCGCCGCCGGCCACCACGCGGACCACGTAGCGACTGCCGCGGCGCAGTCCGCCGGGGGCCATCACCACCAGGTCCGAGGAGTGCCCGAAGATCTCCAGGATGTCCTTGCGGAGCCGGCGGGCGGCGATGCCCGTGTCGAGCTCCGCCTCGATCACGATGCGGCCGCTGACCAGGTGCAGACCACCCGCGAACCGCAGGATCGACGAGACCTCGGACTTCCGGCAGCAGGTCCGGGTGACGGGGAGCCGGGAGATCTCATCCTTCACCGCAGCCGTCATCGCCATGGGCCGATCCTTCCATGCATCCGAAAAATACGGTCGTACGCGGCTGCCAGCAGTTCCGGATCGTGCCGGTCGGGGGCTCCCCCGGCACCGGACCGGACACCGTCTGAACGTGCAGCGACCGCGGCCAGCTCGACCTCGCTGCCCACCAGTTGCTTGGCCGCAACCGTCAGGCCGTCGATATCGGGCACCGCGGCCTCATCGGCCAGCACCACGTCGAAGGCGAGTTTAGGGGCGTGTCGGGCCAAAACCTCCAAATGACGCTGCGGGGAGAAGCCCTCGGTTTCGCCCGGCTGGGGCGCGAGGTTGAGCGAGAGGACCTTCCTGGCCTGGGTCTCCTCCAGGGCCACGCGCAGCTCGGGCACGAGCAGATGCGGGATGACCGAGGAGAACCACGAACCGGGACCCAGCACCACCCAGTCGGCGTCCCGGACCGCGGCGACCGCCTCCGGAACGGCCGGCGGCTCCTCCGGGACGACGTGCACGGACTGCACCTCGCCGCGGGTGAGCGCGACCGTGGCCTGGCCGCGGACCGTGCTGATCTCGTCCGGGTGATCCTGGTCCAGACCCTTGACCTGGGCCTGGAGTTCGAGCGGCACCGCCGACATCGGCAGCACCCGGCCGTGCGCGCCGAGCAGCCTGCCGACCAGGTCCAGCGCCTGGACGTGGTCGCCGAGCTGCTCCCACAGGGCGACGATCAGCAGATTGCCGACGGCGTGGTCGTGCAGCTCGCCCTCGCTGGTGAAGCGGTGCTGGATCACCCGGGCCCAGGTCTGGCCCCAGTCGTCGTCGCCGCACAGCGCGGCCAGCGCCTTGCGCAGGTCGCCGGGGGGCAGCACGCCGAGCTCGTCGCGCAGCCGGCCGCTGGAGCCGCCGTCGTCGGCGACGGTGACCACGGCCGTCACGTCCCGGGTGATGCGGCGCAGGGCGGCGAGCGAGGCGGACAGGCCCATGCCGCCGCCGAGGGCCACCACCTTGGGGGTGGCGCCCTTGGTCGCGCGGCCGCTGGGGACGAAGCGGCGGACCCGGCGCAGCCGCGGCGTACGGGAGGTCACTCGCGCCCCATGTCCCGGTGCACGACGACCGTTTCGACGCCCTCGGAGCTCAGTCGGCGGGCCAGTTTCTCGGACATCGCGACGCTGCGGTGCTTACCGCCGGTGCAGCCGACGGCGATGGTCACATAGCGCTTGCCCTCGCGGCGGTAGCCGGCCGCGACCAGGCGCAGCAGCTCGGTGTAGCCGTCCAGGAATTCCTTGGAACCGGGCTGGTTGAAGACGTAGTTGGAGACCTCGTCGTTCAGGCCGGTGAAGGGGCGCAGCTCGGGGACCCAGTGCGGGTTGGGGATGAAGCGGCAGTCGATGACCATGTCGGCGTCGACCGGGAGGCCGTACTTGAAGCCGAAGGACATGACCGTGGCGCGCAGCTCGGGGACCTCCTCGCCGGCGAACTGGGCGTCCAACTTGGCGCGCAGCTCATGGACGTTGAGGCTGGAGGTGTCGATGACCAGGTCGGCGTCGCCGCGCAGCTCGCGCAGCAGGTCGCGCTCGGCGGCGATGCCGTCGACGATCCGGCCGTCGCCCTGGAGGGGGTGCGGGCGGCGGACCGACTCGAAGCGGCGCACCAGGGCCTCGTCGGAGGACTCCAGGAAGACGATGCGGCGCTTGACGTTCTGCGCGTCGAGGGTGGCCAGGGACTCCTTGAGGTTGGCGAAGAAGCGGCGACCGCGGACGTCGACGACCACGGCGATCTTGGCGACATTGCCCTGGGAGCGGGCGCCGAGCTCCACCATGGGCGGGATCAGCTCGGGCGGGATGTTGTCGACGACGAACCAGCCGAGGTCCTCCAGGCACTTCGCCGCCGTGCTGCGGCCGGCGCCGGACATGCCGGAGATGATCACCAGCTCGGGGATCGCGGCGCTCTCGCCCTGGTCGGCTTCGCGCATCGTGCCCGTACTCACCTGTGCACCGTCTCTCTCGGGTTCCTGCGTCTCGTGCGGTCTGCTGCTCATCGGTCCTGCCCCCGTTCTGCTGACAACGCGGCCGGCGGGGCCCCGTCATCCTCAATGATCTCTCCTGTGGCGGTGTTCACCGCGGGGGCCGACGGAGCCGCGCCGGCCAGCGCCGCGGCGAGGGTCTCGGCGGTCTTCCGGCCCACGCCCGGGACCTGGCAGATCTCCTCCACCGTGGCCGCCCGCAGCTTCTTCAGCGAGCCGAAGTGCTTCAGGAGCGCCTGGCGGCGGGCCTCGCCGAGCCCGGGGACGGCGTCCAGCGGGGACGCCTTCAGCCGCTTGCCGCGCTTGCTGCGCTGATAGGTGAGGGCGAAACGATGCGCCTCGTCGCGGACCCGCTGGAGGAGGTAGAGCCCCTCGCTGCTGCGCGGCAGCACCACCGGGTCGTCCTCGCCGGGCAGCCAGACCTCCTCCAGCCGCTTGGCCAGACCGCAGACCGCGACGTCGTCGATGCCCAGCTCGTCCATGGCCCGGCGGGCGGCGGCCACCTGGGGAGCACCGCCGTCGACGACCACCAGCTGGGGCGGATAGGCGAACCGCTTGGGGCGGCCGTCCTCGTCGGTGAGGCGGTCAGTGGGGTCGTCGGTCGGGTCGTCGGTCGAGGCTTCGCCAGGGGCCGCGGTCGGCTCCTCGGCCGGCGGCTCCTCGCCCCACTCCCCCGACTTCTGCTTCTCCTGGAGGTAGCGCCGGAAGCGGCGGCCGATGACCTCGTGCATGGAGCGGACGTCGTCCTGCCCCTCGCCGTGCCAGACCTGGGTGTCTCCGACACGCCCCTTGATCTGGAAGCGGCGGTACTCGCTCTTGCGGGCGAGGCCGTCCTCGAAGACCACCATCGAGGCGACGACGTCCTCGCCCTGGAGGTGCGAGATGTCGAAGCACTCGATGCGCAGCGGGACCCCGTCCAGGTCGAGGGCCTGGGCGATCTCCTCCAGGGCGCGGGAGCGGGTGGTCAGGTCGGAGGCGCGCTTGGTCTTGTGCAGGGCGAGGGCCTGTTGGGCGTTGCGCGCGACGGTGGCCATCAGGTCCTTCTTGTCGCCGCGCTGCGGGATGCGCAACGAGACCTGGGAGCCGCGACGGTGGGTGAGCCACTGGGCGACCGGCTCGACGGGGTCGGGCAGCGCCGGGACCAACACCTCCTTGGGGACCGCGTCGCCCTGCTCCTCGCCGTAGAGCTGCTGGAGGGCGTGCTCGATCAGATCGCCGGTGGTGACCGCCTCGACCTTGTCGGTGACCCAGCCGCGCTGGCCGCGCACCCGGCCGCCGCGGACGTGGAAGATCTGGACGGCGGCCTCCAGTTCGTCCTCGGCGACGGCGATGAGGTCGGCGTCGGTGGCGTCGGTGAGGACCACCGCGCTCTTCTCCATCGCCCGCTTCAGCGCGCCTATGTCGTCCCGCAGCCGGGCGGCGCGCTCGTACTCCATCTCCTCGGCGGCCTCCTGCATCTGACGCTCCAGCCGGCGCAGGTGGGCGCCGGTGCGGCCGGCCATGAAGTCGCAGAATTCCTCGGCGAGTTCGCGGTGGTCCTCGGGGGAGATCCGGCCGACGCAGGGGGCCGCGCACTTGCCGATGTAGCCGAGCAGGCAGGGGCGGCCGATCTGGGCGGAGCGCTTGAAGACGCCGGCGGAGCACGTCCGTACGGGGAAGACGCGCAGCATCAGGTCGACGGTCTCGCGGATGGCCCAGGCGTGCCCGTACGGGCCGAAGTAGCGCACGCCCTTCTTCTTGGCGCCGCGCATCACCTGGACGCGGGGGAACTCCTCGTTCAGCGTCACCGCGAGGTACGGATAGCTCTTGTCGTCGCGGTACTTGACGTTGAACCGGGGGTCGAACTCCTTGATCCAGGTGTATTCGAGCTGAAGCGCCTCGACCTCGGTGGAGACGACCGTCCACTCCACGGACGCGGCGGTGGTGACCATCGTGCGCGTGCGCGGGTGGAGACCGGCCAGGTCCTGGAAGTAGTTGGCCAGGCGCTGGCGCAGGCTCTTGGCCTTGCCGACGTAGATGACCCGGCCGTGCTCGTCGCGGAATTTATAGACCCCCGGCGAGTCGGGGATCTGTCCCGGCTTGGGTCGGTAGCTGCTGGGGTCTGCCATGCCCACCACCCTACTGACCGCCAGTGACAATCAGGGTCGAGGCGGTGAAGCCCGCCCCGGACGCCCCCGGCGACGGGGACGGCGGGACGGGCTCCGGTGGTGCGGCGAAACGGCGAAACGGCGAAACGGGTCCGGTCAGCGGCTGCGGCGCCGGCGCACCGCCACCGTGGCCGACAGGCCGAGGGCCAACAGCGCGGCGCCGCCGGCCACCGACGAGGCGGCGGTCACCGGGAAGGCGCCCGCGCTCGCGGCGTCCGCGGCGACCGGGTGCGGTGCGCGGCCGGGGTCGGTGGCGGCCGGTGCGCCGGCCGGCCCGAAGCCGCCGGCCTCACCGCGCTTGTCGTACGCGGAGCCGGGGAGCTTGTCGCCGTACGCCGTGGCCACCCGCTTCTGGTAGGCGGCGACGGTGGTGCCGTGCGGGCCCACCGCCTTGCGGGCCGCGTCGTCCAGGGGCTCGACGCGGTCGCCGCGCTGGACGTACCAGGCGTCGATCTGCGGCTCGTGGAAAACCGTTCCGCCGCCCTGTGCGGCGCCGGCCGCGGCATAGCGGGTCTCGTCGTCGCCGGTGGCGATGTTGACGACCTTCCAGGAGGAGCCCTGGTGCGCGGTCCATACGGACGCCTTGCGGCCGTCCGCTGCGACCGCCTTGGTGGCCATGAACTCCAGCCGGGCGACGGGGGCTTCGGCCTTGCCGCGGACGAAGTCGGGAGAGAGCTCGTAGACCGGGACGGTGGCGCCCTCGACGTGCGGGGCGGTGTCGGCGGCCACGGCGGCGGCCGCCCCCTTCTTGCCCGGGGCGGCGGCGAAGAAGCGGGCCAGGGTGTCCTGGGTCGCCGGGGCGGCGGCCGCGTCGCGGGCGGCGGAGACGCTGGCCTTGGCCGGTGCCGGCGGCGCGGGCGCGGCGGCCAGCGCGACGTGCGGGGCCAGGCCGAGCAGGGCGGCGGCGAGGGTGCCCGTGGCGGCGGCGCGGGCGGCGGTGCGCTTCGTCATGGCCTCAGGCTCCTATCCGGTAGAGGGAGTGGGTCCAGGAGAAGGAGCTGCCATTCACGTAGTAGTCGAAGTCGCCCCAGTTGTAGCGGTTGTTGGTGGCCCAGGGGTCGCCCCAGTACACCCAGTTGCGGGAGGTGTCGTACCCGTAGAGGACGTGCATGTGGCCGCCGCCGGACGACCACTGGATGCGGGTCTCGATGGGGCGCTTGGCGTTGATCTCGTTCTGCACGGTGGTGTAGCGGAGCCAACCCGTCACATACGAGCCAGGATTGATCCCCATCCAGTCAAACGCGTTCTGCACATTTCCCAGCGTGGCCTGGTTGTTGGGGCAGGTGGAGTTCTGCTGGCGGTTGAACGCGGCGTTGCAGAACTGGTTCTGGCTGTACTTGTGGCCGAAGAAGGCGGCGATGGTGTTGCCGGAGCCGGCCCAGCACCAATTGGTCTTCTCCTGGGCCTGCATGGTGATGTTGAGGCGGTTGGCGCCCAACGGGGCGGCCGTGGCGGCACTCGGCAGGCCAGTGAGGGCCACGGCGGCCAGCGCCGCTGCCGACAACCATCTGCGGCGTCGTTGCCGGGTGAACAGAGTGTGAAGCATGGCGTTCCTCCCGTGAGGGGTGAGAGATGAGAGGAGCGCATCCGGATGCTGCTGTGGAGCATCGGGTGTTGTCGCAGGCAGGTCAACACGCTTCAATGCGAGGTGACATGGGGGTGTGGACGGGCGGGCCCGAATGTGAACGACCGGTGCCCGGCGTCCTGCAGTGAACGAGCAGGGAGAGCGCGCGCCGTGCGTCCCGGTTGTGAACATTCACCGCGCGCGCCGGAGGATTGAGGCAATGGCACAGAACACTCCCCAAACCGCGCAGCACCCTCCCGTACCGGCCGAGTTGGCCCAGTTGCTGCGGACCGGACCGTTCCATCTCGCCCTGCGCAGCGCGCTCACCGCGCGCGGCCTGGCGCTCACCCGCGTCCAGCACAAGCTGGCCCAGCGCGGCATCACCATCGGCGTCACCAGCCTGAGTTACTGGCAGCAGGGCGCCCGGCGCCCGCAGCGCCCCGAGTCGCTGCGCGCGGTCCGCGCCCTGGAGGACGTCCTCGGGCTGCCCGACCGGTCGCTGCACCGGCTCCTGGTGCCCGAAGGCGGCGCCCGCCCGGAGACCGAGCGGCCGCCGGCCCGCACGTACCGCTCCCTGATGGCGCCGGCCGACTGCCTCCAGCAGCTCTTCGCCGAGTTGGAGACCCCGGCGGACGGCGGGGTGCACACCGTCGGCCACCACGAGCGGGTGCGGATCGGGCCCCGGCGCGAGCTGAGCGAACGGGAGTCCCTCCAGGTGGTGCGCGCCCACCGGGACGGCGTGGACCGCTACGTCGCCATCCACCGGGGCGATGCGGGCTGCGATCCGTCCCGGGTGCGGGTGCGGACCGCGGAGAACTGCCGGTTGGGGCGGGTGCGCGGGGACGCGGAGAACGGCGTGGTCGTCGCCGAGCTGCTCTTCGACACCCGGCTGCGGGCCGGCGACACCCATGTCTTCGGCTACGCCTTCGAGGACGGCAGCGGCGGCCCGAGCTCCGAGTACGTGCGCGGCTTCAGCTTCGCCGGCGGCCAGTACGTGCTCCAGGTGCGGTTCGACGAGGCGGCGCTGCCGGTGCGCTGCCGGCGCTTCACCCAGGTCTCCGCCGGCGCCCCGCGCAGCGGCCGCCAGGAGCTGACGCTGAGCGGGCGGCACCACGCGGTGCACATGGTGGAGCAGGGGGTGCGCCCGGGAATCCTGGGGATCACCTGGGACTGGGGGTGAGCGGGGCGGCGGCGCGGTCGGCGTGCCGGCGGGCGCACGCCGGGCCCGTCAACCCGCGATCAGCTTGCCGCCCTTGACCTTGATCGGGACCGTCTCCAGGGGGACGGACGCCGGGCCCTGGGTGACCTTGCCGGTGGCCACCTGGAAGTGGCTGCCGTGCAGCGGGCAGACGGCCTCCCCCTTCTCGATCTTGTTCAGCACCCCGCCCATGTGCGTACAGACGCTGCTGAAGCACTTGAACTCGCCCTGGGTGGGCTGGGAAACCAGCAGCCGCTGCGCGGCGTAGAGCTTGGCGCCGCCGACCGGCACGTCCGTGGCCGGGCCGAGCTCGACCGGCGCGTCCGAGGACGGCTTGGCACCCGAGCCCTGTGCGCCCGAGGCACAGGCGGCGGCGCCGAAGCAGGTGAGGCCCGCGAGCGCGGCCCCGCGCAACATGGTCCGGCGGTCCGGGGACGCGCTCATGAGGCAACTCCTGATCAGTGGACGGCGTCGACCTTTGACGATACCGGGGCGGTCTGCGCCGCCGAGCGGCGGTCCGCACCACCCCCCAGCAGCTCCGCCTCGATCTCCTCCAGGCTGCGGCCCTTGGTCTCCGGCAGCAGCCGCTGGACGAAGAGATACGCCAGCAGCGTCGTCCCGGCGAAGAACAGGAAGTCGCGCCCGGCGCCCCAGGCGTGCAGCAGGGACGGGAAGACCAGCGCCACGACCATGTTGAACAGCCAGTTGAACAGCACGCACAGGCTGACCGCGGCGGCCCGGATCCGCATCGGGAACAGCTCCGGCAGCATCACCCACTGCACCGGCCCCCAGGAAATCGCGAACGAGGCGATGTAGAGCGCGATCCCGAGCAGCGTGAGGGTGGACAGCAGCGCGCCGTAGCCGAGCCCGGAGAGGTTGGTGACGGCCAGCACCACCATCGCCGCGCACATCCCCAACGCGCCGGCCCGCAGCAGCGGCTTGCGACCCCTGCGGTCGATCAGCCGCATCGCCGGCAGCGTCATCACCATGTTGAGCAGGCCGATGCCGACGTTGGCGAGGATCGCCCCGTTGGCGCCGAAACCGATGTCGGTGAGCAGGGTCGGCGCGTAGTAGATGATCGTGTTGATGCCGACGAAGTTCTGGAAGAACACCAGCAGCATCCCGACCACGAACACCGGCCTCAGCTGCGGCGACAGCAGCCGCCGCAGGGTCAGCGCCTCGCCGGTCGCCCGCTCGGCGCGCTCGGTCCGCTCGATCTCGGCCAGCTCCTCGCCCGCCGCCGCGGCGTCCCCGCGCAGCCGGGTCAGCACCGTACGGGCCTGCGCGCTGCGCCCCTTGCCCACCAGCCAACGCGGGCTCTCCGGCTGGGTGATGATGCCCAGCGCCAGCACCGCGGCGGGCACCACGCCCAGGCCGATCATCCAGCGCCAGGCCCCGGAGCCGGCGAACGCGTAGTCGGTGAGGTAGGCGACGAAGATGCCGACGGTCACCAGGAGTTGCATCAGGGACGTCAGCCCGCCGCGCAGGTGCTTGGGCGCGAGCTCGGTGAGGTAGAGCGGGACGACGACGGAGGCGATGCCGACGCCCACCCCGATGACGAGGCGGAACGCGATCAGCGCGCCGGCCCCGGTGGCGCAGGCCGCGCCGAGGGTGCCGAGGATGAAGACCCCGGAGGCGGCCAGGATCAGCCGGCGGCGCCCCCAGGAGTCGGAGAGCCGCCCGGAGAGGCCGGCGCCGACCATCGCTCCTACGAGGAGGCCGGAGACGACCAGCCCCTCCAACAGCGGGGTGAGCGCGATGTCGCGCTTGATGAAGAGCATGGCGCCGGAGATGACCCCGGTGTCATAGCCCCACAGGATGCCCCCGAGGGCACCGAAGACCCAGATCGCGGCGTTCTTGACGGATGCGGGCACGGGGCTCAGCCCTTCTGCGGGGCGAGGTGGATCTTGCGGCCGGTGCCGGCCCGGAAGCGGGCCACCGCCTCGTCGAAGTCGCCGAGGCCGTAGACGTCGGAGACCAACGGGTCCAGGTCCAGCCCGGCGGCCAGCAGGTCGATGGCGGGCTGGAAGCTGTTGTGCACCGCCATCGAGCCGATGATGTCGATCTCCTGGCTGTAGACGCGGTACGGCGAGAACGACGCCGCGCGGGCCGGGTCGGCGACCCCGAACTGGAGGAAGGTGCCGCCGCGGCGCACCCGGCGCAGGCCGTCCTCGATGGCCGCGACCACGCCGGTCGCGTCGACCACCACCTCGAAACCGGGCGCCCGGTCGAGGGCGTCGGCGTGCGTCACCGCCGCGTCCACGCCGAAGGAGCGGGCGAACGCCAGCCGTTCCTCGTTGAGGTCCACGACACAGACCGAGGCGGCCCCCGCGGTCCGCACCAGCGCGGCCATCATCAGGCCCATGGTGCCCGCCCCGTAGATCAGGTAGTGCTCACCGGGGCGGCGGGGCAGCCGGTTGAGGCCGTGCACCGCGCAGGACAGCGGCTCGACGAGTCCGGCGGCGGCCTCCGAGAGGTGCGCCGGCAGCACGTAGGCGCAGCGGGCCGGGGCGGCGACGAGTTCGGCGAAGCCGCCGGCCCGGGTGACGCCGATCGCGGTGTAGTCCTCGCAGAGGTTGCCGCGGCCGATCCGGCAGTAATGGCAGGCGCCACAGGGCATGTTGGGGTCGACCGCGACCCGCTCGCCGACCTTCCGGTCCCGCACCGCGGTGCCCACCGCGACGATCTCGCCGGTCAACTCGTGCCCGGGGACGAGCGGGTAGTCGACCACCGGCAGTTCGCCGCCGAGGATGTGCATGTCGGTGCCGCACAGTCCGCAGGAGGTCACGCGCACGACCACCTCGTCGGGCTCCGGGCGGGGGTCGGGCAGTTCGGTGACAGCGGTGGTGCCCCGGGGGCCCGGTGCGGTGACCACGAGAGCGCGCATCGGCGCCTCCTCACGACGTCGTGCCGGTTCGTTGGCCGGGACACTACAGAAGAACCGCCAGGACGTAAACGCTTACGCAAGCGTTTACGTTTGGTCTTCCACGGACGTACTGTGATGAACTGCGGCGGACGGTCGAGCGCCGGGACCGCCCGTCCGGGAGGCCGGGGCACGGTGCGCCGGGGCGTCGGGAGGAAGAGCCGGATGACGACGATGGTGGATGTGGCACGGCGCGCGGGCGTCTCGGTCGCCACGGTCTCGCACGTGGTGAACGACACCCGCCCGGTGCGCCCGGACACCCGGGCCGCGGTGCTGGCCGCCATCGAGGAGCTCGGCTACACCCGCAACACCCTCGCCCGCTCGCTGGTCACCTCCCGCACCCGCTCCATCGGCCTGGCGGTCTCGGCGATCAGCAACCCGTACTTCACCGAGATCCTCCAGGGTGTCGAGGCCGGCGCCCTGGAGGCCGGGTACAGCCTGCTGATCGCCGATCCGCACGACGATCCGCGCCACGAGCGCAAGGTGGTCCAACTCCTGCACGAGCGGCGGGTGGACGGCATGATCGTCGCCCCGTCCGCCGAACCCGCCGCGATGGTCGACTACGTGACCAAGCGTCGGGTACCGACCGTCTTCCTCGACCGGCTGGTCGGCGACGGCTTCGACCAGGTGTGCGCCCAGAGCACCGACCCGGTGCGCCAACTCGTCGGGCACCTGGCCGACTTGGGGCACACCCGGATCGGCCTGGTGGCGGGGCTGCCCGGGCTCAGCACCACCACCGAGCGGGTCCAGGGCTACCGCGCGGGGCTGCGCGAGCGCGGACTGCCGTTCGCGCCCGAGCTGCTGGCCGGCGGCAACTCCGAGGCGGAGGGCGCCCAGGACGCCACCCGGCACCTGCTCGCCGCGCCGGAGCCGCCCACCGCGATCATCACCGCCAACAACGCGATGACCATCGGCGCGCTCCAGGCACTGCGCGCCCTGGGCCGCGAGGTCCCCCGCGACATCGCGCTGGCCTGCTTCGACGACTTCTCCTGGGCGGACCTGTTCACCCCGCGACTGACCGCGATCGCCCAGCCCAGCAGGGAGTTGGGCGCGGCGGCGGTGCGCCTGTTGCTGGAGCGGCTTCAGGCGCCGGACCGGCCGCCCCGCACCGTCCGACTGCCCTGCACCTTCGTGCACCGCACCTCGTGCGGCTGCCCCGCCTCCGGCTGACGGCCCGAACCGGCCCCGCCCCGGGGCCCGTACGTCCTCCTGTGCCACGTTCCGGCCGGCCCCGGCCACCCGCATGAAAGGACCCGCATCCGTGATCGTCGTCGCCGGCGAGGCGCTGATCGACCTCGTCCCCAGTCAACCGCCCTCCCCCGACGGCCCGTTGCCGGCGCTGCTGCCGCGGCGCGGCGGTGGGCCGTACAACACCGCGGTGGCACTGGGGCGGTTGGGCTCGCCGGCCGCGTTCTGCTCCCGGGTCTCGACCGACACCTTCGGCGCGGCGCTGCTGCGCGGGCTGCACGACGGCGGGGTGGACACCTCACTGGTGCAGCGCGGCCCGGAGCCGACCACGCTGGCGATGGCGGACATCAGCCCGGACGGCTCGGCCGGTTACGGCTTCTATGTGGAGGGCACCGCCGACCGGCTGTTCACCCTGCCCCCGGCGCTGCCGGAGGTGGTGCGCGCGCTCTCCCTGGGCACCTGCTCGCTGGTGCTTCAGCCGGGCGCCAACGCCTACGAGGCGCTGCTGCGACGGGAGGCCCGGCGCGGGGTGTTCACCGCGCTCGACCCCAACATCCGCCCTGGGCTGATCCTCGATCCGGACGCCTACCGGACCCGTTTCCGCTCCTGGCTGCCGGACTTGGGGCTGCTGAAGCTGTCCGAGGAGGACGCGCGGTGGCTGACCGGGGCGCCGGCCGGGGCGGGCGTCGACCGGGCGGCGGTGCGCGCGGCGGCCCGGGAGTGGTTGGCGGCGGGGCCGGCGGCGATCGTGCTCACCCACGGCGGCGACGGGCTGACGGTGCTGACGCGGAGCGGCGACGAGGTGACGGTGCCCGGCGAGCGGGTCGCCGTGGTCGACACCATCGGCGCGGGCGACACCGTCAACGCGGCGCTGCTGCACCGGCTGGACGCCCATGGCGCGCTGTCGTATCCGGCGGTCGCGGCGCTGACCGGCGAGGACTGGGCGGACATCCTCCGCTTCGCCGCCCGGGCGGCCGCGATCACCTGCTCCCGCGCGGGCGCGGAGCCGCCGTTCGCCGCCGAACTGGCGGCCTGAGGGCGGCGGTTGTACCAGCGGGGGCGGGGCTCCGGGAGGGAGCCCCGCCCCCGCCTCAGGGTGCGACGGTGTGCCGACGCTGGCGTCAGGAGGCCCGGCGGGCCCGCGTCGTCGTCTTCTTGGCCGGGGCCTTGTTGGCCGCGGTCTTCGTGGCGGCGGAGGTGGCCGCGGTCTTCTTGGCCGCCGTCTTCGCGGTGGCCTTCTTGGCGGCGGTCTTCTTCGCCGTGCCGTTCTTCGCCGTCGAGGCGGTCACCGTCGACGTCTTGGCGGACGCGGCGGCCACGGCCTTCTTCGTGCCCTTCTTGGCGGCGGTCTTCCGGGTGGCCGGCGCCTTGGCGACGTCGCCCACCAGGCCGGCGTCGCTGACCCGCGCACCGAGGATGTCCCGCAGGAACTTGCCGGTGTGGCTGGCCGGGATCGCGGCGACCTGCTCCGGGGTGCCCTCGGCGACGACCATGCCGCCGCCGCTGCCGCCCTCGGGGCCCATGTCGATGACCCAGTCCGCGGTCTTGATCACATCGAGGTTGTGCTCGATGACGATCACCGTGTTGCCCTTGTCGACCAGGCCGGAGAGCACCTTGATCAGCTTGCTGATGTCCTCGAAGTGCAGGCCCGTGGTGGGCTCGTCGAGGACGTAGACGGTGCTGCCGGTGGAGCGCTTCTGGAGCTCGCTGGCCAGCTTGACGCGCTGCGCCTCGCCGCCGGAGAGGGTGGGTGCGGACTGGCCGAGCCGGACGTAGCCGAGGCCGACCTCGTTGAGCGTCTTGAGGTGGCGGGCGATGGTGGGCACCGCCTCGAAGAAGCTCAGCGCCTCCTCGATCGGCATGTCCAGCACCTCGGCGATGGACTTGCCCTTGTAGTGCACCTCCAGCGTCTCGCGGTTGTACCGCGCGCCGTGGCAGACCTCGCACGGGACGTAGACGTCCGGCAGGAAGTTCATCTCGATCTTGATGGTGCCGTCGCCGGAGCAGTTCTCGCAGCGGCCGCCCTTGACGTTGAAGGAGAAGCGACCGGGCAGATAGCCGCGGACCTTGGCCTCCATCGTCTCCGCGAAGAGCTTGCGGACGTGGTCGAAGACGCCGGTGTAGGTGGCCGGGTTGGACCGCGGGGTGCGGCCGATCGGCGACTGGTCGACGTGCACCACCTTGTCGACGAGGTCGTCGCCGGCGACCCGGGTGTGCCGACCGGGGACCGACTTGGCGCCGTTCAACTCGCGGGCGAGGTGGGTGTAGAGGATGTCGTTGACCAGCGTCGACTTGCCGGAGCCCGAGACGCCGGTGACGGCGGAGAGCACCCCGAGCGGGAAGGAGACGTCGATGTCGCGGAGGTTGTTCTCCTTCGCGCCGTGCACCGTCAACTGGCGGGACGGGTCGGCGGGGCGGCGCACGTCCGGCGTGGCGATGGCCCTCTTGCCGGCGAGGTACTGGCCGGTGATGGAGTCCTTGTTGGCCAGCAGCTGCTTCATCGGGCCGCTGTGCACGACCTTGCCGCCGTGCTCGCCGGCGCCGGGGCCGATGTCGACGACCCAGTCGGCGACCTTGATGGTGTCCTCGTCGTGCTCCACCACGATCAGGGTGTTGCCCATGTCGCGCAGCCGCACCAGGGTCTCGATCAGGCGGTGGTTGTCGCGCTGGTGCAGGCCGATCGACGGCTCGTCGAGGACGTAGAGCACGCCGACCAGGCCGGAGCCGATCTGGGTGGCCAGGCGGATGCGCTGGGCCTCGCCGCCGGAGAGGGTGCCGGCCGCGCGGTTCAGCGAGAGGTAGTCCAGGCCGACGTCGACCAGGAACTTCAGCCGCTCGTTGACCTCCTTCAGGACCCGCTCGGCGATGGTCTTCTCGCGGGCGCTCAGCGTCATGGTGCGCAGGAAGTCGGCGCAGTCGCTGATCGACATCGCCGAGACCTCGGCGATCGACTTCTCCTGGACCGTGACCGCGAGCACGATCGGCTTGAGCCGGGTGCCCTCGCAGGTCGGGCAGGGCACCTCGCGCATATAGCCCTCGAAGCGCTCCCGGCTGCTGTCGCTCTCCGCCTCGCTGTGCCGCCGCTTGACGAACGGCACCGCGCCCTCGAAGGCGGTGGTGTAGGCCCGCTGGCGGCCGTAGCGGTTGCGGTAGCGGACCTCGATCTGGGTCTTGTGGCCGTGCAGCAGGGCCTTCTTGGCGCGCTGCGGCAGACCGGCCCAGGGGATGTCCGTGCGGAAGCCGAGGGCGTCGGCGAGCGCGCCGACCAGCCGGCCGAAGTAGTCCTTGGTGTGGCCGCCGGACCAGGGGTGGATGGCGCCCTCGTCGAGGGAGCGCTCCTCGTCCGGGATGATCAGCTCGGGGTCGACCTCCATGCGGGTGCCGATGCCGGTGCAGTCCGGGCAGGCGCCGAAGGGGGAGTTGAAGGAGAAGGAGCGGGGCTCCAACTCCTCGAAGGAGAGGTCGTCGTAGGCGCAGTAGAGGTGCTCGGAGTACATCCGCTCGCGCTGCGGGTCGTCCGGCTCCAGGTCGACGAAGTCGAGGATGACCATGCCGCCGGAGAGGCCGAGGGCGGTCTCCACGGAGTCGGTCAGCCGGCGCTTGGCGCTCTCCTTGACCGTGAGGCGGTCGATGACCACCTCGATGGTGTGCTTCTCCTGCTTCTTCAGCTTCGGCGGGTCGGAGAGCTGGATGGTCTCGCCGTCGACCCGGGCGCGGCTGTAGCCCTTGGTCTGGAGGTCGGAGAAGAGGTCGACGAACTCGCCCTTGCGCTCGCGCACCAGCGGCGAGAGCACCTGGAAGCGGCTGCCCTCGGGGAGCTCCAGGACCTTGTCGACGATGGCCTGGGGCGACTGGCGGGCGATCGGTCGACCGCACTCGGGGCAGTGCGGCTTGCCGATCCGGGCGAAGAGCAGCCGGAGGTAGTCGTAGACCTCGGTGATCGTGCCGACCGTCGAGCGCGGGTTGCGCGAGGTCGACTTCTGGTCGATCGAGACCGCGGGGGACAGGCCCTCGATGAAGTCCACATCGGGCTTGTCCATCTGCCCGAGGAACTGCCGGGCGTAGGAGGAGAGCGACTCGACGTAGCGCCGCTGCCCCTCGGCGAAGATCGTGTCGAAGGCGAGCGAGGACTTGCCCGACCCGGAGAGCCCCGTGAAGACGATGAGGGAGTCGCGGGGGAGGTCGAGCGAGACATTGCGCAGGTTGTGCTCGCGAGCGCCACGAACGATGAGACGGTCGGCCACGCCGGTCGGCACCTTTCTTGGAGAGTGGGGCGGGAGCCGCGGGGCTGCGCCCGCCGCGCGGTGAGCGAGCAGAGGCGGCGGAGCGGAGCGGGACCCCCGCCCAAGGGTATGGGGGTCGCCGCGGCAGCGTCTTTGGGATGCCACACACGAGCCTATAGCACGTGCATTCGATTTACCGGCCTCGCAAGCCCTCTTCAGCCAAACGTGTCGCGGCCCCACAACCTTCCCGCAGCGCTGACCAGCCCTTACGCCGTTCGGCGCGCGGCACGTCTCCGACCGGCCCGCCCCGGGCCGCCGCCCGACAGCGCCCGCTCCAGCACCTCGAACGTGTGCCGGATCACTGCTTCGTGGTCAACGGCGACCGCCTCCGCGGGGTCACCCGCCAGCTGCCGGGCGGCGGCCTCGACGAACGCCGTCCGCCACCCCGCGACGATCAGCGCCGCGGCCAGCCGGGCGTCCCGGTCGGGCCGCGCGGGGTCGCCACCGGCCGCCTCGGCGAGCGCCCCGGCCAGCGCCCCCTCGATCTCCTCGACCGCCTCCCGGGCCCGCGCCCGCAGCGCGGGCGAGTCGAGCACGGTGCGCCAGAAGTGCTGGAACCCCTCCTTCGGCCCGCCCAGCGGGTGCCCCTGCGCGAGCAGCTCCAGCGCCAGCCGGCGCAGCGCGGCGAGCGGCTCCTCACCCGCGCCGCGCTCCCGCACCCCGCGCACGATCAGCTCGACGGCCTCGGGGATCCGGTCGAGGAAGAGGTCCTCCTTGCGCGGGAAGTAGTTGAAGACCGTCATCGTGGAGACCTCGGCGGCGCGGGCCACCTCGGCCACCGTGACGTCGTCGAAGCCGCGCTCGATGAAGAGCTCCGTCGCGGCCGCGGAGATCCGCTGCCGGGTGAGCCGCTTCTTGCGCTCGCGCAGCGGCAGTTGGGCGTCCCCCGCGTCGCCCGAACTCCCCCGCACCGACTCCCCCGCCGCCTTCTTTCCGGCCACTTCCGCCCCTTCCGCACTCCCTGTAGCAGGGCCTCAGCCTCTCCCAGCAGGAGGGCGACGGAAAAATTGTATCCAAAACAAATTTTTAGTGACTACACTCCGTGCCATGACGCATGACGCAGACGTAGTGGTGGCGGGGGGCGGCCCGGTGGGGCTGATGCTCGCCTGCGAACTGGCCCTGGCGGACGTCTCGGTGATCGTCCTGGAGCGACTGACCGAGGTGGACACCACGATCAAGGCGGGGTCCCTCAACACCCCCAGCGTGGAGGCCCTCTACCGGCGCGGGCTGCTGCCCCAGTTGGCGGCGGCGCAGCGCACCGCTCTGGAGAGCTTCGGCGCCTTCATTCGGCAACGGCAGGCCGCCGGCGCCTCGTTGACGAAGCCGGTGCCGAAGTTCGCCGGGCACTTCGCGGGCATCATGCTCCGCGGCGAGCTGCTCGACGCGTCGGACCCGGACTTCGGCACCAGCGGCCCGGCCGGCGAGGTCGGCCTGGTCCCCCAGGAGGCGCTGGAGCGGATACTCGCCGCCCGCGCCGCCGAGTTGGGCGTCACCGTGCGCCGCGGGGTGACCCTCACCGGCTTCGACACCGCCGCCGCCGACGACGACAATGACGACGTCGGGGCAACCGTCCACGTCCACACCTCCCAAGGTCCGCTGCGCGCCGGCTGGTTGGTGGGCTGCGACGGTGGCCGCAGCACGGTCCGCCGGCTCGCCGGCATCCCGTTCCCCGGGACGGAACCGTCGATCACCGGCCACCAGGCCCTCGTGGAGCTGACCGGCGCCGACGCCCTGGGGGCCGGCTGGAACTGGACCGCCACCGGGACGTACGCCCACGGGCCGATGCCCGGCCGGATCCTCACCGTGGAGTTCGACGGGGCGCCGGCGGACCGCGAAGCCCCGGTCACCGCCGAGGAGTTGCAGGGTGCGCTGCGCCGGGTCTCCGGCGTCCCGGACGTGACGGTCACCAAGGTGCGCTCGGCGACCCGGTTCACCGACAACGCCCGGCAGGCGTCCGCGTACCGCCGCGGCCGGGTGCTGCTGGCCGGCGACGCGGCCCATGTGCACGCCCCGTTCGGCGGCCAGGGGCTCAACCTCGGCCTCGGGGACGCGATGAACCTCGGCTGGAAACTGGCGGCCACGGTGCACGGCCGCGCCCCTGAGGGGCTGTTGGACAGCTACGCCGCCGAACGGCAGCCGCTCGGCGCGTGGGTGCTGGAGTGGACCCGGGCCCAAGTCGCGCTGATGCGGCCCGGATCGCACAGCGACGCGCTGCGCCGGGTGGTCGCCGAACTGGCCGGGACGTCCGACGCCACCACCTACTTCGCCAAGAAGATCTCCGGCGTCTGGCAGCGCTACGACCTGCCCGGCACGCACGGGTTGACCGGCCGCAGCGCCCCCGACCTGGAGCTGTCCGACGGGCACCGGCTGGCGGACCATCTGCACGCCGGCACCGGCCTGTTGCTCGACCTCGCCGACGACCCCGGGCTGCGCGGGCGGGCGGCCGGCCTCGGCGACCGGGTGCGGGTCCTGACGGTGCGCTGCCCGGACCGGACCGGCCTCGCCGGCCTCCTGGTGCGGCCGGACGGCTACGTCGCCTGGGCGTCCGATGTCCCCGGCCCCTACGGGGAGTTGGACGCGGCGCTGGCCCGGTGGTTCGGGGCGCCCACCGCGGCCCCGGTGGGCTGACGCGCCCCGGGGGCGCGGACCGGGCGGACGGCGGGCGAGGAACCCCGCGTTCCGTCCGCCCCCTCCGCGCCCGCGCGCACCACCCGTGCCACCGGCACCACCCCTTATCCGGCCGGAAGCTCTCCGTCCGCCTCCCGGATCCGGCCGCCCGGCGCTAGCGTCGGGACATGACCATCGCTCCTGATTTCCCGCGCGACACGGCCGCCGTCCACGAGTCCACCGAGCGCCTGCTGGTCTCCCTGGGGAAGCTCGACGACGCCGCGGTCGGCGAGCCGTCGCTGCTCCCCGGCTGGACCCGCGGCCACGTCCTGGCCCACCTGGCCCGCAACGCCGACGCCCTGGTCAACCTCCTGACCTGGGCCCGGACGGGCGTCCGCACGCCGATGTACGCGAGCACCGAGGCGCGCAACGGCGACATCGAGCGGGACGCCGACCGCCCGTTGGCGGTGCACCTCGCGGACCTGGCGGAGAGCGCGGCCCGTTTCGCGGCGGCGGCCCGGGACCTACCCGAGGACCGTCGGGCCTACGAGGTCGAGATGCGCAACGGCGTCGTCGAACGGGCCGACCGGCTGGCGCTGCGCCGGCTGACCGAGGTCGAACTGCACCACGTCGACCTGGGCGTCGGCTACACCGTCGAGCACCTGCCGGCCGCCTTCGTGGACAGCGAGCTGGACTTCCTCGCCGGGATCAAGTTCGCCCGCCACCCGGACCTGCCGGCCCTGGAGTTGCACGCCGACGAGGGCCGCCGCTGGCGCACCGGGCGCGCGGACCCCGCCGACGGGGCGCCGACCGCGCCGGTGGTGGTGCGCGGCCCGGCGCGGGATCTGGTCGGCTGGCTGACCGGGCGCTCCGACGGCGGCCGGCTGGAGACCCACGGCGGTCCGCTGCCGCTGATCCCGCCGCTCTAGAGTTGGTGTCATGACCTACAGCGGAGCGGTGAAGGTCGGCGGACCGGCCGACGTGCACGAGCTGACCGACCTGATGATCTCGAAGGTCGCGGTCGGTCCCACGAACAACAACGCGTATGTGCTGCGCTGTCGTGCCACCGACGAACAGCTTTTGATCGACGCGGCCGCCGAGCCGCACACGCTGCTCACCCTGGTCGGCGACAGCGGCCTCGCCTCCGTGGTCACCACGCACCAGCACGGTGACCACTGGGGCGCGCTGCGCGAGGTCGTCGACGCGACCGGCGCCCGGACGTACGCGGGGCGGTACGACGCCGAGGGCATCCCCGTCCCCACCGACGTCCTGGTCGACGACGGCGACGTCCTCACCGTGGGGCGCGTCCGGCTGACCGCGCGCCATCTGGTCGGGCACACCCCGGGCAGCATCGCGCTGGTCTACGACGACCCGCACGGCCACCCGCATGTCTTCACCGGGGACTGCCTCTTCCCCGGCGGGGTGGGCAACACCTGGGGCAGCGCGGAGCGGTTCGCCAGCCTGTTGGACGGCGTGCAGCGCAAGCTCTTCGACGAGCTGCCGGACGAGACCTGGGTCTATCCGGGCCACGGCGCCGACACCACGCTCGGCGACGAGCGGCCGCACCTCGCCGAGTGGCGGGAGCGCGGCTGGTAGGCGCCGGTCGAACGGTTCCGGGCCCGGTGGGTGCAGCCGCACCCACCGGGCCCGCGTCGTGCGCGCGTCCCGCGGCCCTTCAGCCGCGGGGATGCGCCCCCGCGCCCTCGGGCTCCTCGGCCGCCGCCAGCCGCCGCGAGGCGCGCAGGCTGGTCAGCGTGGTGACGACCAGCACCGCGCAGATCACGCCCAACGAGACCGGGATGCTGATCTCCGGCACGGCCACCCCGGACTCGTGCAGGGCGTGCAGCACCAGCTTCACGCCGATGAAGCCGAGGATCACCGACAGCCCGTAGGAGAGGTGGACCAGCTTCTTGAGCAGCCCGCCGATCAGGAAGTACAGCTGCCGCAGCCCCATCAGGGCGAAGGCGTTGGCGGTGAAGACGATGTACGGGTCCTGGGTGAGGCCGAAGATCGCCGGGATCGAGTCCAGGGCGAACAGCACGTCGGTGGTGCCGATCGCCAGCATGACGATCAGCATCGGCGTCATCAGCCGCCGGCCGTTCTCGACGACGAACAGCTTCGTGCCGTGGTACCGGTCGGTGGACGGGAAGCGGCGCTCGACCGCCTTCAGGAAGCGGTTCTCCTCGAACTCCTCGTCCTCGGCCCCGGAGCGCGCCTCCTGGATGAGCTTCCATGCCGTCCAGATGAGGAACGCGCCGAAGAGGTAGAAGACCCAGGAGAAGTTGGCGATGATCGCGGCGCCGGCGCCGATGAAGCCGGCCCGCAGCACCAGAGCGATCAACACCCCGACCATCAGCACCCGTTGCTGGTAGACGGCCGGGACCGCGAACTTGCCCATGATCAGGACGAAGACGAAGAGGTTGTCGACGCTCAGCGACTTCTCGGTGATGAAGCCCGCGAAGAACTCGCCCGCCGGCGCGCCGCCGGCGAAGAGCAGCAACCCGAGCCCGAACAGCACGGCGAGCGCCATCCAGACACCGGTCCAGATGCCGGCCTCTTTGAGGGACACCTCATGGGGCTTGCGGCCGCCGATGAAGAAATCGACGGCGATCAGGGCGATCAGACCAAGGATGGTCAGCACCCACAGGCCAAGGGAAACGTCCACTGCTCCTCCGGCGGTCTCGTACGGCACGCACAGCGTCGTCGCTGCCGGAGGGACTTTCCGCACCCTCCACACCAGGAAGGGTAAAGGAAGTTCATCAAATGGCAAAGGAATGGATAAACGTGCAGGTGAGGGATGTCGCCGAGGCGACTGACGGGCTGCTTTCCCGGTGCTCGACGCACTTCTGCCCCGCCCCTCGGCGCGCGGGCCGAGGGGCGGGGCAGAGAGGTGGGCGGACCGGAGCCGGCCGCTACTTCAGACCGGCCTCCTTCATCTGCCGCAGCTCCTTCTTCAGTTCACTGACCTCGTCGCGCAGCCGGGCAGCGACCTCGAACTGGAGCTCCGCGGCGGCCGCCCGCATCCGCTCCGTCAGCTCCTCGATCGTCTCGGCGAGCTCGGCCGCGGGGCGGTCCGTGGGGGCCTCGGCACCCTTGCCGCCCTTGCCCTTGGCGGCCTTGCCGGCCTTCCCGCCGAGCGCCGGGACCGGCGCCTTGGCCTGGCCGTCCTTGTCGCCACCGGGCTTGCGGTAGCCGCTGCCCAGCAGCTCCTGGGTGTCGATCTCCTCGCGGGCCAGGGTGGCGACGATGTCGCCGATCTTCTTGCGGAGCGGCTGGGGATCGATGCCGTTCTCCTTGTTGTACGCGAGCTGCTTCTCCCGGCGGCGGTTGGTCTCCTCGATGGCCTTCTCCATCGCCGGGGTGATCTTGTCGGCGTACATGTGCACCTGGCCGGAGACGTTGCGCGCCGCGCGGCCGATGGTCTGGATCAGCGAGGTGCCGGAGCGCAGGAAGCCCTCCTTGTCCGCGTCCAGGATCGCCACCAGGGAGACCTCCGGCAGGTCCAGGCCCTCCCGGAGGAGGTTGATGCCGACCAGCACGTCGAACTCGCCGGACCGCAGCTCGCGCAGCAGCTCCACGCGGCGCAGGGTGTCCACGTCGCTGTGCAGATAGCGGACCTGGATGCCGAGCTCCAGGAAGTAGTCCGTGAGGTCCTCGGCCATCTTCTTGGTGAGCGTGGTGACCAGGACGCGCTCGTCCTTCTCGGTGCGCTTGCGGATCTCGTGCACCAGGTCGTCGATCTGCCCGTCGGTGGGCTTGACCACCACCTCCGGGTCGACCAGACCGGTCGGCCGGATGATCTGCTCCACGAAGCCGTCACCGCGGGACAGTTCGTAGGGGCCGGGCGTCGCGGAGAGGTAGACGGTCTGGCCGACCCGCCCCAGGAACTCCTCCCACTTCAGCGGGCGGTTGTCCAGCGCGGACGGGAGCCGGAAGCCGTGGTCGACGAGGGTGCGCTTGCGGGAGGCGTCGCCCTCGTACATCGCACCGATCTGCGGGACGGTGACGTGCGACTCGTCGATGACCAGCAGGAAGTCCTCGGGGAAGTAGTCGAGGAGGGTGTTGGGCGCCGAGCCCGGCTCACGGCCGTCGAAGTGCATCGAGTAGTTCTCGATGCCCGAGCAGGAGCCGATCTGCCGCATCATCTCGATGTCGTAGGTGGTGCGCATGCGCAGCCGCTGGGCCTCCAGCAGCTTGCCCTGCTTCTCCAGCGTGGCCAGCCGGTCCGCCAGCTCGGCCTCGATCCCGGCGACCGCCTTCTCCAACCGCTCGGGGCCGGCGATGTAGTGGCTGGCGGGGAAGACGTAGAGCTGCTGGTCGTCGCTGATCACCTCGCCGGTGAGCGGGTGCAGCGTGGACAGCGCCTCGATCTCGTCGCCGAACATCTCGATCCGTACGGCCAGCTCCTCGTAGACCGGGAAGATCTCGATGGTGTCGCCGCGGACCCGGAAGGTGCCCCGGGTGAACGCCACGTCGTTGCGGGCGTACTGGATGTCGACGAAGCGACGCAGCAGTTGGTCCCGGTCGATCTCGTCGCCGACCTTGAGGGAGACCATGCGGTCGACGTACTCCTGGGGCGTGCCCAGGCCGTAGATGCAGGAGACCGAGGCGACCACGATGACGTCCCGCCGGGTGAGGAGGGAGTTCGTCGCGGAGTGGCGCAGCCGCTCCACCTCCTCGTTGATGGAGGAGTCCTTCTCGATGTACGTATCGGACTGCGGGACGTACGCCTCGGGTTGGTAGTAGTCGTAGTAGGAGACGAAGTACTCGACGGCGTTGTGGGGCAGCAGCTCGCGGAACTCGTTGGCGAGCTGGGCCGCGAGGGTCTTGTTGGGCGCCATCACCAGCGTCGGGCGCTGGAGCTTCTCGATCATCCACGCGGTGGTCGCCGACTTGCCGGTGCCGGTCGCGCCCAGCAGGACGACGTCCTTCTCGCCTCCGCGGATGCGCCGGTCCAGCTCGGCGATGGCCGTCGGCTGATCGCCGCTGGGCTGGTAGGAGCTGACGACCTCGAAGGGCGCCACCGTGCGTTCGATCTTTGAAACGGGCCGCATGAGACCCACCGTACGACCCGGCACTGACAATCGGGGCCGGATCGGATCTGACCTGCGGTTTTCGCGGGTGGTCTGAGGGCGGGGCGGGCGGCCGCGACCACACCGGGCCCGCAGGCCCGAGGCGCGGCGATCCGGGGCCCGGAACCGGACGGGGTCGGGTGCCCGGCGGCCCGGGTCGACAGCCCACCCCGGACGCGACCGGCAAAAGCGGTCAACTGTGCGACGGGTGACCGATCGTCGGTCGAGATGCGCGGATGCCGCGGCTCCGGCAAGTTGGACGACGTCGGGACGTACGTCTGCTGCACGGCTATTCCGGGCACCCTGCAACTACGACGCTCGGCACGGAACAACCGGCCTCTTGTCGTTCAGCGCCCGGCCACCGCACGTCCGCCCCCTCCTCCGGCCCGGCTGCGATTCTCCGACCGTCCCTCCCGTTCACCTCACTTCACGTCAGCTCACTTCCACGACGTCACGAGGAGTCCGTATGCGTATCCGCTCCGTCGCAGCCCTCGCCGGCGCGCTCATGGGTCTGTCCGCGCTCGTCCTCCCCGTCGCCGCGGCGCGCGCCGCGGCCCACGGGCACCCCCCTGTGGTGGTCGGCCACCGCGGCGCGGCGGCGTACGCGCCCGAGAACACCCTCGCCTCGGTCGACGCGGCGCACCGGCGCAGGATCACCTGGGTCGAGAACGACGTCCAGCGCACCAAGGACGGGGAGCTGGTCGTCCTGCACGACACCTCGCTGGCGCGCACCACCAACGCCAAGAAGGTCTTCCCGGACCGCTCCCCCTGGAACGTCGGCGACTTCACGCTCCGGGAGGTCAAGAAGCTGGACGCGGGCAGTTGGTACGGGGCGAGGTTCAAGGGGGTGCGGGTGCCCACCCTTGAGGAGTACCTGGACGAGGTCGAGCACAACGGGCAGCGGCTGCTGATGGAGCTGAAGAACCCGGAGCTCTACCCCGGGATCGAGCGGCAGGCCCTGCGGGAGCTGCGGGACGAGGGCTGGCTGAACAGCTCGCACCTCACGCGCCGACTGATCGTCCAGAGCTTCAACGCCGACGCGATCAAGAAGGTGCACCGGATGAACCCGGCCATCAAGACGGGCTTCCTGGGCAGCCCCTCGGTGGCCGACCTGTCCAAGTACGCGGCCTACTGCGACCAGATCAATCCGCCGCACACGGCCGTCACCCCGCACTACGTGACCGCCGTGCACCACCTCAAGGGCCCGCACCACCGGCGGTTGGAGCTCTACACCTGGACCGTCGACGACGCCAAGTCGACGGTGCGCGCCGCGGGTCTGGGCGTCGACGGGGTGATCAGCAACAAGCCCGACGTGGCGCGCAAGGCGCTGCACAACGCCGGCTACTGACCGCTGCGGCGCGGGCGGGGAGGAGGCCCGACGGTTGCCGGGCCTCCTCCCCGCCCGCGCTGTCGGTGGGCGGCCCTAGGCTGGGGACCGTGACGGACGCAGAGCACGTTCCCCAGCCGGCGACGACGCCGGCCGCAGCACCCGACACCGCCCACGAGAAGGCGTACCCGGCCCGCCGCGACTGGGGCTGGACGCGCATCGACAGCCCGATCGGTCCGCTGCTGCTGGCGGCGACCCACCAGGGCCTGGTGCAGGTCGCCTTCCACGCCGACGAGCGGGTCACGCGCCGCGCGCTCGGCCGGCTGGAGACCGTCTTCGGCGGTCCCCCGCTGTCGGAGATACCGCATCTGGCGACGGCCGCCGCCGAGCTCCGCCGCTATTTCTCCGGCGAACTGCGGAGCTTCACGGTCCCCCTGGACTGGTCGCTGTCCGGCGGCTTCAATGCCCGGGTCCTGCACGCCCTGGACGACGGCGTCCCGTACGGCACCGTGGTCGGCTATCAGGACCTCGCCGACCGGGTCGGGGAACCGGGCGCGGCCCGGGCGGTGGGCGCGGCGATGGGCTCCAATCCGATCCCCGTGGTCGTCCCCTGCCACCGGGTGGTGGCCAGCGACGGCGGCATCGGCGGCTTCGGCGGCGGCCTGGAGGCGAAGCGGCTGCTGCTGGCTCTGGAGGGCGTGCTGCCCGCGCCCCTGTTCTGAGCGGCACCGATCACTCCCCAGCCCGTTCCTCCCCCGTGCCGCCGGGCCCCGTCCCGGCGGCCGGCACGCCTCCACGAAGGGCCCCGCATGTCCCGCCAGATCGCCCTGCTCCGCGGCATCAACGTCGGGGGCCACAACGCCTTCCCCAAGGCCCGTCAGCTGGAGCTGGCCCGCTCCCTGGGGTTCCAGGAGGTCACCGTCCTGTTGCAGACGGGCAATCTCGTCTTCGCGGACCCGGGGACCCCGCCGGAGCGGACCGCCCGGCGGATCGAGGAGGGCATCCTGGCCGAGCTGGGCCTGACGGTGCCGGTGGTGGTGCGGACCCGGGACGAGTTGGCCGCCACGGTCGCCCGGAACCCGTTCCCGTCGGCCGTGCCGGAGCCCAGGACCCTGCACGTGACGTTCCTGTCCGAGGCGCCCGCCGACACGGCCCGGTTGGACGCGCTCGATCAGGCCGCGTTCGCGCCGGACCGGTTCCAACTCATGGGCCGTGAGCTGTACTTGTGGTGCCCGCAGGGCATCGGGCGCTCCAAACTGGCCGATGCGGTGGGGCGCGCCCGGCTCGGGGTGACGGCCACCGCCCGCAACTGGAACACCGTCACCAAGCTGCTGGCGCTGGCCGACGCCTGACGGCCCGCGGGTGCCCCGGGGCGGTTCGGGGCGTCAGCGCCAACCGTGGAGCTCCCGCAGTCGGTTGGCGACGAGCTGGAAGCGGCCCCGGTCGAGCGCGCACGCCTCCCGGCGCATCCCGTCCGGATGGATCCGCAGCACCCGGTCCACGGCGACCCAGGAGTCGCGCCCCTCGCGGTCCCAGGGGCCCGCGCCGATCGCCACCCAGTCCCGGTCCTCGTCGTGGCGCTTGCTCGACAGCTGCACGGCCAGCACCGTCCCGGCCTTCTCCCGCGCCACGACCAGCACCGGCCGGTCCTTGCCGCGCCCGTCGTGCTCCTCGAAGGGGACCCACGTCCAGACGATCTCGCCGGGGTCCGGTTCGCCGTCCGGGTCGGGCGCGTAGGCCATCGTCACGGCGCCGACGGCGCGCGGCGGGACCTCCACGGTCGCGGTGGGGCCCTGGCTGCCGGGCAGGGGCTGGTGCGGATCTGCTGCGGGGAACGAAGTGGTCATCCCCGCACGCTACCTGCCGCGGTGAACTCGCTGGTCAGCGACGTGCGTTCGGCCGCCGACGGTCGATTGTCAGTGGTCGGCCGTACGGTTTTTTGCAGCGGGGGGACGGTCGTTGGGACCGCCCGGAAGGGAGCACCATGTCCGAGACCACGACGTATCTGGAGCTGTCCCAAGAGGGCGGCGGCGCCCACAAGTTCTACGAGGTCCGCGTGCAGGACACCGTCGTCGCGGTGCGCTACGGGCGGATCGGATCGGCGGGGCAGCAGCAGACCTCGACGTTCCCGACGCGGGAGAAGGCGCAGGCCGCAGCTGCCAGGAAGATCGGCGAGAAGGTGCGCAAGGGCTACGCCCCGGCCGTCCCCGGGCAGCGCACGGCCCGGCCGGTGACGCGGCGCCAGACGGCCTCGGCGCCGTCGACGGCGCGGGCGGTGGCGCCGGTGCTGTGGCGCTTTCGTACGGACGCCGCGGCGTTCGGGATCCACATCGCCGAGGACCGCTGCTGGGTGGGCAACCAGAACGGCGAGGTCTTCACCCTCGGCCACGACGGCGAGGTGCTGGCCCGCTACCAGCTCCCGGACGGCGTCAAGTGCCTGGTGGCGGACGACTTCTGGATCTACGCGGGCTGCGACGACGGCACCGTCTACGACCTCTCCGCCAAGCTCCCGTTCGCCGCCTACGCCATCTCCCCGGACACCGACATCTTCTGGCTGGACATCCACGAGGGCGTCCTCAACGTCGCCGACCGCAACGGCACGTTGACCGTGATCGACCACGAGGACGAGTACCAGTGGTCGCGCCGCAGCAGCGGCACGCACGCCTGGATGGTGCGGCGCGACGACCGGGCCGTTTACCACGGTCACCACAGCGGCGTCACCGCCTACGCCGCCGACGGCGGCGGCGAGTTGTGGCACACCCCGACCCGGGGCGGGGTGCTGTTCGGCTGGCAGGAGGACGACGCGGTCTACGCCGGGACGGACCGGCGGGTGGTCCAGCGACTGGCGAAGGGCAGCGGGGAGTTGGAGGCCAGCTACGCATGCGACACGGTCGTCTACTCCTGCGCCACGGCCCCCGGCGGCCGCTACGTCTTCGCCGGGGACTCGGCCTCCTCGGTGTACTGCTTCGCGGCCGACGGCACCCGGCTGTGGAAGCTGGGCACCGGCGGCGGATCGGCGCTGTCGATGCAGTACCTCGACGAGAAGCTCTATCTGGTCACCACCGACGGCTCCCTGGTGTGTGTGGACGCCAGCGACGCCGCGATCACCGCCGCCCGCGCGGGCACCGTCCCGGTCGCCCGGGACGTGAAGTCGGCCGCCGCGCTGCCCACGTACACCCCGGCCACCACGGTCCGCACGGTGACGGACGACGCGGCCTCCGGGATCTTGGTGGAGTGCGTGCAGGAAGCCGGCCGGCTGCGGGTCCATGCGGTCTCCGCCGGCTACGAACCGTCGTGGAACGTCCAGTTCCCGCGCCAGATACGACAGGCCGGGGCCCGGTACGTCGTCGAGGAACTGGCCCCCGCCTCGGGCGGCTTCTACCGCGTCCGGGGCGAGATCCGGCGGTTGGTCTGAGGCCGCCGGGGGCCTTGCGCGGGCGAGGCGGGGTGGCCGGCGCTCAGGCGGGCGCCCCGCTCCAGGCCGGTCGGCGGGGATCGTCGGCGCGTACGACCACGTCCGCCGCCTCCTCGGGCCAGATCTCGGCCTCGTAGCGGGCGAACGCCGGCAGCGTCCAGCGCTGGTCCTCCGGGGTGCGACGGGCGAGGGCGGCCGGCGACAGCTTCAGGTGCACGGAGAGGTCGAAGGGAAACCAATGTCCGAGCAGCAGCGGGCCGTGCAGCAACAGCACGCCGCCGGGCGGCAGTTCCACGTAGGGGCTGCGCGTCGCCCGGTCCGCCACCGGGTCCCACAGGTCCGGGAGCACCCGACCGGTGCCGCCCGGCTCCAGCGGTTGGAACACCTCGCGCCACAGGGCCCGCCGGTCGAACCACTCGTCGTGGAAGGCGTCCGGGTCCTCGCGGCCGTACTCCAGCCGCAGCGAGGCGGGGCGCAGAAAGCCGTGGGCGTCGGCCGCGTGCACCGCCCGCCCCCGGAGCCGCAGCGCCTCGGCGAGCCGCCCGGCGAGGTCGCCGGGGGCGGCTGCGGGCGCTCCGTCCACCGCCACCCGCAGCCAGGGGCTCCCGTCGTCCGCCGTCAGCGCGTCGACGCGCGCGGCGAGCGCGTCGGTGAGTCGTTCCCAGGTGATCGCTTCGAGCCGCACCCGGCCATTGTGCCCCGCCGGCCGGCTCCGGGCGCCGGGGGTCAGCGGGAGGACGTCGAGCCGGGCTGGACGTTGAGGCTGCCCCGCCCGGAGACGACCCCGACCTGGATCACCGGCCCGTTCGCCACCCCGCCGCTGAAGGTGTTGTGGATGTCCCGCACGGCGCCCTGCTGCTCCTGCGGCGCCACCTCGTCGAGCAGCGCCCGCAGTTCGGCGGCCGCCTCCGGGTCCTCGGCCAGCAGTCGCCGCAGCCGGGCCTTCCAGACCACGGTCACCCCCTGCGCCACGTCCTCGTCGCCGTCCTCCTGGGCCGCGATGACGTCGGTACGCGCCTGCTCCAACTCGCGCTCGACCGCCTCCTCCTCGTCGCCACGACGCCGGGTGAGCAGGGCGGCCGCCCGCCGGCGGACGGCGGCCCAGCCCTCGGTCGCCATCTGCTGCACCAGCGTCGTCGCCCCCGCGGTGGCCAGCGCGACCAATTCCTGTTCCATCGGACCCCCTTGTACGTCGTGCACGCGTGAGTCGCGCGCGTGGTGCCACGGTAGAGAGCCGGGCCGGCTGATGAACAGCCGCACGGCCGGGCGGTACGACCGGAGTTCAGACGTCCAGCCCCGGGCGGGCCGCTCCGTGGCGGCTGAGTACGGCCGCCGCCTCCTTCGTCGCCTCGACGATCTCCTCGGGCACCTGCGGCATCACGGACTTCTGCTTGAGCAGCAGCACCGCGCCCATGATGGCGCCGTCCCACATGATCGGCGCGGCGCAGGAGTTCCAGCCGGCCATGCACTCCTCGTAGCCGAGCGCGTAACCGAGGTCGCGGACCTCCGCCAGGGAGGTCAACAGCGCGTCGTTGTCCCGGTAGACGCCGGGGCCGGCCTGCTCGGGGACGGGCTCGGCCAGGACGCGCTGCTGGAGGACGTCGGGCAGGTAGGCGAGGATGGTGCGCCCCGAAGCGCCGGTGCGCAGGGAGCGGGTCACGGACAGCACATCGCGCGGTGTCATGCCGAGTTCGGCCAGATCGGAGTCGCCGACGGCCATGTCGACGCACTGCCGCTGCGCGCCGGAGAACGGCGCCACCATGTAGAGGAAGACCAGCCCGTTGCCGGTGGCCTCGCGCAGGCCGGTGAGGACCGTCTGGGCGCCGTCGAGGCGGTGGTCGAGGGCGGTGAAGGCGAGTTGGGCGGCCGAGGTCCGCAGCCGGTAGAGGCCGCGGTCCACCCGCTCGAAGATTCGCTGGTAGACGCCGGATTGCAGGATGCGGTAGACGACGGAGTCGTCCAGGCCGGTGAACTCCGCGATCTCACCGGGCCCGTGGGCGGACCCGCCGAGTTCGGCGAAGGCCGTCTGGACGAGGAAGACCCGCTCGGCATGGCCGGATCCGGACGTCCGGCCGCCGGTGGCGGTCGCGCTCCTGGATGCCGGACCGGTGTGCTGCGCGGCCTTTGGAGCCGTGGACTGCGACGCTGCGGTGCGATGGCCCATCGTGTGCTCTCTCCCCTGGCGGTGATCCGCGCCCGAAGGCGCACGGCGTGTGCGGTGCGGGGTGTCCCGCCCCCAGCGTCCCCGGCGTCAGCGGGTGACGTCGAGGGCGAGCTTCCCGGTCGGGGTGCGGGCGGCGAGGTCGTGGTGCGCCTGCGCCGCCTGCCCGAGCGCATAGGTGGCGCCGGTCAGCGTCCTGAGGGAGCCGTCGGCGACGGCGTCGAACAGGGCCCGCATGGACGTCGGCAGCGCCGTCCGGTCCGCGTAGAGCTGGGGCAGCCAGAAGCCGGAGACGGTAATCGAGCGCTCCATCAGCTCCCGGGTGGACACGCTCGCCAACTCCCCGCCGGCGAAGCCGTAGACGGCGAGCCGGCCGCGCGGCGCGACGGCGGCCAGGGTCCGGGCGAAGGTGGCGCCGCCGGTCATCTCCAGCGCGGTCTCGACGGGGCCACCGGCCGCCTCCAGGATGCGCTCCGTGAGGTCCTCGGCGGTGGAGTCGACGACCGCCTGCGCGCCCAGGTCCAGGGCGAGTTGGCGCTTGGCCGGGGAGCCGGCGAGGGCGACGACCTTCGCGCCGGCCCGCGCCGCGAGCTGCACGGCCAGCGTGCCCACCCCGCCCGCCGCGGCCGGCACGACCACGGTCTCGCCCTCGGCCAGGCGCAGCGCGGTGAACAGCAGGTGCCAGGCGCTGTTGCCCTGGAGGGCCAGCGCGACCGCCTGCTCGTCGCTGACGGCGTCCGGCACGTCCCAGGTGACGCGGCGGTGCAGCAGCGCCCGTTCCGCGTACCCGCCGCCGCGGGTGAGGCCGACGACCCGGCGTCCGCCGTCGATGGTGCCCACGACCTCGTTGCCGGGCGTGTAGGGCAGTTCGACGGGGGCGAGGTAGGTGTCCCCGCGGACATGCACATCGGCGTAGTTGACGCCGGCCAGGGAGACCTCGACGCATGCGTGCCCGGCACGGGGCTCCGGTTCGGGGACGTCCTCAAGCCGGAGCACGTCCGGGCCGCCGAACTCTCGCATCACGATCGCGCGCACGTCTCTCCCTCGGGTCCTTGGGTGCGGTGCCCGCACAGGGTAGGCACGGCGCCGGCCGGCCCGCCGCCCCCCGATCATTTCGCGCCAACCCTCCGGCCATTCGGGAGGCAGCCGCCTCTTCCGGCCCCCGGTTTCCCGGTGGTTTTCTCGTCTCGCGAGAAAACTCCCCGCCGTTTTCCACCCATTGCTCCGTTTTGTTGCGGGTCTACCCGGTGGTACGCGCCGGATGGCTCCTACATATCCCTCACTCGTCTTCGGCTACCGGAAGTGATCGCCGCCGCCTACGATCCGGACGTGTGTCCGCCGTTGCCCAGAAGTGACGGCCGCGTTTTCAGGGGTTGGGCACAGCATGCGAGGCTGCGGTGTCGGCCCGTCCCGCCCGGTGCGCCGGGCGGGGAGTGGCGGAGGACGTGGCTCCGGCTGCGGCAGGGCGGACACGGCCTGAGGGGGATTCATGATGGGGAAATCGGAGGGCGGCAGGCCGGCGTTCGCGCCGGCCTGCCGCGACATCCAGCGCGCTCTGCCGCTGCCCCCTGCTCCCCTGCGCATATTGCGAACCGCGTCCGCCTCCCTGCCGTCGCTGACGGCGCGGGTCACCGCCGCCACCGACGCCGTCATCGCCGCCGCGCGCCGCCGCTCCCGGCCGTACGCCGCTCCGCCCTTTCTGGACGCGGCCCGGCCCAGCCGGGGACCCGCGCGCCACCGCCGAGAAAGGGACCGCCCATGAACGCGTCGAGCAGTACGAGCAGCGCCGGGCTCCAGTTCACGCACCCGTATCTCGCCGTGGTGCTCGGCGGCGGTTTCACGGGCATGCTCGCCGCCGCGGCGCTGTCCGCGTACGCCGATGTGATCGTGGTGGAGCGGGAGCGGCTACCGCGAACTCCCGTGCTGCCCACGGACCTTCCGCAGCCCCGCCACACCCATCTGCTGGCGGCGGACGGCGCCCGGGTCGTGGAGGACCTGCTGCCGGGCGCGATCGACAGATGGCTGGCCGAGGGCGCCCACCGGCTCCCCGCGCCGTCCGAACCGGCCGGTCCACTGTTGCCCGGTCGGCCGGCCCGCCGGACCCGTACGCGGGAGGTGTTCGCCTGCTCCCGCGACCTGCTCGACCGGGGCGTCCGCGACCAGGTGCCGGTGCTCACCGGGGTGTCGGTCCTCGACAGCACGGAGGCGGAGCGGCTGACGGGCACCGCCGAACACGTCACCGGGGTGTGGGTCAAGGACACCATCGGTGGTGAAACGTACCGCCTGGACGCCGACTTGGTGGTCGACGCCACCGGCCGCTCCTCCACCACCCCGGACCGGCTGACGGCGCTGGGCCTGCCCGCCGCCCCCGAGGACGTCCGGGACTCCGGCATCGTCTGCGCCACCCGGATCTTCCGCGCCCCGCTCGGGCAGGAGAACTGTCCCGTGCTCACGGCCCGTTCGGTCGGCGGCGGGAGCGACGACGCACCGGACTCCCCCCACCCGGCCACCCGGACGGCGACCCTGGTCCCGATCGAGGACGGGCGCTGGCTGGTCACCCTCACGGGCAGCGGCACCGACCAGCCGTCCCAACGGGCCGACGCCTTCGTCCCGTTCGCCCGCCGGATCCACGCGGCCATCGGGGACCTCATCGCCGACGCCGAGCCGCTGAGCGAGGTGCGGGTGACCCGCGACACCACGAGCCGCCGCCACCGCTACGAACAACTGTCCTGCTGGCCCACCGGGTTCGTGGCGCTCGGCGGCGCGGTGGCCTCGATCAATCCGGACTACGGCCAGGGGCTGTCCCTCGCCGCCCATGGCGCCACCGCGCTCCGCGCGGCGCTGCGGCGGTACGGCCTGGACGATCCCGCGCTGGCCCACAGGGTGCAGCGCACCGTCGGCGACCTGGTCGAGGCGCCCTGGGCGCTGGCCACCGGCGCGGAGCTCTCGCGGTCGCCGCACCCGAACGCGGCCCGGCCCTCGCTCGCCACCCGCCTCGTGCGCGGTGCCATGGCCGGGGCGCACCTCCCGTCCGTCGCCCTGCCGCCGGTCTGTCGCGCCTATGTCGATGTGATCACGCCCGTGGTGCACGCGACCCGTCCACCGCAGGCGTTCGCCCCGCGACCGACGTCCGCCACGCCGGCGCCCACGGTACGACCGCCGGGCGTCGACACCCCGGATCCGCCGTCCCCCCTGTCGTCCCTGTTCAGCGCCTCGGCCGCCGCCGCGCTCACCGCGGCGCCGCCGCCCCCGGTGGTACCGGGCAGCTCCGGTAGCGCTGCCGGTTCGGGCACCGGTACCGAGCAGGCTCCCCGCCGGCTCCCCCGCCCCCTCGGCTTCGGGCCCGGCTCGCTGCGGTTGCGACGGTTCAACGGCGGCCGACGGAAACCCGACGGCTCCTGAAGGCGCGCCCCTGAACTACGGTGGGGCGGCAGGGACACGTCCGATCACCGGTGGAACGACCGCCGGTAGTCGAACCACCAGGGGGTTGCGGAGAACGGTGAGGCGCGCTAAGAGCACTATGGCGACGAACCGCGAACCGCGAACCGCGAACCGCGAACCGCGAACCGCGAACGAGGCCGGGCCTGCCGGTGGTTGTGCGCCCGCGGCGGCTGACACCACCCATGGCCTGCTGCCGCCGCTACGGGTGCCCGTGGGCGAGGACCCCGAGCGCTGGCAGACGTTCCCCGGCGAGAGGCTGGTCGTCGCCGTCGCCCGCACCGTCACCTCGACCGTCCGGGTCCTCGATGTCCTCCGCCCGGTGCTACGCAACGACCCGCGGGTCCACCTGGTCTTCGCCTTCGACCCCACCTCGGCCTTCAACGACGGGGTACCCGCGCTACTCCGCTCGGTCGGCGTCCGGGTGCTGCCCTGGCACCAGTTCGCCGAGACCGACCCGCATCTGATCGTCACGGCGACCGAGAACGCCGATCTCGCCTCCGCTGGCCACACCTGCCCGGTCCTGGTGCTGCCGCACGGCGTCGGCTTCCACAAGGTCGTCCCCGACTCCCGCAGCGACCACGACCGGCTGGCCGGCGTCGTCCCGGACGCGCTGCTGCGCAGCGGCCGCGCCCGGCTCGCGATATCCCACCCCGACCAGGCGGCCCAACTCGCCGCCGCGCACCCGGCCACCGCCGGCCGCACGCTGCTCGTCGGCGACCCCTGCTACGACGCGCTACTGGACGGACGGGACCTCCGCGCCGACTACCGCCGGGCCCTCGGCATCCGCGCCGGACAGCGACTGATCATGCTCAGCTCGACCTGGCGCGACCACTCGCTCCTGGGCCACCACCCCGCCCTACCGGCCCGCCTACTCGCCGAACTCCCCCGAGACGACCACGCGATCGCCCTGGTCACCCACCCCAACATCGCCTCCGCCCACGGCAGTTACACCCTCCGCTCACACCTCGACTCCGCACACGACGCCGGACTGCTGACCATCCCGCCAACCGCCGGCTGGCAGGCCACCCTGCTCGCCGCCGACCTGCTGATCGGCGACCATGGATCGGTCACCTTCTACGGCGCGGCACTCGGCACGCCGCTGCTGCTCGGTGCGTTCAGCGACGACGAGGCCGTCCCCGGAACCCCCATGGCCGAGTTGGGCCGGATCGCCCCGCGGCTACGGCCCGACGCTCCGCTGCGGCCTCAGCTCGAACGGGCGCTGCGGCGGGGGCAGTCGGTCGGCGACGACACCGCGGAGCGACTGCGCAAGATCGGCGAGAGCGCCTTCGCCGCACCGGGGCGCGCCCTGGAACTCCTGCGCACCGCCGTGTACGACCTGCTACGCCTCCCCGAGCCGGACAACTCACCGCCACCGCGCCGCGCTCCCGCGCCACCCGCCGTGCGGGACCGACCGGAGCCCTCCACCGCCTGCCACGTCCACACCTCGATCACCGAGGACCCCAGTGGCCCCCGGATATCCGTCGAACGCTTCCCAGCCGCGGTCGCCTCGTTCTCGTCCTCCACACTGTCCTCACCGCCCCTGTCCTCCTCTCCCTCCTCGTCCTGCTCGCTCCTTTCACCCTTCCCGTCGCCCTCGCCCTTCCCGTCGCCCGCATCCCTCTCGCCGTCCTCGCCCCTCTCGCCCGTGACGGGGGGCGACTCTCCTGACGGCCCGTTCCGGCATCTGTCCTGCGCCGACGACGAGGGAGACCGACAGTGGCCGGAGAGCGCGTCCGTGCTGGTCCGCCGCACCTCAGCCGAGACCACCGTGAGCGCCGACCGGTGGATCGGCGACACCCTCGCCCGCTACCCCGGCTGTCTGCTCGCCGCCACCACCGTCACCGGCCGCGGCTGCCGAGCCGGGCTGCGCGACGGTCGGACGGTGGAGGTGAACGCCACCGGCCTGCTGGACGACGCCGCCGTCCTGGCCGCGGTCGTCTATGCCTGCCTGCGCACCCGGCGCCCCCTGGAGGGCTTCGCCACGCTCGCCCTGGGCAGCCGCACCGAGGACATCGAGATCCGGCCCACCCGACGGGCGGGCCGGCCACGACCACCCGCCTGAGCTCTCCCGTTCCGGTTCCCGACCGGCGGCCGCCCTACAACGGTCCGCACCTCGACAGGAGTTGACCGGACCGTCTCCGCCATCGGCACGCTAGGGCCTGTCCGATGAGTCAGGGTCGGGTAGGCCCTAGGCGTCCCCCGTCCCCGCGCCGTCGCCCTCCTCCCCGCCGCCGGACCGCTCCGTGGCGCTGCCGGTGTCGGTTGCCGCACCGGATGCGGAATCGGCCAACCTGCTGCGGAGTTCCACGGCGCGCGGGCCGCCGCCGGCCTCGTATATCTCCAGGGCCCGCGTGAGGCAGCCTCGCCACTGCTCGCGGTCGCCGCGCTCCTCGGCCAGTTCGGCGAGCGTCTCGCATACCTCGGCCTCGTAGTGGACGGCCCCGCGCTCACGGAGCATGGCCGCGGCCTCCTCCAGGGCCGCCACGGCCTCCGTCGCCCGCCCCAGATCGCGGTGCACGCCGCCGAGAGCGGCCAGCGCGCGGGCGCCCATCCGCCGGTCGTCGAGGGCCAGGAACGCGTCGTAGGCGCCCTGGAGAGCGACCTGAGCCTCGTCCGTGCGGCCGACGGCGTGCAGGGCTTGGCCCAGGAAATAGCGGCCGATGGCGATACCGCGTTCGTCGCCCGCGGCACGGTAGAAGACCATCGCCTCCTCGTAGACGGTCACGGCGCGGGCGGGATCGCAGCGATCCCAGTAGCGGCCGTAGAACTCGCGGACAGAGGCGCGCAACAGGGTGTGGCCGGACGCGTCGGCCCGGGCGAGGGCGGTCTCCAACTCTCCACGGGCGCGCCGCAGTTCGTCGCGGTCCATCAGGGGGCGGGACAGCAGCGCGCGCAGCCGGGCCTCGGCGGCCGGATTGCCGTCGGCCTCGGCGTGGCGGGCGCCCAGGTCGCCGCTGCGCACCCAGTCGTTGAGGTATCTGCGGTTGAGGAACAGCGCGGTCAGCGCCTCGGCCAGCTCCCAGGCGCGGCGGTGCCAGCCGTGGTCGGCTGCGACCTGCTGGGCGGACAGCAACTCGCCGCGCCAGGCGTCCAGCCAGTGCAGCGCCTCCGGCCGGCCGGGGAAGGCGGTGGCGCGGTCCGACTCGCCCAGCCGGTCGGTGTACGCGCCGATGCGCATCCGGCCCCCCATGACGGCGAGATCGGCCTGGGCGGCGCGGGTGAGCAGATGGTCCACGACCCGGGCCACGGCCGCGGTGCGCTCGGACTCGTCGTCCTCCAGAACGGCCTGTTCGCGGGCGTGCAGTCGCACCAGGTCGTGGAACTCGTAGCGCCCGTCGGCGGCCGCGGTGACCAGGCTCGCGGTCTCCAGGACGTCGAGCTGCTCGGCGGCGTGCTCGGGTGTCGTCCCGGCTGCCGCGGCGGCCGAGGCGGCGTCCCAGTGGCGGCCGGGGTGCAGGCCCAGTAGTCGGTACAGCCGGGCGGCCGGCCCCGGCAGTCCTGCGTAGGCCACTGCGAATACGGCGGACACCGTGCGCTCCCCTCCCCGACGCAAGGCATCCAACCGGCGCCGGTCGTCGGCCAATTCATCGGCCAACGCGGCAACCGACAAACCTGGATGCATCACCAACCGCGCCGCGGCGACCTGAAGGGCCACCGGCAGCCCGCCACAACTCGCCACGATCCGCTCGGCCGCACCCTCGTCATCCGCGGCGATCCGCTCCGCCCCGCACAGCCGGCGCAGCAGCTGCATGCCGTGCTCCGGCGACAGCGGTTCCAGCGGCATCAGGCGGGCGCCCTCGGCCAGCAACTCCCCCAGCTTCGACTGGCTGGTGGCGAGGACGACGCTGCCGGGGGCGCCCGGGAGCAACGCCCGCACCTGTGCCGGCTCGGTCACGTCGTCGAGCACCATCAGCACCCGCTCGTCCGCGGTCAGGGAGCGCAGCATGCTGGTCAACTCACCCAGGGAGTCGGGGAGATAGCGGTCCTCGACGCCGAGCGCCCGTAGGCATCGGCTCACCCCGGCCGACACGTCGCCGCCCGCCTGCGCCCGCAGCTCGGCGAAGTCGACATAGAACTCCCCGCCGGGGAACCGGCCCCGCTCCTCCTGCGCCCATCTCCGTACGGTCGCGCTCTTGCCCACGCCCGGCAGGCCGCTGAGCACCGCCATGCCACCGCCGTCGCCGACCCAGCCGTCGATCTCCGCCAACACCGGCTCGCGGTCCACGAACTGCCGGGAGCCGGCCGGCACCTGCCGTGGCACCGGCCGCTCCGGCCGGTGCATCTCGATCCGCACGCCACCCTCGATCACCCCGGCCTGGATCACCGGCCCGTGCGCCATCCCGCTGAACTCGTTCCGAACGCGCTCGGCGTCCGCCGCGTTGTCCCCCACGTCGCACTCCCCCTCGGTCGACTCCGTACGCAGAAAACGCTACTTGACGCCACTGACAACGCCGCCCGACGCCCGACCGAGGTGCCGCCCGCCCCCTGCCAATCGACCACAACCGGTCAAGCAGCGGTGAAATTCGGTCACCCGGGTCGATCTGGCCCGGGCACACTCGGACGGCACGGACTTCGCGGTCAGTCTCGGGATCGTCAAGTGGGGACCGCCGGTGCCGATTTCGATGAGCGGACAGGTCGCGCCAGCGCCCGACGACAACCCGGCCCGGAGCGCCCGACGACGGCGAGGGGCGCGGCGGGATCCGCAGGAACTGACGGATGCGCTGGCGGGGCGGCTCCCCGGTGGGGCCGTTCCCCGCCCCACCCGTACGACGCGGAGCGGTTCAACGGGTCAATGAGTCAACGGGTCAACCGGTCAGCTGCGGCCGCTCGTTGCCGCCTCCCGTGGCTCGGCCGGGTGCCCCAGGAGGCGTCGGGCAAGGGCCAGTGGGGCGTGCGGGTCCCGGGAGCGGCCGGGGGTCGTGGTGCGGTGGCTGGGCGGTCGCTCGACGGTGGCAGTGCCGGTGCCGGACTCCAGGGCGGGGGCGTATCCCGCGGCACGCAACGCGTCCAGGGTGGCGGCCGGCGGGCGACCGCTGACCAGGACCGTGGGGGCGAGCGCGCTCAGCCCCAGCCCGCGCAGCGCGTGGTGGGCGGCGAGTTCGGCGATCAGCGCCTCGTCGTCGGAGCGGATGCAGCAGCCGGCCGGCACGACCCGCATCCGGCCGTGGGTGCGGGCGGTGTCCTGGATGAGGTAGCCGAGGGGCTGCGGCAGGGCGTCGCCGGCCGAGGCGGCGGCGAGCGCGTCCCGGAGGGTGTCGGCGGTGTGGCCGGCATCCAGGGCACGGCGGATCGAGCCGGGGGTGAAGCGCCAGGTCACGGCGTGCCCCTCGGACTCCCGGTCGGCGGCGGAGGCGAGGAGTCCGGCGAGCGCGGGGGCGGGGCGGCCGGGCACGACGGCTGTCAAGTCGGCCTGGAAGTGGGCCCGTTCGACCGGTGGCGGGAGCAGGTCGCGGAGCGGCTCGTCGAGGTCCGCCGGGTCGGCGAGCAGGGCCCGGCCGAGGGGGGTGAGGGTGCCGTGGGCGGTGAGCCCGAGGTAGGCGGCTTCGTGGAGGGTGTGGGCGGCGCGCTCGTCAGCCATCGGCTGCTCGGTGACGGCGAGCGGACGGTGCCAGTCGGCGGTACGCAGGAGGCGCCGCAGGGGCGCGAGGGCCGCCTCGTCCTCCGGCGCATCAGGAAGCGGCAGCGGCGGGGGCAACGGGCCGGCGCCCGGAGGAACGTCGGCCAGGGCGGCGAGCAGGGCGTGCCGGAGGGCGGGGGCGTGCCGGTCGTGCCCTCGGACCAGGGCGGTCGGTGTCTCGCCGAACGGGGTGTGGGTGGGGATGTCCCACAGGGCGTACCAGGCGGCCAGTACGGGGGCGAGGCGGGCGCCGGGCGGCTCGGCGAGCCAGTCGTCGTAGGCGTGGGTGGGCAGCGCGGTGATGCCCGACGGGCTGCGGGTCAGCGCGATCAGGCCGGCGGCCAGGGCGAGATCGAGCAGGAGCCGGGTGTGCGGCTCCGTGGCGCCGGCCGCCTTCGCCAGGCGTTTCACCTCGCGCAGGGTGAGCCCGCCCGACTTGCGGAGGGTGGCGGGCTCGCTGGCCAGGGAGGCGAGCAGCCGCTCCACGGTGGCGGCCAACTGCGCGGCGGCCGCCTGGGATTCGTCGTGGGGCGAGGTCCGCGGGGCGGGCACGGCGGGGGCGCCGGAGGGTGCGGCGCCCTCGGGGGCTGGGGCCTGCGGCGCGAACGGGCCGAGGTCGTGGGCGGCGAGGAGTTGGGGCACGCGCGGCGGCACGACGACGGCGCCGTCCTCGGTGGGCGCGGCGAGCCCGTCGTCGAAGAGCGCGTCCAGGGCGGCTTCGGCGACGGCCCGAGCCGGCCCGGGGGCGGTGACGCCGAGCGCGGCGTAGACGTCCTCGGGCAAAACGGCCTCGCTGGCCAGCTCCGGGAAGGAGAGCCGGTGGGCCATCAGCGACTGGTAGTCGGCGCCGGCGGTGGGGGCGGCGGGCGCGGCGGCATCCCGGGCGGCCCGCTGCTGGCTGATGCGGGCGGTGGCGGCGAGCACCTGGAGCCGGGGGTGGTCGAGGTGCAGCACCACCTGGTGGAGGGTCTCGTAGGACCACAATGCGCCGGCCAGGCCGCGCAGTTCGGTGGGCGCGGGCCGGCGGGCGAGCGGCTCGGCGTGCCGGGTGAGCAGTGCGGCGAGCCGTTCGGGGGTGCGCTGTGCCAGGGATCGGGTGAGTGCGTCGAGTCCTTCCACGGCCTTGAGGTTAGTCATCGTGTCACCAGGGTGGTCAGGGCGGCCACGGGGTCCGGGTCCGCGGGGCCGGTGGGCCACCAGTCCTCGGTGCCGGGCTCGGATTCGTACGGGTACCAGCGGTGGTCGTGGCCGAAGCGGAGCTGGAGGCCGCGGGCGGCGTCGGTGAGGCGGTTGTGGTGCGGGCGCAGGGCCGGTAGCCCCGCGGCCAGGAGGGCGCTGCGGGCCCGGTCGAAGTCGCCGGCCGGCGGGTTCCAGGTGCCCTCCAGGAGGACGAGCCCCTCGGGGCCGCCCTGGCGCCAGGCGGCGACGGACCGGGCGATGTCCGTGGGCGTGCGGCCGGTCGCCGCCGCGAGGTCGCGGTACAGCGCGCGGGTCGTGGTGGTCAGGCCGGCCGTGGGGTGGGCGGTGGCGGCCAGGCGGATGGCGTCCTCCCACGGCGGGAGAGCCGGGAAGGGGCCAGCCACCGTGGGCTCCCCCGGGGACGTGGCATCCGTGAGGCAGGCATGGGCGCGGAACGCGGCGTCGGAGGCCAGGAGTTCGAGCGTGGCGGCGTCGAACGGGAGCCCGTCGGCGTCCGGGAGGGCCAACGGCCGGCCGGGCCGCGACGGCACCGCGGCCGGCGGTGGGAGCGGCGGTCGGGGACGGTCGGCGAGGGCCTCCCGGGCGAGCACGCCCTGAGCCGGGAGAGCCGGGGTCCAGCCCGCTCTGCCGCCCTCGGTGCCTGCCCGGACCGACGCCTCCTCCGGCGCCGCGGCACGCTGCACGGCCGCAGATCCGGACGCCTTCACCCCGTCAGGGCCGAACGCCCGGCGGGACGCGGCAGGGGCGGGAGTGGCCGAAGCCGAACTCACCGCGGATTCGGCGCCGATCGCGGACCCATCGCCCCCGGGTGACGCCGGAACCAGACCCACGGCCCGCCCCCGACTCTCCCGTACACCGTGACCGGCGCTGCGACGCCCGAGCTCGTCGAGCAACTCCCGTTCGCCCCGGCCCCGGATCAACAGGAGGACGAAGGGGTCGGCGTCCAAGAGTCGGGCCACCTGGAAGCAGAGCGCGGCGGCGTGCTTGCAGGGCCGGCCGCTGTCCGGGCAGGAGCACCGGGGCACCAACTCGCCCGGTCCCGGCAGGAGTCCCGGTTCCACCTCGGCCAGTGCGCGGGGCAGTTCCTTGGCCAGCAGCGCGGTGAGCTGGTCGGGGTGGGCGGCGACGCCGTCCAACAGGGCGTCCCACTCCTGGTCGGTGAGCGTCTTGGCGCGCACCTCGGCGCTGTACGGGCGGGGCCGACTGCCCCGTACGGTGGCGATCATCCGGCCCGGGGTGATGTTGATCGTGTCGACGTGACCGGCGCGGGCGTAGGCCCGGCCACGGGCCAGCCGGGCGCCGTCCAGTGCGCTGCGCTCCAGTGCCGTCAGCCAGGCCCCGCCCCACCAGGACGCGGCGGCCGTGCCGTCCGGGCCGTCGAGGACCGGCAGCGGCGGGAAGGTGCGCGAACGGTCGGCGCGGGCCATCCGGTCCGCCGCCGCGGCGCGTCCGGTGACCGGGCGGCGCCGGTGCCCGGGGGTCATCCGGTCCTCCTCAGGGAGACGAGGTCGGCGAGCTCGGCGTCGGTCAGCTCGGTGAACGCGCCCTCGCCGCCGGAGAGCACCGCGTCGGCGAGGGCCCTTTTGGCGGCGAGGAGTTGGGCGATGTTGTCCTCCACAGTGCCCTCGGTGATCAGCCGGTGGACCTGGACGGGCTGGGTCTGGCCGATGCGGTAGGCGCGGTCGGTCGCCTGCTCCTCCACCGCCGGGTTCCACCATCGGTCGTAGTGGATGACGTGCCCGGCCCGGGTGAGGTTCAGGCCGGTGCCGGCCGCCTTCAGGGACAGCAGGAAGACCGGCGCCCGACCCGACTGGAAGCGGTCCACCATCCGCTCCCGTTCGGCCACCGGGGTCCCCCCGTGCAGGAGTTGGCTGTGGACGCCCCTCCCCGCGAGGTGGCGCTCCAGCAGGCGCGCCATGGCGACGTACTGGGTGAAGACCAGGGTGGCGCCGCCCTCCGCGAGGATGGTGTCCAGGAGTTCGTCGAGGAGTTCGAGTTTGCCGGAGCGCGCGGCCAGGCCCGGGGCGTTCTCCTTGAGGTACTGCGCGGGGTGGTTGCAGATCTGCTTCAGGTCGGTGAGCAACTTCATCACCAGACCGCGCCGCGCCATCCCCTGGGCGCTCTCGATCCGGGCGAGGGTCTCGCGCACCACCGCCTGGTACAGCGCGGCCTGTTCGCGCCCCAGCGGGACCGGATGGTCGGTCTCCGTCTTGGGCGGGAGTTCGGGCGCGATACCGGGATCGGACTTCTTGCGGCGCAGGATGAACGGCCGCACCAGTCTGGCCAGTCGCTCCGCCGCCCGCGGATCCTCCCCGCCCTCGACCTCCCGGGCGTGCAGGGCGCGGAACGTCTTGAGCGGCCCGAGGAGGCCGGGGGTGGTCCAATCCAGCAGCGCCCACAGCTCGGAGAGGTTGTTCTCCACGGGCGTGCCGGTGAGGGCGATCCGCGCCGGGGCCTTGATCTCGCGCAGCGCCCTGGCCGTCGAGGAACGCGGATTCTTCACGTGCTGCGCCTCGTCGGCGACGACCCAGGCCCAGGTGCGGCCGGCCAGTTCGGTGGCGCTGCTGCGCATCGTCCCGTAGGTCGTCAGCACGAAGCCGCCGTCCATCCCGTCTAGGCTGCGGCCGGCGCCGTGGAAGCGGCGTACAGGCGTGCCGGGTGCGAAGCGTTCGATCTCGCGCTGCCAGTTGCCGAGCAGGGACGCGGGGCAGACGACGAGGACGGGGGCGGTGGGCCGCCGGTGAAGGTGGAGCGCGATGACGGTGATGGTCTTGCCCAACCCCATGTCGTCGGCCAGGCAGCCGCCCAGTCCGGTGGAGACCATGGTGTCGAGCCAGGCCACACCGTGCAGTTGGTAGTCGCGCAGGGTCGCCCGCAGCCCGGCGGGCTGAGGTAGCGGGCGCGCCCCGGTGGTGAGCCGGCCGCGCAGGGCGGCGAGGGCCCCCAGGGGCACCACCTCGACCCGTTCGCCGTCCACCTCCGCGGTGCCGTCGAGCGTGGCGGCGAGGGCCCGGACCGGGTCCAGATAGCCCAGTTCGCGCTTACGTGCCTTGCGGACCAGCCCGGGGTCGACCAGGACCCATTGGTCGCGCAGCCGCACCATGGGCCGGTGCGCCTCGGCAAGGGCGTCCATCTCCGCGTCACTGAGCGGCACCCCATCCATCGCCAACTGCCAGCGGAACTGTGCCAGTTCGCCGGCGTCGAAGAAGCCGAAGCCATCCGCCGCCGAACCGGGGGCGGGCCGCAACACCGCCGTCGCGGTCAGGCCACGGGTCAGTTCCTTGGGCCAGTGGACGGCCACTCCGGCGGCGTCGAGGCGCGGCGCGAACTCCCCCAGAAGTGCGTACAACTCGTCCTCGCCGAGCGGGAGTACGTCGGGGACGGGGCGCTCCAGGAGGCGGCCCAGCGGGGGCCAGACACGGGTCGCGCGGCGCAGTGCGAGCAGCGCGTCGACACGGGCCCGGGCGCCGAAGTGGTCCGGCGCCCCGCCCTCCCAGAGCTGGCGGGCATCGACCACCAGGGTCGGGTCGGTGAGGCTGTGCACCTGGAGGACGGCCGCCGCCGCGCGCCGTTCCTCCATGCCACCGCCCTCAGTTGCCGCCCCTTCCCCGTTCACCTCCTCGCTCTCGGTCCCGCCCTGCGCGCCGTCCCCCGTGAGCGCATCCCCTCCCGCGGTGTCGAAGAGCTGGTGCGGGGCAAGATCGAGACGGAGAGAAAGCCGTACTCCGGCGTCGACACCGGCTGCGACCTCGGCGGCCCACTCCTGGGCAGCCGGGAGGTACTGCGGCGCCGTGGCGGCGAACGGGGCGCCCGCCACCAGCTCGGCGGCCGGGGTACGCGGCAGGGTGTCGACGACGGCATCCACGAACTGCCGTACCAGCGCTACCGGATCGGGCAGTTGGAGCGGCCGGGCACCCGGGATCGGTACCGCATACGCCTCGGGGGGCATGGCGGCGGCAATAGCCCGGAGGTGCGCGATGTCGTCCGCATCGAGCGGGCCGGCGCGCCAGGCGTCGGCGTCCTCGTCGGTCAGGCCGGGCAACAGTCTGCCGCGCGCAGCGAGGTGCAGTGCGTGCAGGGCGGCCGCGCCCCAGCAGGCAGCGGCCGGATGGACACCGGGGGCGTGCCGAGCCCGGGCCAACATCGGAACGGCATCGGGCAGAGGCAGAAGATACGCGGACACCGGCCGGCTGCGCGCACCGCTGCCATGGCGCCGCGCGACGGTCAACCGCGTGACGCCACCACCCGCCTCCGGCTCCCGAACACCTTCCCCTTCCGCGGCAGCGCCGGGAAGCGGACCGCCGTCCGGCCGCCAGAAGGCGACCATCCCGGCCCGCGGCGTACGGTCCGGCAGAAAGATCGCGGCGCACTCCACCAGGGCCGCGGCCAGTTCGCCAACCCCGCCTTCGCCTGCGCGGGGCGCTCCGGCGGCAGGGGTGATCGAGGGCCGGGACGCTTCTCCCGGCGCCTCCTGCCACCTCGCCATGCCGTCCCCTGCCATCGGGTCGTTCCACGCCGCCAACGGCGCTCCCCGGGCCCTTCGCACCCGGATGCCTTCTGCTACACCCCCGACCCGCGAGTCTACGGTCGTCTCCATGTCGTCTCCCCCGTCGTCCTCCGGCGGCCGAGGCATTCCCCACCGGTCCCGGCGTGCTCTTCACGCCGCGCCTTCCCGCCCCGTCCCGCACCGCGGCTCTGCGTGACATCTGCATGCCGCCTGCGCACTGTCGAGGAAAGCAGACCCCACTGACAATCGGCCGCTCCTCGCCCCACGCCCCGCACGCACGGCACTCCGCGCCTTCTCCGAAACCGTCCAGCCGCACACGCCCTGACCAGCGCATAGGGCCGCCGTCGATGCGCCGTGGGCCGCACAGATAGCCACCCGCACCGAAGTTATCCACAGGCTGGACGCAGGTCGCCCGCACTCCCGCCAAGTCGATTACATTCAGTGACGTAATCACTCACCGCAACACACGGAAACTCACCGTCGCGCAGCGACACCGCCACACGACACACACAGCGCCCCAGCACCAACTCACCACACCGCACAGCGATCCACGACCATCGAAATCGGAGGAGCCCTCATGCACACCCCCACCCCCGAGCAGGCCGCCGCAGCCGAAGCCTTCCCCACCGGCGCCCACCTCGTCATCCAAGCCGGCGCCGGCACCGGGAAGACGACGACCCTCGCCATGCTGGCCCACACCGCCCGACGCCAACGCCGCACCGGCCGCTACATCGCCTTCAACCGCGCGGTCGCACGCCACGCGGCCAGCACCTTCCCCTCCGAGGTGTCCTGCAGAACCGCACACGCCCTCGCCTACACCGCCGTCGGCCGGCGCTACCAAGCGCGCCTGAATGCCCCACGCCAAGCGGGCTGGCGCACGGGCGCCGCCCTCGGAATCGAGGACGGCCTGTCCTTACGCATCGGCCCACGCAAGGTCAACAACAAGGCCCTGTCCTACACGGTGCTGCGCACCGTCACCCGCTTCTGCCAATCCGCCGACAAGCAGCTCGCACACCACCACGTCCCACCGCTGCGCGGCGCCGAGTCCGAACCACTGCACAGCCAACTCGCCACCTTGATCCTACCGTTCGCCCGCAAGGCATGGGCCGATCTGCAGGACCCGGACCAGGGCGTGGTCCGCTTCGAGCACGACCACTACCTCAAAATGTGGGCGTTGAGCGACCCCCTCATCCCCGCCGACTTCCTCCTCCTCGACGAGGCGCAGGACACCAACCCGGTCGTCGAGCAGGTCCTCACCACGCAGCGCGACCACGCGCAGCTGGTGCTCGTCGGAGATTCCGCACAGGCCATCTACGGCTGGCGCGGCGCCCGCGACGTGATGACCGGCTTCGACGGCACCCACCTCAGCCTCTCCCGGTCCTTCCGCTTCGGCCCGGCCCTGGCGAACGAGGCCAACCGGTGGCTGACGATCGTCGGCGCGCCCCTCCGGCTCACCGGGTCCCCCTGCCTGAAGTCCGAGCTGTGCCGCATCCCGGCCCCCGAGGCAATCCTGTGCCGGACGAACGTGGGCGCCATGGTCGAGGTGATACGGCAGTTGGAGGCGAACCGCCGGGTCGCACTCGCCGGTGGCGGGGAGCCGCTGACCGCGCTGGCCCGCGCCGCGCACGACCTGGCGTCGGGCCGGCGCACCGCACACCCCGAGCTGATGCTCTTCGAGACCTGGTTTGAGCTCCGCGAGTACGCGGAATTCGACCCGGCCGGACGCGATTTGCTGCCCCTGGTGGAGTTGATCGACGAGCACGGATCGGACGCGGTACTGCGCGCTCTGGACCAGCTCACGCCCGAGGAGTACGCCGAAGTGACGGTGTCCACGGCCCACCGCGCCAAGGGCCGCGAGTGGTCGAGCGTGCGCATCGCGGACGACTTCACCGGCCCCGATGATCTCGACGAGCGCGACGAGGACGGCACACCACTGCCCGGCCCGATCGACCTCGACGAGGCCCGCCTGGCCTATGTCGCGGTAACCCGCGCCCGGTCGCAGCTCGACATCGGCGGGCTGTCGTGGATCAACACCCACCCGGCCGGCGATCCCCGCCCTCAGCCCGACGAAGGCAACTGCCGCTCAAGCCCGATTGCCTAACGGCCAGCCCCGCACCCCGGCAGCGCCGCGCCGGCCCCAACACCGAAGGGATCAAGAACCAAAGCCGATCGCCACCTGAGACCGAACCACCGAGCCCCAATCTCCAAGAACCACCGACCACTACGGCGCGCCACCCACCCAAACAGGACGGAGAACGCCCCGCACTAGAACACAAAACGCCCGCACTAGAAAACAACACGAGAGAACCCGGAGCCCCGGAACCCCGAGGACGCGACAACGCGAGAAATCCGAGGAGCCGAGTACGCAAAACCGAAGGCAAGCACCTGGGGAGACCAGACGACAGACACCCGGAGGCCCCGGCAGAGGAGCACAGGCAACGACGATCACGCAGAAGACAGAAAGGAGAAGCCCGACACGTGACGGACGGATCGAGCAGGAGGATGCTGGAGGTAGGAGATGGGTGTGATGCGCTCGGGAGATGAGCCACTACACGCGCGCAGCCCGCTGAGGATGCGGTTCGGGCTGGCCCTGTGGGGGCTGCTGTGGGCCATCGCCGGCGCCGTGGCCTTCGTCATGGCCGACCGGCCACAGTGGGCGGCAGCCTGCGCCGCGCTGGCCGCGCTGGCCGCCACCGACCTGGCGCTGGTGATCCGGCACATCCACCAGGGGCCGCACTACCAGCCCGGCAGGGACGTACCGCCCTATGAGCCGGACCACGGCCGCAACGAGATACACAACACCACCGGTCGGCGACACGACTCCAGACCGTAACCGCAGGGCACGATGACCGCAGGGCGTGGCGGCGGCCCGTGTCAGCAGATCACGACCGCAGCCGTCGGCGCCGGCGGGTCAAGTGGCACACCGGCGGCACCTACGAATCGCTAGAGACGGCCCCAACAGAGGCAGCCCCAACTACGGGGCGCCGTCCCCCGGGCCAGTCGCACGGCCACCATTGTCGCGGTCCGGGGCGAAGCGGGCGGCTTCGATGAAATCCGGGCGCGGTTCGAGAGCCGCTGCCAGGCGGAAGTGCCGCAGCGCCTCGTCCGGACGGTTGGCACGCTCCAGGGTGCGGCCGAGCGCGAAGTGGGCGAAGGCATTGTCCGGTTCGCGTTCCAACACGATCTGGAACTCCAGCTCCGCGGGGCGGAGTTGGGCGGCGAGGAAGAAGGCACGGGCGCGCAGCAGCCGCGCGGCGGTGTTCTCCGGGTGTGCGCTGATCACCGAATCCAGCAGCCGGATCGCGCCACGCGGGTCACGGGCGTCCAGCAGTTGCTCCGCGGCACGGTAGTCGATGACGTGTGTCTCGGGGCTGCGCTCGGGCACGGGCCGACTCCTTCCGGTGTCGTCGGGGCGGGCCGTAACCGGCCTGCTCCGTACGGCGATGTGCGGTGCACAACCGCTCAGTGTGGTGCGACAACGAGGTCGTCAACACCCGGATCCGTTGCGGCATTCCCGATCCGGCGGCACCCCCATCAACGCCACGACCGACACCGACACCGGCACCGGCACCGGCACCGACACCGACACCGACACCGACAGGATGGTGATGCCGATGCCCATGGCGACGTACCCGCCACGCCGCTAGAGGCTGATGTGGTACGCCTTGCGCAGCGTCTCGTGCACGGTCCATCGCGTCCGGTCGCCCTCACGTAGGACGCAGGCGTCCCCAGGCCCCACCTCCAGAACCCGACCGCCCTCGACGTCGATGGTGGCGCGTCCGCTGACAACCACGAACAACTCGTTCGCCTCGGTGTCCGTCACCACCCCCGGCGTGATCTGCCAGATGCCGCGGATCTGGCGGCCATCCGGAGACTCCCAGAGCACCTTGCCGGTCACCACCGGGTCGCCGGAGACGATCTGTTCGGGGTCGAGGGGTTCCGGCTCCAGTTCGGCGTCGGCGAGGCCGGGGACGTTGACCACGAACGACGCGGGAGCGACGTCACCGGAGCCGGCGACCAAGCCGGAGGTTCCGGTGGTGGAACCGGGGCCCGGGAAAGGGGACTTGGGGTCAAGATCGGTGGTTGCCATGGCGGTGAGGCTACCGCCCGGGCTCAGGCCCCGCGCAGCCGCTCCCACACCGCTCGAACCTGGGGCTCCAACGCCTCCAGCGGCCCGTCGTTGTCAATCACCAGGTCGGCGATGGCGAGCCGTTCCTCGCGGGTGGCCTGGGCCGCCATCCGCTGGGTGGCCTCGTCCTCCGTCATCCCGCGCAGCCGCACCAGCCGGTCCAGTTGGGTCTGCGGTGTCGCGTCGACGACCACCACCAGGTCGTAGAGCGGTGCGAGGCCGTTCTCCGTCAGGAGCGGTACGTCGTGGACCACCACGGCGTCCGGCCCTGCCGACGCTTCGAGTTCGGCCGACCGCGCGCCCACCAGCGGGTGCACGATCGCGTTGAGCGCCTTGAGCTTCTCTTGGTCGGCGAAGACCAGCGCGCCCAGCCTCGGCCGGTCCAGGGTGCCGTCTGGCGCAAGGACATCCGCCCCGAACTCCTCGACCACCGCGGCGAGTCCGGGTGTCCCGGGCTCGACGACCTCACGGGCGATCTTGTCCGCGTCCACGATCACCGCGCCATACGACGCCAGCAACCGCGACACCTCACTCTTGCCGGCACCGATCCCGCCGGTCAGCCCCACCTTCACCATGGCCCCACGCTATACGCCCCGCCCCATGGCGGGACGCCCGGGCGACAGCATCCCGCACCCAACCAGCCCTCAACACCTGCCCACCACACCAGCGAAGCCAACTCCGCCCCGCTGCTTGGCGCTTCAGCCGCTGCCCGTTGCCCGCTGGTGCGCCAGTGGCCTCAGAGAGCGCCTCCGCCGCCCTCGGCCTCGCGCTCCGCCAGGAAGCGCTCGAATTCCCGGCCGATCTCGTCGGCCGACGGGAGTTCGAGCGGTTCGGCGACGAGGTTGCCCCGGGATTCCGCCCCGGCCACCGCGTCGTACTGGTGCTCAAGGCCGCTCACCAAGGCGATCAACTCCTCGTCCCCCTCGGAGATCTGCCGTTCGATCTCCTCCTGCGTCCGCAGCGCCTCCGTGCGCAGCGCATGCGCGGCGTTCGGCAACACCAGGCCCGTGGCGGCCGTGACCGCCTCCAGGGCGGTGAGCGCGGCGTCCGGGTACGCGGACCGGGCGATGTAGTGCGGCACGTGCGCCGCGACGCCCAACACATCGTGCCCCGCCTCGGCGAGCCGGAACTCGACCAGGGCCTCGGCGCTGCCGGGCACCTGGGCCTCGTCGAAGAAGCTGCCGTGCCCCGGCATCAGGTCCGTGCGGTTGCCGTGCGGAGTGATGCCGACGGGGCGGGTGTGGGGGACGCCCATCGGGATGCCGTGGAAGTTGACCGACAGCCGGACGCCGAGCCGCTCCACCATCTGCCGGACCGCCGCGGCGAACCGCTCCCACTCCACGTCCGGTTCGGGCCCGGACAGCAGAAGGAAGGGCGCGCCGGTGGCGTCCTCGACCAGGTGGAGTTCGATGCTCGGGGTCTCGTAGGCGGTCCAGCGGTGCCGTTCGAAGGTGAGCAGCGGGCGGCGCGCGCGGTAGTCCACCAGCCGGTCGTGGTCGAAACGGGCCACGACGCGGTGCGACCGGCCGTCGAGCAGCCGCTCCACGATCTGGTCGCCGGTCTCACCGGCGTCGATGTAGCCGTCGAAGTGGTACAGCAGCACCAGGCCGGCGGAGTCCCTGGCCGTGAACGCCTCGACCGCCGCGAGCCCGCTCGGCTCCCATTCGTACAAACCCTGGGGATCCAACACAGTGACCGCTCCTCCTCATGTCCGTAAGCAAGAACGTCCCGGAAGGGCCCCAGCATTCCCACCCCAACACCCCGTGCACATCAATGAACCACGACTCCTCCCGGGCAAGGTCCACATCTGGCACGGAAGTTGAACCCACGCCCCACCCGCATCGCCCACACCGGCGCCCCCTGACCATGCCCACCGCGAACAGCGGCTCACGGGCTCCACCTCAACGGGACCCCACGGCCACAAATGTCACGCACCTCAGCGCCCCCACCAGACACCAAACGCCAGACACCAGACACCAGACACGGACGAGCTCACCCGGAACTCCGCCATCCGCTCAGCAAGACCACCGCCACCGACCCCGCCCACGGCACCACACACCTCATCGCCCCACCCACCCCCACACACGACGAAGGCCCGCCCCCCGAAGGGAGCGGGCCTTGCGTCTTCAGCTACCTCAACCGGCTAGCGCTGACGGTGGAACCGTTCAGCTCTGGCCGCCGGCCAGCTTCTCGCGGAGCGCGGCGAGGGCCTCGTCCGACGCCAGGGCGCCGGAGTTGTCCGCCGACTCCGAGGAGTACGAGCCACCGGAGACGTTGCCGCCGCCGCCCTGGCCGCTGGCCGCCGGCGCCGCAGCACCCTCGGCCGCAGCCTGCTCGTCGGCCTCGCGGGACTTGATGACCTGGGCCTGGTGCTGCTCGAAGCGCTGCTGCGCCTCGGCGTACTGCTGCTCCCACGCCTCGCGCTGGGCCTCGTAGCCCTCCAGCCAGTCGTTGGTCTCCGGGTCGAAGCCCTCGGGGTAGATGTAGTTGCCCTGGTCGTCGTAGGACGCGGCCATGCCGTACAGGGTCGGGTCGAACTCGACCGCCGACGGGTCGGCACCGAAGGACTCGTTGGCCTGCTTCAGCGAGAGGCTGATGCGGCGGCGCTCCAGGTCGATGTCGATGACCTTGACGAAGATCTCGTCGTTGACCTGGACGACCTGCTCCGGGATCTCCACGTGGCGCTCGGCCAGCTCGGAGATGTGGACCAGACCCTCGATGCCCTCGTCCACGCGGACGAACGCACCGAACGGCACCAGCTTCGTGACCTTGCCGGGCACGACCTGGCCGATCTGGTGGGTGCGGGCGAACTGCTGCCACGGGTCTTCCTGGGTCGCCTTGAGCGACAGGGAGACGCGCTCGCGGTCCATGTCGACGTCCAGGACCTCGACCGTGACCTCCTGGCCGACCTCGACGACCTCGGAGGGGTGGTCGATGTGCTTCCAGGACAGCTCGGAGACGTGGACGAGACCGTCGACGCCACCCAGGTCCACGAAGGCACCGAAGTTGACGATGGAGGAGACGACGCCGGAGCGCACCTGGCCCTTCTGGAGGGTGGTGAGGAAGGTCTGGCGGACCTCGCTCTGGGTCTGCTCCAGCCAGGCACGGCGGGACAGGACCACGTTGTTGCGGTTCTTGTCCAGCTCGATGATCTTGGCCTCAAGCTCCTTGCCCACGTAGGGCTGAAGGTCGCGGACACGACGCATCTCGACCAGGGAGGCCGGGAGGAAGCCGCGGAGGCCGATGTCGAGGATGAGACCACCCTTGACGACCTCGATGACGGTACCGGTGACGATCCCGTCCTCTTCCTTGATCTTCTCGATGGTGCCCCAGGCACGCTCGTACTGGGCGCGCTTCTTCGAGAGGATCAGGCGGCCTTCCTTGTCCTCCTTCTGGAGAACAAGCGCCTCGATCTCGTCGCCGACCGCAACGACCTCGTTGGGGTCGACGTCGTGCTTGATCGAGAGCTCACGGCTCGGGATGACGCCTTCGGTCTTGTAACCGATGTCGAGCAGGACCTCGTCCCGGTCGACCTTCACGATGACGCCGTCGACGATGTCGCCGTCGTTGAAGTACTTGATCGTCTCGTCGATCGCGGCGAGGAATGCTTCCTCGTTACCGATGTCGTTGACCGCAACCTGCGGGGTGGTGGCGGTGGTCTCGGTGCTGCTCGTCATGTGGGAAAGGGCTCCGGTACGGACATTGAAGTCGTAGGTACTGCTACGCCGAGAGCCCGTATCGCCTCTGCATCAGACCGGACAGCGTCTAAGGCGCAACCTCCGGAGGCCCCGCAAACCGGAGCTGTCCGAAACGCCTCAAAACCGAGGGGACATTCATACAGATGCGAGCGCGGCCTGCTCCGTCCGAGGCACGCAGGCCCGCAGCGCAACTTGTAGCATACGGGGGCAGCTGGACAGGGTCAATGCGCGAAAGGCGCACACCTGGGGCAGAACGCTCCATACCCGGCACACGCGATGTTCCGCGAGGCCGTAGGGCCTCGCAGTCCCCCGCTGCGACAAGCAGTGCGAAGACTACGACGACGGGCGCGATGAGCCAATACGCGAAGGACAACGAACCGGAGGCGACCCGACGTGATGCCTCGGACACCGAGAGCAGCCGGGCCAACCGCGGCTGGTGGGACCGCAATGCGGACGACTACCAGCTAGAGCACGGCTCCTTCCTCGGGGACGACCGGTTCGTCTGGGGGCCGGAGGGGCTCGACGAGGCGGACGCCGCGCTGCTGGGGCCGGCCGGGGAGTTGAAGGGGCGGCGCGTCCTGGAGATCGGGGCCGGCGCGGCCCAGTGCTCCCGCTGGTTGGCGGCCCAGGGGGCGCTGCCGGTGGCGTTGGACCTCTCCCACCGGCAGCTCCAGCACGCGCTGCGGATCGCCGACGACGCCGGCGACGCGGTCGCGCTGGTGGAGGCGGACGCGGGCGCGCTGCCGTTCCGCGACGACAGTTTCGACCTGGCCTGTTCCGCCTACGGGGCGCTGCCGTTCGTCGCCGATCCGGTGCGGGTGCTGCGCGAGGTCCGGCGGGTGCTGCGGCCGGGCGGGCGGTTCGTCTTCTCGGTGACGCACCCGATCCGCTGGGCCTTCCCCGACGAGCCGGGCCCGGAGGGCCTGTCGGTGGCGGCCTCCTACTTCGACCGCACGCCCTACGTCGAGCAGGACGAGAACGGGCGCGCGGTGTATGTGGAGCACCACCGGACGGTGGGCGACCGGGTGCGGGACGTGGTGACGGCCGGTTTCCGGCTGGTGGATCTCGTCGAACCGGAATGGCCGGAATGGAACACCCAGGAGTGGGGCGGCTGGTCGCCGCTGCGCGGGCATCTGATCCCGGGGACGGCGATCTTCGTGTGCGAGGCGGGCGGGGCGTAGCGCTGCGGGAGCCGGCCCTCTTGGGGCGGGCGGCCGGCGCGTGGTGTCCGGGCGGCAGACTGGAGCGGTGAGCCTCACCCCTTCCCCGGCCGCCGGTGCGCCCGGTGCCGCCCTCGCCGAACTGCCCGTCCGCAGCGCGCTGCCCGCGCTGCGCAGTGCCCTGGACACCGTCGGTACCGCGGTGCTGTGCGCGCCGCCGGGCACCGGCAAGACGACCCTGGTGCCGCTGGAGCTCGCCGGGCTGATCGGCGCGGGGCCGCGGCGGCGGGTGCTGGTCGCCGAGCCGCGTCGGATCGCGGCCCGTGCGGCGGCCCGGCGGATGGCCTGGCTGCTGGGCGAGCGGGTGGGCGAGGGCGTCGGCTTCACGGTGCGCGGGGAGCGGCGGGCCGGGCCCCGTACCGCGGTGGAGGTGGTGACCACCGGGGTGCTGTTGCAGCGGTTGCAGCGCGATCCGGAGCTGGCCGGGGTGGACGCCGTGATGCTGGACGAGTGCCACGAGCGGCATCTGGACGCCGACACCTGCGCGGCCTTCCTGTTGGACGTACGGGCGGCGCTACGGCCGGAGTTGCAGCTGCTGGCGGCCTCGGCCACGACGGACGCGGAGGGCTGGGCGCGGCTGTTGGGCGGCGCCGACGAGCCGGCTCCCGTGGTGACGGCGGAGGGGGTCTCGCACCCCGTGGAGACCGTGTGGGCGCCCCCGGAGCGGCCCATCGCGCCGGCGCACGGGATGCGGGTGGACCCGGCGCTGCTGGCGCACGTCGCCGCCGTGGTGCGCCGGGCCCTGCGGGAGCAGGACGGCGACGTGCTGTGTTTCCTGCCCGGAGTGGGGGAAATCGCGCGGGTCGCGGGGCAGTTGGGCGACGTGGACGCCGAGGTGTTGCAGGTGCACGGGCGGGCGCCGGCCGAGGTGCAGGACGCCGTGCTGGCCGGCGGGGACGGTCGGCGGCGGGTGGTGCTGGCGACGGCGGTGGCGGAGTCGAGCCTGACCGTGCCGGGGGTGCGGGTCGTGGTGGACGGCGGGCTGGCGCGGGTGCCGCGGATGGACCATGCGCGCGGGCTGAGCGCGCTGACGACCGTGCGGGCCTCGCGGGCGGCGGCGCGGCAGCGGGCCGGGCGGGCCGGCCGGCAGGGGCCCGGGGTGGCCTACCGCTGCTGGGCGGAAGGGGAGGACGGGCGGATGCCGCGCTTCCCCGACCCGGAGATCAGGGTCGCGGATCTGACCGCGTTCGCTCTTCAGGCGGCCTGTTGGGGCGATCCGTCCGCGAGCGGACTGGCGCTGCTCGACGCGCCGCCGGCCGGGGCGCTGGCCGCGGCCCGCGAGGTGTTGACGGCGATCGGCGCGGTGGACGCGGCCGGGCGGGCCACCGAGCGGGGCGTACGGATGGCGCGGCTCGGGCTCCATCCGCGGCTGGCCCGCGCCCTGTTGGACGGTGCAGCCGAGGTCGGGGCGCGGCGCGCCGCGGAGGTGGTGGCGCTGCTGAGCGAGGAGCCCCCGCGGTCCTACGGGGACGATCTGGCGGCGGCGTGGCGCACCGCGCGGCGGGGCGGCGACGCCTACGCCGAGCGGTGGCGGCAGGAGGCGCGGCGGCTCGCGGCGGCGGCCGGGGAGCCGGGGCGGGAGCCCGCCGAACGACCGGCGGCCGGCGCGGTGTCGGAGGACGCGGTGGCCGGACTGATCGCGGCGTTGGCCTTCCCGGAGCGGGTGGCCAGGGCGCGCGGCGCCGGCAGCTACCTGATGGCGTCCGGGACCGGCGCCGAACTGGCCGGGGCGGCATCCGGGGGCCGGGCCGGCGACGGGTCGCGACTGCGGGACGCGGCCTGGCTGGCGGTCGCGGTGGCGGACCGGCCCGTCGCGGCGGCATCCGCCCGGATCCGGCTCGCGGCCGTGATCGACGAGGAGACCGCCCGCGCCGCGGCCGGGGCGCTGTACTCCTCCGAGGAGGAAGTCCGCTGGGCGGACGGGGAGGTGGTGGCCCGGCAGGTGAGCCGGCTGGGCGCGATCGAGCTGACGGCCCGGCCGCTGTCCGCGCCGGATCCCGGGCTGCTGCGGGACGCGGTCGTCGACGGGCTGCGGCGGGAGGGGCTCGGGCTGCTGCGGTGGACGCCGGGGGCGGGCGCGGTGCGGGAGCGGATGGCCTTTCTGCACCGGGAGTTGGGCGCGCCGTGGCCTGAGGTGTCGGACGCGGCGCTGCTGGAGCGCGTCGAGGACTGGCTGGGGCCGGAGTTGGGGCGGGCCCGGCGGCGGGCCGATCTGGCGCGGATCGACGCGGGGCAGGCGCTGACCCGGCTGTTGCCGTGGGCGACCGGCGAGGCGGTGCGCTTCGAGGAGCTGGCACCGGAGCGGATCGAGGTGCCCAGCGGCTCCCGGGTGCGCGTGGATTACGGTGGCGAGCAGCCCGTACTGGCCGTGAAGCTCCAGGAGTTGTTCGGACTGCGCCAGTCGCCGCGGGTGGCGGGCGGGCGGGTGCCGGTGCTGGTGCATCTGCTGTCGCCGGCGGGGCGGCCGGCCGCGGTCACCGCGGATCTGGCCTCCTTCTGGCGGGACGGCTACCGGGCCGTGCGCGCGGAGCTGCGCGGCCGCTACCCCAAGCACCCCTGGCCGGAGGACCCTTCGACGGCGGAACCGACCCGGCACACCACGGCGCGGCTGCGGCGGGGGTGAGACCCCGCCCGGCGGGGCGGGCCCACCGCGGGGCGGACGGGCCCGTGGGCGGGCTGCCTCCCGGGCGGCGAGGAGCCTCAACTCCCGTACGGAGCAGGCCATTCGGAGGCCCGCCGGTCGGTTCCCCGACCGGTTCCTCGGTCGGCTCGTCGGTCGGCTCGTCGGTCGGCTCGTCGGTCGGCTCGTCGGTCGGCTCGTCGGCGTGAGGGAGTGGTTCGTCAGCGTCATGTCTCCACGTTACGGACCACCACTGACAACGCCCCCGCCCGACGCCGCCTGGCCCGGCCGAGGTCGCCGCGCGCGGGCTTCGAGGAGCAGGCTGGCGGCGAGGAGCGCGGCGCCGAGGGCCAAAAAGCCCCAGGGCAGGTAGCTGGTGAGCAGCAGGACGAGGGTGCGCTGCGCGGAGACCAGGGCGACGGTGGAGTCGACGTAGTCGGCGCGCATCTTCACATGGCCGGCGAAGGCGGTGACCTTGCCGCCGCCGGGCAGGAGTTGGCCGCCGCGCAGCTCCTCCTTGTGGATCTCCTCGCCGTTGACGGGGGCGCCGGTGACCGGGTCGACCCAGAACATCCGCGTGGTGGAGTACCAGCGGGTGGTGCCCATCTTCTCGACGGCCTGCGGCGTGATGCCCTTGACCGGCATCTTCTTGGGCAGCGGGACCCGGGTCCAGGGGATGGTCTGCTCGAAGTAGTAGACCTCCAGCCCGTGGAAGGTGCGGGTCCCCTTGTAGTGGATGGGGGCGGAGGTGCGGGTCTGCGGGTCGAAGTAGGCGTAGTCGCGCTTCTCGGTGAGGAACGGCCACTTGTACTCGATGCCGGAGCGGCGCACGGGGTCGCCGTCGACCATCTCCCCCGCGGCGTGCACGGGTTCCTGGGAGTGGGCGTCGAAGACGTAGCGCTCGGGGATCTCGGAGACCATCTTGCCGTCGGGGCCGGCCACATAGGACAGCGCGTCCCAGACGACGACGGAGCGGCCGAGGGCCCGTTGGACGCGGTGGGCCTCGGCGACGTTGCCCTTGAGGGTCTGCACGATGGTGACCTTGGGGACCTGCCGGGCCTTCATGGTGCCGTAGTCGAGGAGGGTGGCGGGCCTGGCCTCCAGGACCATGGCCTGGTACTGGCTGGGCGGGATCTTGGCGAGGCGGGGGAAGGCGTACCACCGCATCAGGGGAGACAGGGCGGTGAAGAAGGCGGCGAGCCCGAGCAGGACGAGGCTCGCGGTGCGGCGCATCCCCCTTGGCGGCCTCGACGGGTGCGTCCCGGTACCGGGCGGAGTTCGGCGCATGGCGGTGGCGTCCCTCCTTCAGGGGCGTGCGGGCACGGTGGTCAGCAGCGGCTTGGGGGAGGTGTGGCCTTCGGGGGCGCCGATCGCGGTGATCGTGAAGACCAGGGCGAGCGCGGCGGCCAGGCCGATCGCGGCTGCTGTCAGGGCGCGCATGGCCGTCCTCCCGGAGAACTGGACTGATGCAGCGTCAGGGCGGGGGCACGGTAGCAACGGGCGGCGAAGATGAGAACACGTTGCACCGCCGCCCCTGCCCGGGCATACGGGCGGGACGGCGGTGGCGGGGCGGGCGGGGCCCGGCGGTCAGCGGGCGGCGGGCGCCGTCACGGTGAGGGTGACGGTCAACGTGGCGCCGTCGGCGGTGGTCAACCGGAGCCGGAAGGTGCCGGGGTGACCGTCGGTGTAGATCTTCGGGAGGGTGAGCAGGCCGTCGGCGTCGGTGGTGAGGCCGGTGAGAGTGCGGACCGGCTTGTCCTTGGCGGCGCCGGTGGCCTTGGGGTCCTTGAAGTAGGGGCCGCGGTCGTTCTCGACGGGCTTCTTGGGGTCGTCGGTGACCATGGTGGCGGTGACCGCGACGCCGGGTGCGGCCTTGCCCCGGTAGGTCGCCTTGAGTTGGACCGCGTCGTCGGCGTAGGGGCCGCCGGCCGCCACCGTCAGCGGCCGGTCGGAGGTCCGGGCGAGCGCGTCGGCCTTTGGGGCGGGCTTGGCCGTGACGGTGCCCTTGGCGTCGACGGGCGGCACCGTGCGGCCGACGGCGGTGGCGCGGACGGTGAACGCGCCCGGGGTCTCGCCGGCGTGCAGCGTCGGGGCGGTGGCCAGGCCGTCCTTGCCGGTTTTGACGGTGGCCTCGGTGGCGCCGCCGGGGAAGCTGGTGCCGGTGGTGCCGGTGAGGCTGAAGCGGATCGCGGCGCCGGCCACCGGCTTGCCGTGGGCGTCCGTGGCGCGGACCCGCACGGGGGTGGTGAAGTCGGTGCCGGCGGTGGCCGTGAGGTCCTTGCCGCCCTGGTCGCCGACCGGTTCGAGGGCGGTGAGCGGGGCGGGCTTGGCGGGCGGCGGCTTCGGGGTGGGCGTGGGGGTCGGCGTGGGCTTCGGGTCGTCCGGGGTTGGCTTCGGGTGGGGCGTGGGGGCCGGGGCGCCGCCGTCGTGCGAGGGCCCGGAGGGGCCGCCGTTGCCGGGCGAACCACCGGGCAGCGACGGCGTGTTGGGCTTCTGCTGGCCGGCCGGCCCGCCGGGCGTCCCCGGGTGCGTGCCCTTCGCGTCGCCACCGTGGCCCGGCTTCCCGGTCCCGTCACCGGTGGCGGGGGTGCCGCCGCCGCGCCGTACGGGGAGCGGACCCTTGCCGTCCGGTACCTCGAACGTGCCCTTCCGGTAGAACGCGTACCAGGACAGCACCGTCCGCAGGTAGGCGGTGGAGTCGTTGTAGCCGAGGACGGCCCGGTCCAGGTCGGTCTGGTCGGACAGGTCGCGGCCGTTGCCGCAGAGGTAGCGGCCGGCGGCGAGGGTGGCGTCGTAGACGTTGTTGGGGTCCTTGATGCCGTCGCCGTTGCCGTCGGCGCCCCAACCCGCCCAGGTGGAGGGGATGAACTGCATCGGGCCCACGGCCCGGTCGTGGACGGGGTCGCCGTCGTAGCGGCCGCCGTCGGTGTCGGGTATCAGGGCGAAGCCGTTGCCGTCGAGCACCGGGCCGAGGATCGGCCGGAGGGTGGTGCCCTTGGCGTCCACCGCGCCGCCGCGGGCGTGACCGGACTCCACCTCGCCGATTCCGGCGAGCAGTTGCCAGGGCAGATGGCAGCCCGGTTGGGAGACGCGCAGCCGGGCCTCGGCCTCCTTGTAGGCGGCCAGTACGGTGGCCGGAATGCCCGCCTGGGAGGGGCCGTGCACGCCACTTTCGGGGCCTCCCGAGTGGCCGGAACCGTTCGGTGGGACGGGGCTGTTGAGCGGCGGCAGATCGGTGTAGTAGGGCGAGCCGCCGTCGATGGGGGTGTGGGCGGGCGGCACCGGGGTGCGCTCCGCGCGGGCCGTCGGATGCTTCGCGGCACCGGGCGCCTGCGAGGCGGTCAGCGCGGCCAGCGCCGCCGCTGCCACGGCCGTTGAGGCCACTCCCCTTTGGAGTCGCCGCCGGAATGTGGCTGCCATACCTGGTGTCCCCTCCGTCGACCCACCGCGTGCATTCCTGTCGCCGGTGCCCGGCTTCCCACGCGCGTCGTCGCACCGCGCTCCCCGTAACTCAACTCCGGCGACATTACGACAACTCGGGCCGCGCAGCCACCACTCCCCTCGGCCACATAATGATCCGAATCGATCAAGGAGGGGCAGATGCCGTTCACCCTGAGCCATGCCGCCGCCGTGCTCCCGCTCATCCGCCGCACCGGCACGGCCCACGGGCCCCTGGTCGCCTCCGCCTTGGTCGCCGGCTCGTTCGCCCCGGACGTGACGTACTACGCGGCCACCGTGCTCCCGGGCGGTATGGCCTTCGGCACGGTCACCCACTCCCTGCCCGGCGTGCTGACCGTGGACGCCCTGCTCACCGCGGTGTTGGCCGCCGGCTGGCGGTGGGTGCGCGAGCCGCTGCTGGCACTGCTGCCGCCGGCGAGGCGGGAGAGGCTCGGGGCGTTCGCCCGCGGCCGGCCCCGGCGAGGCGGCACCATCCGCGAACGGGCCGCGCTGGCGGGCTGGTTCTACGCCTCGGCGGTGCTCGGCGCGCTGACCCACGTGGTCTGGGACGCCTTCACCCACCCCGGGCGCTGGGGCAGCCGCCTGCTGCCCCAGCTCAACACGGTGCTGGGCGACCGGCCGTTGGCCATGTACCTCCAGTACGCGACCTCCGCGCTGGCACTGCTGGCGCTCGGATGGTTCCTCCGCGCGGCGCTACGGGAGCGCCCCGCGGCCGGGACCGCCGACACCGGCACCACTCCCGAACTATCCATACGGGCGCGGCTGTTGCTCACCGCCCCGATCGCCCTGGGCGCGCTGCTCGGCGCCGGCTACCGCACGCTGCGGGCCTACGCGGTCCACGGGGCCACCGTGGGGTGGTTCGACTACCTGCCGGACCTGCTCTTCGGGGCGGGCGCCGGGCTCGCAGTCGGGCTGCTGGTCAGCGCGGCGGGCACCCGGCTCCTGGGCCGGCGCCGGACGCACCACGCCCCCGCCGCGGCGGACGGCCCCGCCGAGGCCAAGGCCGCCTGAGCGGCCCGGGGTGCGCACGGAGCGGACGCCGCGCACACCCCCGGCCGGCCGTCAGTGCGCCGCCGACTCCCAGTCCCTGCCGTGACCGACCGAGACGTCCAGCGGGGCGCGGAGCTCGACGGCCGCCGCCAGCTCCTTGCGCACCAGCTCCTCGACCCGGGCGCACTCCCCCGGGGCCACCTCGACCACGATTTCGTCGTGGACCTGGAGCAGCATCCGCGAGGACAGCTCCGCCGCCCGCAGCGCCGCATCGACCCGCAGCATCGCGATCTTGACGATGTCCGCGGCGGTGCCCTGGATCGGGGCGTTCAGCGCCATCCGCTCGGCCATCTCGCGGCGCTGGCGGTTGTCGCTGTTGAGATCGGGCAGATAGCGGCGGCGACCCAGGATCGTCTCGGTGTACCCGGTGGCCCTGGCCTCCTCCACGACGCGCTGGAGGTAGTCCCGCACCCCGCCGAACCGCTCGAAGAAGGTGTCCATCAACTTGCGGGCCTCGTCCGGCTGAATGCCCAGCTGCTGGGAGAGCCCGAACGCCGACAGTCCATAGGCCAGCCCGTACGACATCGCCTTGATCTTGCGGCGCATCTCCGGGTCGACCTCGTCCTTGGCGACCGAGAAGACCTGCGAGGCGACCGTGGTGTGCAGGTCCTCACCGGAGGTGAACGCCTCGATCAGGCCCTCGTCCTCGGAGAGGTGGGCCATCACCCGCAGCTCGATCTGGCTGTAGTCGGCCGTCAGCAGCGTCTCGAAGCCCTCGCCGACGACGAAGCCGCGGCGGATCGCCCGGCCCTCGTCCGTCCGCACCGGGATGTTCTGCAGATTGGGGTCGGTGGACGACAACCGGCCCGTGGCGGCCACGGTCTGGTTGAAGGTGGTGTGGATCCGGCCGTCCGCGGCGATCGCCTTGATCAGGCCCTCGACCGTGGCCCGCAGCTTGGCCTGCTCCCGGTGACGCAGCATGATCACCGGGAGCTCGTTGTCGGTCTGCGACGCCAACCACGCCAGCGCATCGGCATCGGTGGTGTAACCGGTCTTGGTCTTCTTGGTCTTGGGCAGACCCAACTCCCCGAACAGCACCTCCTGGAGCTGCTTGGGCGAGCCGAGGTTGAACTCATGACCGGCCGCGGCGTGCGCCTCCTTCACCGCCTGCTGCACGGCGCCGGCGAACTGCTGCTCCATCCGCTCCAGCCAGCCCCGGTCGGCGGCGATCCCGGCCCGCTCCAAACGGGCCAGCAACTCACTGGTCGGCAGCTCCACTTCGCGCAGCAGATCGGCCGCGCCGACCTCCGCCAGCTTCGTCCCGAACGCCGTCCCCAGATCGAGGACCGTGCGAGCCTGCGCCATCAGCGCCTCTGCCTCGGCCTGCTCGTCCACGCCGAACGCCAACTGGCCGTCCCCGGCCGCCGCCGGCGCCAGGTCACGGCCCAAGTACTCGATGGACAGGGCGTCCAGCGCGAACGAACGACGACCGGGCTTGACCAGATAGGCGGCGAGCGCGGTGTCCATGGCCACGCCCTCGATGCGCCAGCCGTGCTCGCCGAAGACCCGCATCAGGCCCTTGGCGTTGTGCATCACCTTGGGCCGCTCGGCATCCGCGCTCCAGGCGGCGAACGCCCGCTCGTCCGCCTCGTCCAGCTGCGCCGGATCGAACCACGCGGCGGGGCCGTGCCCGGTGGCCAGCGCCACCTCGGCGACGCTGCCGCTGCCCAGCGACCACACGTCGACGGTGGCCACGCCCAACGGGCCCACACCGTGCTCCGCCAGCCACGGGGCGAGCTCACCGGTGCCCAGGACCGTGCCGTCCACCTCAACGCCGGCCGCCGGCTCGGCCTCCTGCGCACTCTCGACGGAACCCGGGTCCACCGCCAGCAGGCGGTCCCGCAGGCCCTGGTTGCGGATCTCCAGGGCGTTCAGGAAGACCTTCAGCGCCTCGCGGTCGTAGGGCTCGCGGGTCAGCTCGGCCGGGCCGCAGGGCAGCTCCACGTCGCGGACCATCTCGGTCAGCCGGCGGTTCAGCTTCACCGACTCCAGATGATCGCGGAGGTTCTGCCCCGCCTTGCCCTTGACCTCGTCGACGCGCTCCACCAACTCCGCGAACGAACCGAACTGGTTGATCCACTTCGTGGCCGTCTTCTCACCGACGCCGGGGATGCCGGGGAGGTTGTCCGACGGGTCGCCGCGCAGGGCCGCGAAGTCCGGGTACTGGGCAGGGGTCAGGCCGTACTTCTCGGCGACCTTCTCCGGGGTGAAGCGGGTCAGCTCCGAGACGCCCTTGGTCGGGTAGAGCACCGTGACGTCCTCAGAGACCAGCTGGAAGGAGTCCCGGTCGCCGGTGACGATCGACACCTCGAAGCCCAGGGCCGTGGCCTGTGTGGCGAGGGTGGCGATCACGTCGTCCGCCTCGAAGCCGTCCACCGCGAAGCGCTTGACGTGCATCGCGTCCAACAGCTCGCCGATCAGCTCGACCTGGCCCTTGAACTCGTCGGGGGTCTTGGAGCGGTTCGCCTTGTACTCCGGGAACTCCTCCGAGCGCCACGTCTTGCGGGAGACGTCGAACGCCACCGCGAAGTGCGTGGGGGCCTCGTCACGCAGGGTGTTCGCGAGCATCGACGCGAAGCCGTAGATCGCATTGGTCGGTTGCCCGGTCGCGGTGGTGAAATTCTCCACGGGCAGGGCGAAGAACGCCCGGTATGCCATGGAATGCCCGTCCATCAGGAGCAGGCGCGGACGGCCACCCGCCGCCGCCTCGGTGCCGGTCGCTTCGCTCATCTTCACTGCCTTTCCTGCCACGCCCCCGATCCTGCCACGGCCCACTGACAATCCCCGCCGCGGCGGCAACCCACCCACCCGCCACACCCCACCCACCGGCGCACACTCCCCTACTCCCCGCGCCCCCGCCATGACAGGATCGACACCGCACCACTCACATGTGCACGGCAACGACCCGCCGCGCCCGGCGATCCCGTCCGGCACACAACCCCAGGGAGAGCGCCATGGCAGGCAAGCCGCCCGCATCCGACCCCGTCCAGGACGCGCCCGAGGTCGGCACGCCCCAACACTCCGCCGTCGGCATCCCGGCCATCACCAACGCGCTCAAGATCTCCCAACAACAGATGGGCGTCCGCCGCACCGCCCTCACCCTCCTCCGCGTCAACCAGAAGAACGGCTTCGACTGCCCCGGCTGCGCCTGGCCCGAGGACGACAAACGGCACGCCGCCGAATTCTGCGAGAACGGCGCCAAGGCCGTCGCCGAAGAAGCCACCCTCCGCCGCGTCACCCCCGACTTCTTCGCCGCCCACCCCGTCAGCGACCTCGCCACCCGCAGCGGCTACTGGCTCGGCCAACAAGGCCGCCTCACCCACCCCATGTACCTCCCCGAAGGCGCCGACCACTACCAACCCCTCACCTGGGAGCGCGCCTTCGACCTCATCGCCGAGGAACTCACCGCCCTCGACACCCCCGACGAGGCCGTCTTCTACACCTCCGGCCGCACCAGCAACGAAGCCGCCTTCCTCTACCAGCTCTTCGCCCGCGAATTCGGCACCAACAACCTCCCCGACTGCTCCAACATGTGCCACGAGTCCTCCGGCTCCGCCCTCACCGCCACCCTGGGCGTCGGCAAGGGCAGCGTCCTCCTGGAAGACCTCTACAAGGCCGACCTGATCATCGTCGCCGGCCAGAACCCCGGCACCAACCACCCCCGGATGCTCAGCGCCCTGGAGAAGGCCAAGACCGGCGGCGCAAAGATCATCTCGATCAACCCGCTCCCCGAAGCCGGCCTCGAACGCTTCAAGAACCCCCAGACCCCCCGCGGCCTCGCCGGCGGCGGCACCACCCTCACCGACCTCTTCCTCCAAGTCCGCCTCGGCGGCGACCAGGCCCTCTTCCGCGCCCTCAACCAGCGCCTCCTGGCCACCGAAGGCGCCCTCGACACGGACTTCATCCGCGAACACACCCACGGCTTCGACGAGTTCGCCGCCCTCGCCAACGCCACCGACGACGCCGAGACCCTGCGCGCCACCGGGCTCACCCAGGACGAGATCGACCGCGCCCTCGCCATGGTCCTCGCCTCCCAGCGCACCATCGTCTGCTGGGCCATGGGCCTGACCCAACACAAGCACTCCGTCCCCACCATCGCCGAGGTCGTCAACTTCCTCCTGCTGCGCGGCAACATCGGCCGCCCCGGAGCCGGCGTCTGCCCCGTACGCGGCCACAGCAACGTCCAGGGCGACCGCACCATGGGCATCTTCGAACGCCCCGCACCCGCCTTCCTCGACGCCCTGGAAAAGGAATTCGGCTTCGCCCCGCCCCGCCACCACGGCTACGACGTCGTCCGCGCCATCCGCGCCCTACGGGACGGCCACGCCAAGGTCTTCTTCGCCATGGGCGGCAACTTCGTCTCCGCCACCCCCGACACCGACGTCACCGAAGCCGCCGTCCGCCGCGCCCGCCTCACCGTGCACGTCTCCACCAAACTCAACCGCTCCCACGTGGTCACCGGCGCCCGCGCCCTGATCCTGCCCACCCTCGGCCGCACCGAACGGGACCGCCAAGTCCGCCCCGACGGGACAAGCGCCGACCAATACGTCACCGTCGAGGACTCCATGGGCATGGTCCACGCCTCCCGCGGCCGCCTCGAACCCGCCAGCCCCCACCTCCTCTCCGAACCGGCCATCGTCGCCCGCCTCGCCCGCCGCGTCCTCGGCCCCCAAAGCGCCACCCCCTGGGAAGAGTTCGAGAAGGACTACGCCACCATCCGGGACCGCATCGCCCGCGTCATCCCCGGCTTCGAGGACTTCAACGCCAAGGTCGCCCGCCCCGGAGGCTTCACCCTCCCGCACGCCCCCCGGGACAGCCGCACCTTCCCCACCGCCACCGGCAAGGCCAACTTCACCGCCGCCCCCGTGGAACACCCCACCGTCCCCGAAGGCCGCCTCCTCCTCCAGACCCTGCGCTCCCACGACCAGTACAACACCACCATCTACGGCCTCGACGACCGCTACCGCGGCATCAAGAACGGCCGCCGCGTCATCCTCGTCCACCCCGACGACGCGGCCCAACTCGGCTTCGCCGACGGCGCTTACGCCGACCTCGTCAGCGAATGGACCGACGGCAGCGAACGCCGCGCCCCCGGCTTCCGCGTGGTCCACTACCCCACCGCCCGCGGCTGCGCGGCCGCCTACTACCCCGAGACCAACGTCCTGATCCCGCTGGACCACACCGCCGACACCAGCAACACCCCTGCCGCCAAGTCCGTCGTCGTCCGCCTGGAGACCGCACGGGACGCCTGACGGGCGGGCCCGGCGGGGCCCTTGGCCGGCGGCCGTGGCGGGGTGGCCGCCGGCCGACGACGGCCACCCCGCGGCGGGCGCCCGCACAGCCGCCTGATAGGAACAGGCCCAGATCGGCCACGATCAAGGCCGCTGTCACAGCCACGTGCCACAGGCGCCGTCAAGGGCGAGCGAAACGGAGCAGTCCATGGGAGAGCAGAGCACGACCACCTTCCCGCAGGAGATCCTCGACCAGTGGGCCGGCATCGGGGTCGACCTGCCCGCCCTCTTCTCCGCCGGCCACCTCGGCGAGCGGATGAGCGTCCGGGTCACCCACGCCGCCCCGGAACGGGTCGTCGGCACCATGCCCGTCGAGGGCAACACCCAGCCCTACGGACTGCTGCACGGCGGCGCCTCCGCCGTCCTGGCCGAAACCCTCGGCTCCGTCGGCGCGATGCTGCACGGCGGCCCCACCAAGGCGGCCGTCGGCGTCGACCTCAACTGCACCCACCACCGCGGCATCCGCTCCGGACTCGTCACCGGCACCGCCACCCCCGTACACCGCGGCCGGTCCACCACCACCTACGAGATCGTCATCACCGACGAGCAGGACAAGCGGGTCTGCACCGCCCGCCTGACCTGCCTGCTGCGCGACGCCGACCCCGCCATGTACCGCGCCTGACCACCCCGCGCACCACAACGCCGGTGGCGCCCACACGGGCACCACCGGCGTTCAACGGGCCACACAGGGACGCCCAACACCCCTGCCGGCCCCGGCAGTTACGGGCCGGACCTCCTACCTACTGGTCCTGACCCCTCTAGCCCTTCAGTCCTTCTTCTGGTCCTTCTGCTGCTGGCGCTCCGCCGCGTCCTCGATGACCGCCTCGGCCACCTGATGCATCGACAGCCGGCGGTCCATCGACGTCTTCTGGATCCACCGGAAGGCGGCCGGCTCCGCCAGCCCGTACTGGGTCTGCAGGATGCTCTTCGCCCGGTCCACCAGCTTCCGGGTCTCCAGCCGCTGGGTGAGGTCGACGACCTCCTTCTCCAGCGCCCTCAGCTCGGTGAACCGGCTCACCGCCATCTCGATCGCCGGCACCACGTCGCTCTTGCTGAACGGCTTGACCAGGTAGGCCATCGCGCCCGCGTCGCGGGCCCGCTCCACCAGTTCGCGCTGCGAGAACGCGGTCAGCATCAGGACCGGGGCGATGCTCTCCTCGGCGATCTTCTCGGCCGCCGAGATGCCGTCCAGGATCGGCATCTTCACGTCCAGGATCACCAGATCGGGACGGTGCTCGCGGGCCAGTTCCACGGCTTTCTGACCGTCTCCGGCCTCACCGACGACGGTGTAGCCCTCCTCCTCCAGCATCTCCTTGAGGTCGAGGCGGATCAGCGCCTCGTCCTCGGCGATCACGACGCGCGTGGTCAACGGCGGGACGTGCGACTGGTCGCCATCGGCAACGGGCTGCTGGGGCTCGGCGGCACTCAAGGGGACTCCTCGTTCCAGGCAGGTGGTGCTCCATGAGCCTACCTATGTCCTGTAGTGTGGTCCCACAGCAGGTAGGCGCTATCCTTTGATTCCGCCGGCCCCGGTAGCCCAATTGGCATGAGGCAATGGATTCAAAACCCATACAGTGTCGGTTCGAGTCCGACCCGGGGCACTTTACCTTCGATTCCAAGGTCACCCGAGAATCGAGGGGATTCGCTCGATAGAGCGAACTACCGCCCGTCCGGACATTCACGGGCACTTCTTACTGCACGGTCGCTTCCATGTACGACCGTGCAACCCGCGAACGAGTCCTCGCCCTCGTGACCCAGGGCCGCAGCCTCAACTCCGTCAGCAAACAGACCGGGATATCGCGCTACGCGATCCGGTCATGGCAGACCCGGATCCAGCCACTCCCGCGCACGGCAGCGGCATGCTCACGCTGCGAGCGGGAGCCGCGCCCGCCCGGCGCTCTCTCGTCGTATGCCTACCTGCTCGGCCTCTACCTCGGCGACGGGTGCATCAGCCGTCAGCCCAGAGGCGGATACGCCCTGCGCATCGCGTGCGCGGACGCCTGGCCCGGGCTGATCTCGGCGTGCCGGGAGGCGATGCAGGCCGTGCGCCCGATGAACAGCGTGTGCACGGTGCAGAAGCAGGGCTGCGTCATGGTGACGAGCTCCAGTCAGCACTGGCCGTGCCTCTTCCCCCAGCACGGCCCCGGCAAGAAGCACGAGCGGAGGATCGCCCTCGAAGGGTGGCAGCAGGCGATCGTGGACGACCATCCCTGGGAGTTCATCCGCGGGCTCGTGCACTCCGACGGTTGCCGGATCACCAACTGGACGGTGCGGACGGTCGGTGGGGAGCGCAAGCGCTACGAGTATCCGCGTTACTTCTTCACGAACACGTCCCCCGACATCGTGCGGCTCTACACGGACACCCTCGACAAGGTCGGCGTCGCGTGGAAGCCCACGCGGCAATCCCGTAAGGCCGAGAACATCTCCGTCGCGCAACGTGGTTCCGTGGCGCTCATGGACCAACACATAGGGCCGAAGCACTGACGGGGACGGCAGTCAGTTCCTCGGCCCAGCGGGTTCGGGTGCGGGTGGTGCTAGTTGTGCGGGTCGGCGTCGCCGATGCGGTGGACGCGGACGAGGTTGGTGGAGCCGGGGACCCCGGGCGGGGAGCCGGCGGTGATGATGACGAGGTCGCCCTTCTGGCAGCGGCCGATCTTCAGGAGTTGCTCGTCGACCTGGGCGACCATCTCGTCGGTGGAGTTGACGGTGGGGCCGAGGAAGGTCTCCACCCCCCAGGTGAGGTTGAGTTGGGAGCGGGTGGCGGGGTCGGGGGTGAAGGCGAGGAGGGGGATGGGCGAGCGGTAGCGGGAGAGGCGGCGGACGGTGTCGCCGGACTGCGTGAAGGCGACGAGGAACTTGGCGCCGAGGAAGTCACCCATTTCGGCGGCGGCGCGGGCGACGGCGCCGCCCTGGGTGCGGGGCTTGCTGCGTTCGGTCAGCGGCGGGAGTCCCTTGGCGAGGATGTCCTCCTCGGCGGCCTCGACGATGCGGCTCATGGTGCGGACCGTCTCGGTGGGGTACTTGCCGACGCTGGTCTCGCCGGAGAGCATCACGGCGTCGGTGCCGTCGATGATGGCGTTGGCGACGTCGCTGGCCTCGGCCCTGGTGGGGCGGGAGTTGTCGATCATCGAGTCGAGCATCTGGGTGGCGACGATGACCGGCTTGGCATTGCGCTTGGCGAGTTTGACCGCGCGCTTCTGGACGATCGGGACGGTTTCCAGGGGCATTTCGACGCCGAGGTCGCCGCGGGCGACCATGATGCCGTCGAAGGCGGCGACGATGTCGTCGATGTGCTCGACGGCCTGGGGCTTCTCGACCTTGGCGATGACGGGCAGGAAGCGGTTCTCCTCGCGCATGATGCGGTGGACGTCGCGGATGTCGCGGCCGTTGCGGACGAAGGAGAGGGCGATGACGTCGGCGCCGTAGCGCAGGGCCCAGCGGAGGTCGTCCTGGTCCTTCTCGGAGAGGGCGGGGACGGAGACGGCGACGCCGGGGAGGTTGAGGCCCTTGTGGTCGGAGACCATGCCGCCCTCGATGACCTTGGTGTGGACGCGGGGCCCCTCGACTGCGGTGACTTCGAGGGTGACCTTGCCGTCGTCGACGAGGATCCGTTCGCCGGGGGTGACGTCGGCGGCGAGGCCGGAGTAGGTGGTGCCGCAGATCCGCCGGTCGCCCTCGATGCCGTCCTCGACGGTGATGGTGAACGCGTCGTCGCGTTCGAGAAGTACGGGGCCTTCGTGGAAGCGGCCCAGGCGGATCTTCGGGCCTTGAAGGTCGGCGAGGATGCCGACGCTGCGGTGGGACTCTTCGGAGGCTTTGCGGACCCGGTCGAAGCGCGCTTCGTGGTCGGCGTAGGTGCCGTGGCTGAGGTTGAAGCGGGCGATGTCCATGCCGGCGTCGACGAGGGCCTTGATCTGCTCGTACGAGTCGGTGGCGGGTCCCAGTGTGCAGACGATCTTTGCTCGGCGCATGCTTCGAGCCTATGACCTACCCGGCGGTAGGGAACTGTGGCGACATGACTGCTCAACGACCGCTCGGTGAAAGGCTGTTGACAAGTAATGGAATGGGCGCGAGGCCGCTCCGATGAGCGGATCGGGGGCCTCGCGCGGGGCGTCAGAGCACCGGACGGGTCATGGTGAAGCGGGCGTTGACGGCGGCGCGGACGGTCTGCCGGCGGGGTTCGAGGTCGAGGGCGGGGGCGGCTTCGAAGGGGGCGCTGCGGGCGGCGCCGCCGGCCGCGAAGCCGTAGCCCTGTTGGTGGGGTTGGCCCTCGGCGCCGAGGTCGGCGATTTCGAGGACGGCGTCGAGGCGGGCGCCGAGGGCCTCGGCGTATTCACGGGCGCGTTGGACGGCCTCCTGGACGGCTCGGGTGCGGGCGGTGCGGTGGGCGGGCGAGTTGGGGCGCAGGTCCCACCAGGGGCCGTCGACGCGGGTGAGTTCGAGGTCGGCGAGGCGGGTGGTGAGTTCGCCGAGGGCGGTGAAGTCGTTGAGGGTGGCGGTGAGGGTGACGTGTCCTTGGTAGGCGCGGACGCGCTCGTGGCGGCCCTTTTCGGTGAGTTGGGGGGTGAGGGTGAAGCTGCCGGTCTCCAGGTGTTCGACGGCGGTGCCGTAGCTCTTGACGAGGGTGAGGGCCTGTTCGTTGCGGCGGGTGAGGTCGGTGAGGGCGGTGGTGCGGTCGGTGCCGCGGGCGTTGACGGTGACGGTGACGCGGGCGATTTCGGGGTCGACTTCGAGGTGGGCCTCGCCGCGGACGGCGAGGCGGGGGGCGTCGGGGGTCCCGTAGGGCAGTGCGGTGGGGGGTGTGGGGTCGGTCATGGGTGGTGGGTGTCCTTCTGTGGTGGTGGGTGTGGTGCGGGGTTGTTGGGGTTGCAGGGTGACACAGGGGCGGGATGGGGGTTGGTCATCGGATCGCAACCTGTGGGGGGTGTTGCGCGAGGGGTGGCTGCGTCAGAATCTACGCGCGTTGTCCGGGTCGCATGCCCGGGCCGTGCCGCACCGTTGGGGCATGTGCCGTGTCTTTCAGGGGAGTTGGGATGGGGTTCGACCGGAGGAAGTTCCTGGGTGGTTCCGTGGTGGCGGGGGCGGGGGTGGTGCTCGGGGGACCGGGCGCGCCCGTCGCATCGGCGGCGCCGGCCAAGCCGGATGGCGCCGAACGGCGCCGGGACCGCTACGCGTTCACCGTCATGGGGACGACGGACCTGCACGGGAACGTCTTCAACTGGGACTACGCCACCGATGCGGAGTTCGACGATCCGGACCACAACGACGTGGGGCTGGCGAAGATCTCCACGCTGGTGGGCGACGTCCGCCGGGCGCGGGGGCGGGAGAACACCCTCCTGATCGACGCCGGCGACACCATCCAGGGCACGCAACTGGCGTACTACTACGCGAAGGTGGACCCGATCACCGGTCCGCGCGGGCCGGTGCATCCGATGGCGCGGGCGATGAACGCGATCGGCTATGACGCGGCGGCGCTGGGGAACCACGAGTTCAACTACGGGATTCCGGTGCTGCGGAAGTTCGAGGAGAGCTGCCGCTTCCCGCTGTTGGGCGCCAACGCGCTGGACGCCCGGACGCAGCGGCCGGCGTTTCGTCCGTATGTCATCAAGCGGCTGTCAACGCCGCGGGGGCGGGACGTGCGGGTGGCGGTGCTGGGGCTGACCAACCCCGGGATCGCGCTGTGGGACAAGGCCCATGTGCAGGGGAAGTTGACCTTTCCCGGCCTTCCCGAGCAGGCCGCGAAGTGGGTGCCGCGGCTGCGGTCGATGGGCGCCGACGTGGTGATCGTGGCGGCGCACTCGGGGGCCAGCGGCACCTCGTCGTACGGGGACCAGCTGCCGTACGTGGAGAACGCGGCGGCGCTGGTGGCGGAGCGGGTGCCGGGGATCGACGCGATCCTGGTGGGGCACGCGCACGTGGAGATCCCGGAGCGGCGGGTGGTGAACAAGGAGACGGGCCGCGAGGTGGTGCTGTCGGAGCCGTTGAAGTGGGGGCAGCGGTTGACCCTCTTCGACGTGGCGGTGCAGTGGCGCCGGGGTCACTGGGAGGTCGACTCGGTGGGGGCGAAGGTGCTCAACTCCAACACGGTGGCGGAGGATGCGCGGATCACGACGCTGCTGCGGGCCGAGCACCGCAAGGTGGTGGCGTATGTGAACCAGGTGATCGGGAAGTCGAAGGCGGAGATGTCGGCGCAGCAGGCGCCGGTGAAGGACACCCCGATCCTGGACTTCATCGCGTATGTGCAGGCGGAGGCGGTGCGCAAGGCCCTGGCGGGGTCGGCGCACGCGTCGTTGCCGGTGCTGTCGCAGGCATCGTGCTTCTCGCGGACGGCGAGGGTGCCGGCGGGGGACGTGTCGATCCGGTCGATGGCGGCGCTGTATCCGTTCGACAACACCCTGGAGGCGCGGGTGTTGACGGGGAAGCAGCTGCGGGAATACCTGGAGTTCTCGGCGCGCTATTACGTGCGGACGGCGCCGGGCGGTCCGGTGGATCCGGCGCGGATCACCAATGCGGACAACATTCCGGATTACAACTACGACGCGGTGAGCGGGGTGGCGTATGAGATCGATATCGCCAAGCCGGTGGGGCAGCGGATCGGGAAGCTGACGTTCGACGGGAAGCCGGTGGCGGACGCGGCGCGGTTCGTGCTGGCGGTGAACAACTACCGGGCGAACGGCGGGGGTGGCTTCCCGCATGTGGCGTCGGCCGAGCAGGTGTGGCAGACGTCGGAGGAGATCCGGAATCTGATCATTGCCTGGGTGAAGGCGAGCGGGGTGATCGATCCGGCGGTGTTCGCGAAGGTGGAGTGGCGGTTGACGCGGGACGGGGTGCCGGTGTTCTAGGGCGCGGAGAGCTGCCCGGTGCCGGTGTGTCCGCCCCTCTCCCCCGCTCACCGTTCGGGCGGGGTGGGAGGGGCGGTGGCGCTCAGTGGCGGGGGACGAGGGTGGAGCCCTGGCGGGGGACGGTGCCCGAGCGGCGGGGTTGGGGCTGGCTGAGGCCGAAGGTGGTGAAGGCGGTGCGGCCGGGGAGGGTGTAAGGGCTGTTGCCGGTGAGGGAGTTGAGGATGGTGGCGCTGCGCCAGGCGGCGAGTCCGAGGTCGGGGGCGCCGGCGCCGTGGGTGTGGCGTTCGGCGTTTTGGACGTAGACGGAGCCGGTGATGGCGGGGTCGAGGACGAGGCGGTGGTGCTCGTCGATGCGGGGGCGTTCGGAGGCGTCGCGGCGGAGGTAGGGGTCGAGGGCGGCGAGGAGGGTGTCGAGGCGGCGCTCGCGGTAGCCGGTGGCGAGGACGACCGCGTCGGTGGTGAGGCGGGAGCGGCTGCCCTGTTGGGCGTGTTCGAGGTGGAGTTCGACCTTGGTGGTGCCGACCCGGCCGGCGGTGCGGACCTGGACGCCGGGGGTGAGGACGGCGTTGGGCCAGCCGCCGTCGAGGGTGCGGCGGTAGAGCTCGTCGTGGATGGCGGCGAGGGTGTCGTGGTCGATGCCCTTGTAGAGCTGCCATTGGGCGGGGAGGAGCTCGTCGCGGACGCGTTCGGGCAGACCGTGGAAGTAGCGGGTGTAGTCGGGGGTGAAGTGTTCCAGGCCGAGCTTGCTGTATTCCATGGGGGCGAAGGCCGGGGTGCGGGCGAGCCAGTGGAGGTGCTCGCGGCCCTCGGGGCGGGCGCGGAGTTGGTCGAGGAAGATCTCGGCGCCCGATTGGCCGGCGCCGATGACGGTGAGGTGCTCGGCGGCCAGGAGTTGTTCGCGGTGGTCGAGGTAGTCGGCGGAGTGGATGACGGGGACGGTGGGGGCCTCGGCGAGGGGGCGGAGCGGGATGGGGATGTGGGGGGCGGTGCCGATGCCGAGGGCGAGGTTGCGGGCGTAGGTGCGGCCGAGGGCCTCGGCCTCGCCGTCGGCGTCGAGTTGGGTGAAGTCGACCTCGAAGAGGTGGCGTTCGTGGTTCCAGCGGACGGCGTCGATGTGGTGGCCGAAGTGGAGGGCGGGGAGGTTTTCGCTGACCCAGCGGCAGTAGGCGTCGTATTCGGCGCGGTGGATGTGGAAGCGCTCGGCGAAGTAGAAGGGGAAGAGGCGTTCGCGGGTCTTGAGGTAGTTGAGGAAGGTCCAGGGACTGGCGGGGTCGGCGAGGGTGACGAGGTCGGCGAGGAAGGGGACTTGGAGGGTGGCGCCGTCGATGAGGAGGCCGGGGTGCCAGTGGAAGGCGGGGTGTTGGTCGTAGAAGGCGGTGCGGAGCTGGGTGAGGGGGTGGGCGAGGGCCGCGAGGGAGAGGTTGAAGGGGCCGATGCCGATGCCGGCGAGGTCGAGGGGCTCGTCGGGGCCGGGGGCGTCGGTGGTGGTGTCGGGGTCGTTGTGCGGTGGGGTGTTCATCGCGGGGTGTGGCCTTCCACGAGCTTGAGGAGGTGGGTGAGGTCTCCGGGTTGGGTGTGGGGGTTGAGGAGGGTGGCTTTGAGCCAGAGGCCGGTGGGGGTGGTGGCGCGGCCGAGAACGGCGTGGCCTTCGGTGAGGAGGGAGCGGCGGATGGTTGCGAGGGTGGCGTCGTCGGCGTCGGTGGGGCGGAAGAGGACGGTGGTGAGGGTGGGGCGGGAGTGGAGTTCGTAGCCGGGGTGGGCGTCGATGAGGTCGGCGAGGGTCTGGGCGGCGGCGAGGGTGCGGTCGACGAGGTCGCCGAGGCCCTGGCGGCCGAGGGCCTTGAGGGTGACGGCGATCTTGAGGATGTCGGGGCGACGGGTGGTGCGCAGGGAGCGGCCGAGGAGGTCGGGGACGCCGGCTTCGGTGTCGTCGTCGGCGTTGAGATAGTCGGCCTGGTGGGCGAGGGGGGTCAGGGTGGCGGGGGTGGGGACGGCGAGGAGGCCGGCGGCGACCGGTTGCCAGCCGAGTTTGTGCAGGTCGAGGGTGACGGTGTGGGCGCGGGAGAGGCCGGTGAGGGCGGTGTGGTGGGTGGTGCTGAAGAGGAGGGGGCCGCCGTAGGAGGCGTCGACGTGGAGGCGGGCGCCGTGTTGGTCGGCGAGGTCGGCGAGGGCCGGGAGGGGGTCGAGGGCGCCGGCGTCGGTGGTGCCCGCGGTGGCGATGAGGAGGATGGGGTCGACAGGGCTGTCAGGGCCGACGGGACCGACTGGGCCAACGGGACCGCTGCGTCCGGTGAGTTCGGCGAGGCAGGTGTGGACGGTGGCGGGGTCGAGGGTGCCGTGGGGGGTGGGGAGGGTGAGGGGTTCGGGGAGGCCGAGGAGCCAGGCGGCGCGGTGGACGCTGTGGTGGGCGTTGGCGCCGCAGACGATGCGCAGGGGGCCGGTGATGCCCGGGGGACGGGGGGCCTCGCGGGCGAGCAGGAGGGCGAGTTGGTTGGACTCGGTGCCGCCGGTGGTGACCAGGGCGTCGGGTGCGGTGGCCGTGGGGTAGACGAGGGCGGCGAGGGCGCGGGCGGTGTGGGCTTCGAGCTCGGAGGCGGCGGGGGCCTGGTCCCAGGAGTCCATCGAGGGGTTGAGGGCGCTGGCGGCGAGGTCGGCGGCGGTGGCCAACGCCAGCGGGGGGCAGTGCAGATGAGCGGCGCAGTGCGGGTCGGCGGGGTCGGCGGCGCCGACGGCGAGGGTGTGCACGAGGGTGCGGAGGGCGGTGTGCGGGTCGGTGCCCTCGTCGGAGAGGAGGGGAAGGCAGGTGTCGCGCACGGCGCGGGCGACGACGTCGGGGCCGCCGGGCGGGAGGGGGCCGGAGCGGTCCTGGGCGCCGGTGGTGAGGGCGTCGAGGACGGTGTCAAGGAGGGGGCGGAGCGCGCGGGGGCCGTCGGTGCCGCCTGCAAGGGCGGTGCCGGCAGGGGCGACTGACATCAAGTGGGCTCTTCTTCAACGGGAGTTGGCTGCACAGGGGCCGGACCTTAGGCCGCCCTAAGTTACTGGGCCGATACGGCGGGTATCCACCCGTTGCGCCGCTACCACCCGTTCGTGGGACGGCTGTCCCGCAGGTGTTCGGTTGCCTGCGGTCTTGCGCCCCGTCGAAGGGCGGGCGTCGGGGAGTTGGCGCGAACGCGACGCGGGTGCCGCCGGCGACCCTCCACCACCCGACGACACCCGCACCCGTCAACTCCCCCGCTCCCCCTACGCGTTGGCGGCAGCCTCCCGGACCCGCAACGCCCGTCGCACGTCGTCGAGTTGGTCGTCGAGGGTACGCCGCAGGGCGGGCGTCGGGTCGCCCTCGGCCAGGCAGCGTTCGCCGAGGCGGAGGGTGGCCTCCTCGACGCAGACGGCGGGGAACGCGTACCGGCCGGCGGCCTTGGCGAGGGCCGGCCCGCGGCGGGCGGCGAGGGCGGGCACCTCGGCGAAGTAGCGGGCGACGTACGGGCGGAGCAGGTCCTGCTGCTCGGGGACCCAGAAGCCGGTGGCGGTGGCGGTGAAGAGGTAGTTGGAGAGTTCGGCCTCGGCGTCGGCGGTGAACAGGGCGTCCCAGGCGGCCCGTTTGGCGTCCGGGTCGGGCAGCGCGGCGCGGCAGCGGGCGGCGCCCTCGCGGCCGGTGGCGCTCTGGTCGTCGGCGAGTTCGGCGTCGATGGCCTCGGGGGTGGTGGCGCCGAGGGCGGCGAGCCGGCCGAGGATGCGCCAGCGCAGTTCGTGGTCGAGGGCGGGGCCGCCGGGGACGCTGCCGTCGTCGAGCCAGTCCTGGATGGGCTCGGGGGTGGTGGCGCTGTCGATGAGGACGCGGACGGCGGTCAGCCGCAGGCCGGCCTCGGGGCCGTCGCCGGGGCCCTCGGTGCGGCGCAGGATCGCGCGGCTGAGGGCGGTGAGGGTGGTCAGGGCGGTGTGCCGGGCCTCCGGCGGAAGGTAGCGGTCGGCGATCTGGGTGCGGGCGAAGGCGAGCACGCCCTGGACGACGGCGAGGTCGTTCTCGTGTGGGAGGTGGTCGCGGGCCACGTCCAGGTAGGCGGTGGGCGCCAGTTCGCCGTCGCGGACCAGGTCGCGGGCGGCGTTCCAGACGACCGCGCGGGTCAACTGGTCGGGCAGGCCGGACAGGGCGCGGGCGGCCGTCCGCCAGGAGGCGGGATCGAAACGGACCTTGGCGTAGCTGAGGTCGCCGTCGTTGAGGACGACGAGGGCGGGGGCGGCCTGGGGGAAGGTGCGCCGGGCGGGGTCGCCGTCCGCCGGGACGTCCACGTCGAAGCGGTCGCGCAGGGCCAGGCGGTCGGTGTGGGCCGGGTCCGGGTCGTAGGCGCCGACGGTGATGCGGTGCGGGCGGCTGCCGGTGTGGGCGACGTGCAGGTGCCAGGTGCCGTTGCCCTCGACGAGGGTGGGGGTGAGGGTGTCGACGCCGGTGGTGCGCAGCCAGCGCTCGGCCCAGGCGTGGACGTCGCGGTCGGTGGCGCGGGCCAGGGAGTCGAGGAAGTCGGCGAGGGTGGCGTTGCCGAAGCGGTGCCGGGCGAAGTGGTCGTTGATGCCGGCGAGGAAGTCCTTCTCCCCCATCCAGGCCACGAGTTGGCGCAGGGCGGAGGCGCCCTTGGCATAGGAGATGCCGTCGAAGTTGAGGAGGGCGGAGGCGGTGTCGGGGACGTCGTGGGGGGCGGGGGCGACGGGGTGGGTGGAGGGGCGCTGGTCGGCGTCGTAGCCCCAGCCCTTGCGGGCGACGGCGAAGTCGGTCCAGGTGCCGGTGAAGCGGGTGGCCTCGGAGAGGACCTGGTAGCCCATGTACTCGGCGAACGACTCATTGAGCCAGATGTCGTCCCACCACCGGAGGGTGACCAGGTCGCCGAACCACATGTGGGCCATCTCGTGGGCGATGACCATGCCGCGGGTCTGGCGCTCGGTGTCGGTGACGGCGGAGCGGAAGACGAACTCGTCGCGGAAGGTGACCAGGCCGGGGTTCTCCATCGCGCCGGCGTTGAACTCCGGGACGAACGCCTGGTCGTAGGAGTCGAAGGGGTATGGCTCGGTGAAGATCTGGTGGTAGCGGTCGAAGCAGCGGCGGGTGAGGTCGAGGAGTTCCTCGGCGTCGGCGTCGAGGTGGGGCGCGAGGGAGCGGCGGCAGTGCAGGCCGAAGGGGAGACCGGCGTGTTCGGTGCGGACGGAGTGCCAGGGGCCGGCGGCGACGGCGACCAGGTAGGTGCTGATGCGGGGGGTGGCGGCGGCCCGCCAGGTGCCGTCGGGGAGTTGCTCGGTGCGGCCGTTGGCGAGCACGGTCCAGGTGGGCGGGGCGGTGACGGTCAGCTCGAAGACGGCCTTGAGGTCGGGCTGGTCGAACGCGCCGAAGACGCGCTGGATGTCGTCCATGAACAGCTGCGTGTAGACGTAGCTCTCGCCGTCGGCCGGGTCGGTGAAGCGGTGCATGCCCTCGCCGGTGCGGGAGTAGCGCATGGTGGCGTCGAGGCGCAGCTCGTGCGGGCCGGCGGCCAGGCCGGTGAGGGGCAGCCGGTTGCCGTCCAGGGCCGCGGGGTCCAGCCGGTGGCCGTCGAGGGTGGCGGCGTGGAGGGCGGCGGGCTTGATCTCAACGAAGGTGTCGCCCGGCTCGCGGGCGGTGAAGTGGATGGCGGTGCGGGAGGCGAACTCCTCGTCGCCGCGGGTGAGATCGAGCGCGACCTCGTACCGGTGGACGTCGAGCAGCTGGGCGCGGGCTTCGGCTTCGGGACGTTGCAGCATGGGGCGAGCTTGTCATGTGGGGCTTCCCACGTTGGGGTTGCGGTGGGGGGCTCTTCCGCCGGGCCCTGGCGGTTGTGGGTTGCTCGCCGTGGCGGCGGGAGGGGTGTTCGCGGCCGGGCCCTGCGGTGTTGGCTGCGGCCGGGGGCTTGTGCCTGGCGGGTCCTGACGGGCCCTGACGGGCCCTGACGGGTTCCGCCCGGTGGGGGCTTGCGCCTCACGGGTCCGCGCTGACGGGTCCACCCTCACGGTTCTGTCCGGTGGGGGCTAGCGCTTCGCGGCCTCTCGCCGTGGGTGGGGCCGGAGGGGCTGTCCCGGGGTACGTCCTCGGTGCGGGCGCCTCTGGTCAGTCAAATGACGCATACCCGGGGCTTTGCTCCAGATCCTGCGGGCGCACCCCGGGACATCCCCTCCGGCCTACGCCGTCGCCGACCATCCGCCGGTGGACCCAACCGCCACCAGCCCAACTCACAGACCACGGCGCCCTGGTGGCTACCCGACCGCGGCTGGCTCCGACAACGGCTGGCGTAGTCAGGTCACTCGCGGGCCAGTAGTCAGGGTCACTCGCGGGCCAGGCAGCGACCCTGACTACGCCAGCCATCGGTGGTAGCCGTCGGCGGTCCGAGCCAGGAGTGGGCCGCTGCCCCGTGCCTTGCTCGCCGCCGCCTCCTCTTATCCGGCAACGAACGCGGAGGGGTGGGGAGTTCCGCGTTCCATTACGGATTGTAGTCGGACGGGTGGGGATGGTGAGGAGGGTTGGGGATACGCCCCCCACAGTCGGGGCCGCACAGGCAGGACACAGGGGGCCGCACAGGCGGGGCGCAGTCGTGAAGGCGACCGGCGGGCCGAGGTCGGCGACGCTGCCAGGGGACGCGACCGCGTAGCTGCCCCGGACCGACGCGGCGGGAAAGACGCCCACGGCGCCGGGTCGGAGGGGATGTCCCGGAGCCCGCCCGCAGGATCTGGAGCAAAGCCCCGGGTAATCCTCACCCACACACCAGAGGCGCCCGCACCGAGGACGGGTTCCGGGGCAGCCCCTCCGACCCCCACCCACCGAAGAGTGGGCGAGGCCACCCCAGCCACCACCGCGCCAGACAGACAGACGACAACGCGGGGCGACCACCAACCACACCCCCGCCGCCACGGCGCGCAACCACCCACCGACAGGGACCGGCGGGGAAGGGGAAGGGGAACGAGAGAACGTAGAGAACGTGGCGTCACCCGTCGACGTGTGGTGGAGACGAGGGGTCTGGGATTTGGGTGGACCAGCCGCCGGGGACGGAGCGGGTTTGGCGGTCGCGGAAGCGGGCGGGGGCAAGGCCGACGCGGCGGGTGAAGAGGCGGCTGAAGTAGGCGGGGTCGTCGTAGCCGACGCGGCGGGCGACGGCCGCGACGGGGAGTTCGGTGGCGACGAGGAGTTCCTTGGCGCGGCCCAGGCGGATGCCGAGGAGGTAGTCCTTGGGGCTGCAACCGGCCCCGCGGCGCACCGCGGCGCGGAGCGCCGCGGGGGTCATGCCGCGCCGGGCCGCGTGTTCGGCGATCGAGAGCGGGAGGAACGCGTCGCGGGCCAGGGCGGCCAGCACCGGTTCGCCGTCGGCGCCGGTGTCGGCGCGGGCGCGACGCAGCGCGACGAGGAGTTCGTGGACCGCGGCGGCGGTCTCGACCTCCAGGAGGGGGTTGCCGCGGCGCGCGGCGCGGGCGATGCGGCCGATCGCGGCGCGGGCCGGCCCGGCGTCGGTGAGCGGGACGAGGGGTTGGTGCGGCTCGATGTAGCCGAGTTCGGTGTAGGTGTCGGCGGCGGGTCCGGTGAAGTCGACGAAGCCCTCGTCCCAGCCGGTGTCGGGGTCGGCGCCGTAGTGGTGCTCGACGCCGGGGACGAGCCAGAGGAGGGCGGGGGCGGTGACGGTGTGACGGTGCCCGTCGGGGGTGGTGAACCAGCCGCGGCCGGCGCACAGGACGACGGCGACGTGGTGGTCGAGGGTGCGCGGGCCGACCGGCGGCAGGGTGCCGTGTTGGAGGCCGACGCCCAGGCAGACCAGGCCGAGCCGGTGGTGGAGCGGGCTCGGGGTGAAGTAGCGCATCCAGGTGCGGTACATGCCGGCCGGTCCTCCTCCCCTCGCCGTTCGGCGCCCCGAACGCGCGCCCCCGACGCGCGCCCCGCACGCGCCAGGCGCCTGGCGGCGATCCGTCCAATGGGCATCGATCTTTGTCCATGGACCGGCCGGCCGCCAGGGGGCGAGCGTGAGGGGAGGCGATCGGGAGCGACGAGGCGGGAGGCGCGGGGTGCGGTTTGCCGTTGGGGAGCGGGAGTTCGAGGTGGACGGGCGGCCGGTGCGGCTGCTGTCGGGGGCGTTGCACTACTTCCGGGTGCATGAGGCGCAGTGGGCGCACCGGTTGGCGATGGTGCGGGCGATGGGGCTGAACTGCGTGGAGACGTATGTGCCGTGGAACTGGCACGAGCCGCGGCCTGGTGAACTGCGGGACGTCGGGGCGCTGGGGCGGTTCCTGGACGCGGTGGCGGCGGCGGGGTTGTGGGCGATCGTGCGGCCGGGGCCGTATATCTGCGCGGAGTGGGAGAACGGGGGGTTGCCGTGGTGGTTGACGGGGGCGTTGGGGCGGCGGGTGCGGACCCGGGAGCCGGCGTTTCTGCGGGCGGTGGACGGGTGGTGGGAGGTGGTGCTGCCGCAGGTGGTGGCGCGGCAGTGCGGCCGGGGCGGGCCGGTGGTGCTGGTGCAGGTGGAGAACGAGTACGGGTCGTATGGGTCGGATACGGAGTATCTGGGGCATCTGGCCCGGACGTTGCGGGAGTTGGGGGTGACGGTGCCGCTGTGCACGTCGGACGGGGCGGAGGACCACATGCTGACCGGTGGGAGCGTGCCGGGGGTGCTGGCGACGGTGAACTTCGGGTCGGGGGCGCGGGAGGCGTTCGCAGCGTTGCGGCGGCATCGGGCGCGGGGGCCGTTGATGTGCATGGAGTTCTGGTGTGGGTGGTTCGCGCACTGGGGTGCGGCGGCTCAGCCGCGGGGGGCGGCTGAGGTGGCGGCGGCGTTGCGGGAGGTGTTGGCGTGCGGGGCGTCGGTGAATGTCTATATGGCGCACGGGGGGACGAGTTTCGGGGGCTGGGCGGGGGCGAACCGGGCGGGTGAGGTGCAGGACGGGGCGTTGTTGCCGACGGTGACGTCGTACGACTACGGGGCGCCGGTGGATGAGCGGGGGCGGCCGACGGAGTTGTTCTGGCGGATGCGGGAGGTGTTGGCGGAATACGCGGTGGGGCCGTTGCCGGAAGTGCCAACGGCGCAACCGGTGTTGGCGGGGGCGGTGGAGGTGGCGTTGTCGGGGTGGTTGGGGATGGATGCGGTGTTGGCGGGGTTGGGGGGTCCGGAGGTGTGCGCGGGGGTGCCGCCGACATTCGAGGAGTTGGGGGTGGAGCGGGGGTTGGTGCGGTACCGGGTGGCGGTGCCGGGGCCGCGGGAGCCGTATCCGTTGCGGGTGGTGGGGCTGCGGGATCGGGCGGTGACGGTGGTGGACGGGGTGCGGGGGCCGGTGTTGGTGGAGGGGAGTGAGGGGGAGGGGGAGGTTGCGGTGTTGGGGCGGGTGGCGGGGCCCGCGGAGGTGGTGTTGTGGGTGGAGTCGTTGGGGCGGGTCAACTACGGGCCGCGGCTGGGCGAGGCGAAGGGGATCACGGGCGGGGTGCTGCACGAGCGGCAGTATCTGCACGGGGTGCGGGCGCGGGGGCTGCGGTGGGACGCGTTGGAGGGGGCAGCGGGCGCGGCGGCGGTGGCCGGGTTGGGGTTCGGTGGGGCGCGGCCGGGGGCGCGGGGGTTGCATCGGGGCACGGTGACGGTGCCGCCGGGTGGGGTGGGGGACGCGGTGTTGGAACTGCCGGGGTGGACACGGGGGTTGGTGTGGATCGGGGGTTTTCCGGTGGGGCGGTATTGGTCGGTGGGGCCGCAGCAAGGTTTGTTCGTGCCGGGTCCGGTGTTGCGGGAGGGGACGAACGAGGTGCTGGTGCTGGAGTTGGAGGGGCCGGATGGGGACGAGGGGGCGGCGGGTGCGACGGGGTCCGTAGTGGCGGCGGGGGCACCGCGGTTGGTGCCGTGAGCCTCACGGGCCGGATGCCCGAACGCGGGGCCAAGCCCCCAGACGGTCCAGCCCGCGCCCGCCTCCCCCGCCCCACCTCACGCCTCAACCACCCCGAAGGGCATCACCCCTCAACCACCCCGAAGGCATCCAGGACGAACTCCGCCGTCCCGTCCCCGCCCGTCTTGCGTAGCCCGACCCAGACCTCGCCCTCCTCCGGCGCGGTGAACTCGTACCTGAGGGTGGCGGGTTGGGTGGCGACCGGCAGGGGGTGCCGGCTGAGCTCACGGGTGCCGGGGGTGTCGACGGCGGTGACCCAGGCGTACTGGTCGGCCTGCTCGTTCTCGTAGCGGAGGGTGACGCGGTAGCGGCGGCCGGGGGCGAAGCGGACGGTGTGCGGGACGGTGCGGTAGACGAGGCCGGTGTGCTCGCCGCGGGACTTCAGGGACTGGGTGCCGTCGATGACGTCGTCGATCGCCTTGTCGTTCCAGCCGCGTTGGGTGTACGGGGCGTGGCGTTGGGCGAGGTGGGTGCGGGGGTCGGTGGAGCCGCCGGCGTCGCCCTTGACGAAGGGGCCCCAGCCCTGGGGGACGGCCTCGAAGTCCTCGTGGACGAGGGTGCCGGGCCCGGTGGCGGGGCGCGGGGCGGGGACGATGCGGACGTTGTCGAAGCGGATGCGGGGGTGTCCGGGGGCGGCGGTGAGGGCGAGGGTGGCCGGGCCGCCGCCGTCGGGGACGGTGAAGCGGGTGGTCAGGCGCTGGTAGCGAGTGCCGGTCTTGCGGTCGGCGGCAACGTAGTTGGGGGCGGTGGAGGTCTCGGTGAAGTTGGTGGCGGTGACGCCGTCGGGGGTGCGGACCTCCAGGGCGGCGCGGCGCCGCTCCCCCGCCGTGGCGCCGACCTCGACCTGGACGGAGGCGGCGTAGTCGCCGGGGGCGAGGCGGGCCAAGCGTTGGGCGACGGTGGCGGCGGGGCCGGGGCCAATGACCAGTTCGTAGTCGCCGCGGTCGTTGCGTTGGACGGTGGCGGGGCCGGTGGTCTGCCAGGCGGTGAGGTCGCCGGCGTGGAAGCCGGGGTCGGTCAGGGGGGTGCCCTCGCCCCAGTGGGGGTCGGGCGGGGTGGGGGCCTTTGTGCGGTAGAGGACGTAGGCGGTGTCGGGGCGGGCGGTGAGGGTGATCCGGCCGCCGGTGACGGGGATGCGCCGGTGGTCGGTGCGGCCCTGGTCGGTGAGGCGGTAGGCGTGGACGGTCCGGGTGCCGGCCCAACCGCGGGGCAGTTGCCAACTGGTCTGCCCGCCTTGGGGGTTGTAGTGGTAGAGCTTGGCGGGGTCGGTGGCGCGGCGGGGTTCCCAGGGCAGCAGGTAGCGGCCGCCGTCGTAGACGAGGCGGCCGTCGGTGGTGATGCGGCGGGTGCCGCCGGCGTCGGTGACGGTGGTGCGGGTGGGGCCTTCGAAGGTGATCTCGTGGTCGGTCCAGGTGCGGATGGGGTACGCCTGGAGGTACTTGGCGGGCAGGGCGTCGTTCCAGACGATGGTGTGGAAGGCGTTCCAGTCGTTCTTGCCGGTCCAGCCCTCGAAGTTGCCCATGCGGGGGGCGCCGAGGAGGGTGGGCCACTTGTCGGCGAAGACGTCTTTTTGGTGGTTGCGGAGGAAGCGGATGAGCTGGGAGTTGATGTCGCGGGAGGTGTCGGGGCCGTAGTCGGTCTCGTTGGCCCAGTGGGACCAGAGGGCCGAGCGTTCCAGGCCGTGACCCCATTCGGTGGCGACCTGCCAGCCCTGGTCGCGCAGGTGGCGTTGGAGGCGGTCGGAGTTCCAGCCGGATTCCCGGAAGACGTCGAGGTAGACGGTGTTCAGGGCGGGGTCGGTCTCCCGGCGGAGCTGGGCGAAGCGGGCGACGATGTCGCCGGAGACGAGGTCGCGGCGGGCGTCGATGCGGTAGGACTGGTCGAGCCAGTCCCATTGCTTGTCGCGGGAGTTGACGAGCCGTTCGGAGAAGGCGTGCGCGACGGGGTAGGACTCGGTGGCGTTGACGTGGACGGCGAAGTCGCTGCCCCACTTCTTTCCGGCGCGCAGCAGGGTGTTGAGGTCGGCGAGGCCGCCGGCGCGTTCGTTGTAGTTGCCGCCGTAGTCGGGGTGGGCCGAGTCGTGGCCCTCTGATTGGTAGCCCTTGAGGAGGGTGAACTGGCGCAGGCCGTCGGTGGCCAGGGCGATCCGTTTGACGTTGTCGAGGGTGGCGAGGAACGGGTTGGTGGCCTGGCTGGCGAAGTTGAAGGGGATGTGCGGGACGACGCGGAGGTGCTGGGTGTCGGCGCCGAGCGGGTTGACCATGATGTCGCGGAGGGCGAGGGCGGCGTCCTGCCAGTCGGTGCGGCCGTCGCCGTTGCGGTCGCGGGTGAGGATGACGGTGGCATACGGGAGGGGTTCGGTGGCGTCGGTGGGTTGGCCGGCGGCGCGGTGGGTCCATTGGCCGGGGGTGAGGTGGGCCGTGACGTGTGCACCACTGCGCAGGGTCTGGTGCCAGAGGCGGCCGTTCTCCCAGGCGGTGGGGGTGGTGGGGGTGTCGTAGACGGTGTTGGTCTCGATGGCGGCGGCGAGTTGGGCGGTGGCGACGACGGCGTAGGCGCAGCCGGTGGGGGCGGCCTCGACGGGGGTGTGGTCGGTGACCTCGATGAGGGTGTCGCCGCTGGTGGCCTTGTCGAGTTGGAGGCGGGCGGCGAGGAGGTGGGCACCGGGTTGGTCGCTGCGGACGCTGAGCAGGGCGAGGTCGGGTATCTGGAGGGTGCCGACGCGGAGTTCGGGGGTGTCGGTGAGGTCGGTCAGGCGCCAGGTGACCTGCCAGTCGTGGACGGCGATCTCGACGGTGAGGGTGGTGCCGCCGTCGAGGGCGAGGGTGTAGGTGGCGCGGTCGGTACGGGCGCGGTGGGTGACGCGGGGGGTGTGCGGGCGGTCGTCGATGAGGAGGTGGGTGACGGGGGTTTGCTGGCCGTGCAGGACGGCGCCGGTGGCGCGGTCGGTGTAGGAGACGATGCGGGGGAAGGCGGGGTCGACGCGGACCTCCAGGGCGGTGGAGCGCAGGACCGTGGGGGCGGTGGGGGGTGCGGCGGTCGCGGTGCGGGTGCCGAGCGGGAGGGCGGTGGCGACGCCGGCGAGTGCGGTGGCGGCGACGAGTTGTCTGCGGCTGGGTCCGGGCTGTGCGCTCACGCGTCCTCCTCGGTGGCGGTGCGGCCTTGTCGGCGGACAGCGTGCAAGGTGGGCGGGGCGCGGGCCCATGGACTGAGGGGCGCCGGGTGTTGGACAGATGCGACCGGCGGGCGCGGCTCAGTGGTCGGTCGGGCCGGCCGGTGGGAGGAGGGCGGTGACCTGCCAGCCGCCTTCGGGGGCGGGGCCGGCGGTGAGGGTGCCGCCGAGGGCCTCGGCGCGTTCGGTGAGGCCGGCCAGGCCGAAGCCGCCGCCGCGGGTGGGCGGTTCGGTCGGGCGGGCCGGGGTGCCACCGTCGTTGGCGATGCGCAGTTCGGTGCCGCGGGGGGTGGTGTGCACGGTGATGCGGACGGCGGTGGCGTCGGGGGCGTGCTTGCGGACGTTGGTGAGGGATTCGCGGACGATGCGGTGGACGGCGGCGGCGACTTCGGGCGGCAGGGTGTGGTCCAGGCCGGGTTCGAGGTCGAGGGTGACGGGCGGGCCGGTGCGGGTGAAGGCGTCGGCGAGGGCGCGGACTTCGGCGAGTCCGGCGACGGGGGTGGTGCGGGCCTCGCCCTCGCGCAGCACCCGGACCAGGCGACGCATGGCGCCGAGGGCCTCGTCGCCGGCGCTCTCGATCCGGGCGAAGGCGTCACCGGCGCGCTCCCCGTCGAGGTGGGTGAAGCGGGCGGCGCGGGCCGACACCACGATGCCGGTGACGTGGTGGGCGATGACGTCGTGCAACTCCCGGGCCAGCTCCAGGCGTTCGGCGTCCCGTACGGCGGCCAGGTCGCGCAGCCGCGCGGCGTTCTGCCAGCGCAGGATCATCGAGTAGGCGGTGACGACGACGGTGAGGACGCCGTAGACGACGGTGAAGACGCCCATCCGGATGTCCCGCATGGGGGCGAGCACGCAGGACAGGCCGAGCAGTGGGCCGAGGACGGCGGCGGTGCGGGCGGGGGCGCGCTGCACCACCGCGGTGAGCAGCACGAGCAGGGCGATGCCCTCGCCCAGGCCCCAGACGCGCAGGGCGTGCTGGCCGGCGATCAGGACGGCGGAGGCGGCGAGGGAGACCGCGGCGGCGAGGCCGGCGCGGAGGGTCAGCGGGATGTGGCGGGAGGGGACGGCGCACAGGCAGACCACGACGGCGGCGGCGACGACGATGGCGTGCGGGCGGGTGGGTTGTCGGGCCAGGGCGACGGTTTCGAAGCCGACGAGGAAGAGCAGGACGGCGGCGAGGGCGGCCTTGGCGGCGAGGGCCTTGTGAGGGTGGGCGCGGGCCCATCCGGTCAGCGGGCTCATTCCTCGGTGGCCAGGCCGGTTTCCCAGGCCCAGGCGGCGATCTCGACGCGGTTGCGGGCGGCGAGTTTGGCCTGGACGTTGGCGAGGTGGGTCTTGACGGTGGAGAGCGAGACGTGCAGGGCGTCGGCGATCTCGGCGTTGGTGCGGCCGGTGGCCAGGGCGCGGACGACCTGTTCCTCGCGGTCGGTGAGGGGTTCGGCGGGCTGGCGGCCGGCGGCGGGAGTGCGGCTGCGCAGCAGGCGCAGGGTGATGGCGGGTGAGACCAGGGCGTCGCCGGCGGCCGCGGCGCGGACGCCCTCGACGAGCAGGGCGGGGCTGGCGTCCTTGAGGAGGAAGCCGCAGGCGCCGTTGTGGAGGGCGGCGTGCACGTACTCGTCGAGGTCGAAGGTGGTGACGATGACGACCTTGGGGCGGCCGTGGAGTTCGGGCTGTTCGGCGGCGCGTTCGGCGAGCCGGCGGGTGACCTCCAGGCCGTCGGGTCCGGGCATCCGGATGTCGAGCAGCAGCACGTCGGGGCGGAGGCGCTCGGCGGCCTCCAGGGCGGCGTCGCCGTCGGTGACGTCGGCGAGGACCTCGATGTCGGGCTGGCTCTCCAGGATCATCCGGAAGCCCGTCCGGACCATCTCCTGGTCGTCGGCGATGACCACGCTGATCGGCATGGCTCCATCGGACCGGTGGCGGTGGCGGCCCGCAAGCCGCGGCGGCGGATGGTGGTACGGGCAGGGGCCCGTGGGGGTGGCCGGGCCCCTGCGCCGGTGGTGCGGGGTCAGCCGAGTTGGGCGGCGGCCTTGGCGATGTCGGCGGCGAAGGTGCTCACCTCGGTGTAGACGCCGGGCTTGCCGGGTCGGGCGCAGCCCTCGCCCCAGGAGACGATGCCGACCTGGATCCACTGGCCGGCGTCGTCCTTGCGGAACATCGGGCCGCCGGAGTCGCCCTGGCAGGTGTCGGTGCCGCCGGTGTCCAGCTTGCCGGCGCATATCTCCTCGCCGGGCGTGAGGGAGTCGCCGTACGCCTGCTGGCAGGCGGCGTCGTCGATGAAGGGGACGGTGGCCTTGAGGAGGTAGCGCTGCTGGTCGCCGCCTTCCTTGTCGGCGCCCCAGCCGGCGATGGTGAAGTCGCCCTTGTTGTAGGTGTCCTTGTCGGCGGTCTTGAGGGTGGGCTGGTCGAGGGGCTTGGCCAGCTTGATGAGGGCCCAGTCCTTGCCCTTGCCGTTGTAGCCGGGGGCCTGGAGGACCTGGGTGGAGTTGACCTTGACGGCGGCGGGGTCCTGGAGGTCGACGGCGCCGCCGGTGGCGGTGAGGGAGGTGTCGGGCCCGCTGCCGTCGACACAGTGCGCGGCGGTGAGCACGATGTCCTTGGCGTAGAGGGCGCCGCCGCAGCCCATCGACAGCCGCACCATGAAGGGGAATTCGCCCTGGTCGGCGCGGGTGCCGCCGACGACGTGGGAGTGGCTGGAGCCGCCGGGGGTGGGGGCGGGGGCGGCCTGGGCGGCGACGGGCTGGAGGCTGACGGCGGCCAGGGCGATGGCGCCGGCGGCGGTGGCTCTCTTGAGGTGCTTGTGGTGGGTGCGCAACGTGCTTCCTTCCGTGGGGGGTGGAGAAACGAAGCGTCATGACAGGCCCATGCCAAGCCCCGTGCCGACCACGGCCCCGCAAAATCCGTGGGAACGACGGCAGCACTCGGCAAAACTTCCGGGCGCCTGGGCAATGAACCCGTAAAGCGCCCTGTGATTATGTGGAGTGCGGGAACAGAGTGACAAGGGTCAACATCCGGCCAACTCCCGTCCCCCGCACGCCCGGTGGGCCCTGGTGCCGCCGCGCCCGCGCCGGTCGTAGAGTGAGCCGATGACCACCGGCGGCAGCGAGATCGCGCACGGCTTCCCTCATCTCGACACGGTCCGTGCGGCCCTCACCGCGCTCTTCCGCCGGCTGTCCCACGACACCGTGAGCACCTTTCCCACCAGCGTGCTCCCCGTCGACGTGGCCTTCGACGACGCCGAGGACCTCCATCTGGGCGCCCAGCGGGTGGCCCGCGCCATGGTCCACCACCTGCATCTGCCGGACGCCCGGATCGTGCTCACCTTCCGCGAGATGGAGCACGCCGCGACCGTCGAACTGACCGCGGGCCCCGAGTACTTCGTCGAGCTCAACGACCGCTTCCGCCGGCACCGCAAGGACATCGGCGCCGCCCTGGCCCACGAGGTGACCCACGTCTGGCTGCACCGGCTGGACCTGTCCTTCCCCGGCACCCGCGACAACGAGATCCTCACCGACACCGCCGCCAGCTACCTCGGCGCCGGCTGGCTGCTGCTGGACGCCTACCGCGAACACGGGCCGTTCTCCCAGAAGTTGGGCTACCTCACGCCCGAGGAGTTCGGCTATGTGCTGGCCAAGCGCGCCGACTTCTTCGGCGAGGACCCGTCGCCGTGGTTCACCAGCCCGCAGGCGTACGACGCGTACACCGCGGGGCGGGCCCGGTCCCGGCAGGACGCCCGCCGGCCGCCGCTGGCCGGCGCCGGCCTCGCCGCGCGGCTCCGCTACGCCAGGGACCGCCGCGCGGTGACGGCCCGCCCCCGCACCACCGCGCCCGCCGCCGGCCCGGGCGGGGGCTACGCCTTCGAGTCCGCGGGCCCCGGCGCCACGCTGCGGGTCTCGTTCCCCTGCCCGACCTGCTGCCAGCGCATCCGCGTCCCGGTGCGCGGCCGCCTCCAGGCCCGCTGCGGCCTGTGCAAGTCCCTGCTGGACTGCGACACTTGACGCCCCGCCGGGCACCGCAACGGTTCAGATCCAGCCCTCCAGCCCGGCCAGGAACCCCGCCAGGTCATCCCGGTGGATGGTGTGCCCGGCGCCGGCCACGGTCCGGACCGTGAAGCCCCGGCTGACCAGCTCCTTCGCCGCCTCCTCGGTGAACAGGAACCCCTCCCCCGCGATCTGCACCAGCGACGGCACCACCGGACGCGCCGGCGTCCGGTCCCGCAGATGGCCGCCGGACAGGGCCAGCGCCGTGGCGGTGTCCCAGTCCGCGAGGGTGGCCAGTTCGACGTCGATGTCGGCGTCGTCCCAGCGCGGGTTGAAGGCCGCCACCCGCGCCCGGTCCGCGGTCTTGAACGTCACGAACACCGCCGGGTCGACCGCCTGCCCCACGCCCACCAGCGACCACGCCGGGTCGCAGTAGACCGCCCGCCGCGGCCGCAGCCGCTCGACCGCCAGGGCCAGCGCCAGCCCACCCAACGAGTGCCCGACGGCGACCTCGACGCCGGTCGGCAGGGTGTCCACCAGGTCGTCGGCGAAGAGTTCGGGGCCGTACGCGCCGCGCGGGCTGCGGCCGTGGCCGCGCAGGTCGACGCCGATGACGCGGTAGCCCCGGTCGGCGAGGGCCGGGCCGACCCGGTGCCAGGTGCGGTGGTCGGACATGATCCCGTGGATCAGCACCGCGATCCGGTCGCCGGCGCCCCACTCGTGGGTGTGCAGCTGCATGCCGTGCCTCTCTCCCGCTCGTCTCCCGCCCGCTCCGGGCCCAGGGGCGGCCCGGTGGGGCCGTGACGGCGAAATTACACGTGCCGGTCGTGGGGCGGGCGTAAGCGGCGCACCACCGGCCGCCCGCATACCGCCCGCCCCCGCCGCGACACGGACCGCCCCCCGCAGTCAACACCCCCCGCCTCGCGCCGACTTCACCGCCAGTCCGACTCCGGTGTGGCCGCCGCCAGCAGCGCGCGGGCGCCGGTGCGGATCGGCACGCCGTGCGGGACGCAGACCGTGTCGACGTCGTCCAGGGCCGCCAGCCGCCGGAACGAGGCCAGGGCCCGCGCGCGGTCGACGTTGAAGGGGCCGAGCAGGACCCGGGAGCCGGTGGGGTCGGTGGCGATGATGTCCCCGGGGAACAGCAGCCGGCTCCCCGGCAGATGGAGGGCGATGGCGCCCTCGGTGTGGCCGGGGACGTGCAGCACCCGGACCGGCTCGGGCCAGTCGTCGAGGGTGTCGCCCTCGTGGAGCGGGGTGTCCACCCCGACATGGCGCAGCGGCGGCATCGCGCCGGCCGTGAGCCCGGCCATGACGCCCTCGTGCACGACCCGTTCGCCGGGGACGAGGTCGAGCGGCGGCTCGGGGCGGGCGCCGCTGATGACGGGGGCGTCGAGGGCGCCGGCCAGGACGCGGGCGCCGGTGGCGGCGACCAGGTCGGCGGCGGACCCCATGTGGTCGAGGTGGTGGTGGGTGAGCACGATCTGCCGGAGCGCGGCGGGGCCGCCGCCGAGCCGGTCCAGCGCGTCGAGGATCGCGGGGGCCGAGCCGGGTATGCCGGTGTCGACCGCGGCGAAGCCGCCGTCGGTCAGGGCGACGAGGTACACATGGCCCACGGGGAACGGGAGTTGCCAGATGTGCGGGGTGATCCGGGTGAGTGCGTCCATGATCGGACGCTAACCGCCGTCGGCCGGGCGCCGCGGGGTTTGCGCCGTGGGCGGATTGAGCGCACGGCGAAAAGGGCCGGGCCCTGCGGGAGTTCACGGCCGGCCGGGGCGGAACCCGTCGTGACCCTGACACGTCCCATCCGCGACCGACCCCGAGGAGGCACGTCATGCAGCACACCGCACATCGCTCCCGCACCCGGACCACCGCCCTGGTCGGCTGCCTCGCCGCGGCCGGCGCCCTGGCGCTCGCCGGCTGTGGCAAGGCCACGCAGACGGTGCACAGTTCGCCGCCGCAGCACCGCGCGGACGCCTTCGACCAGCGGGCCGCGCAGATCGTGCGGGACTGGCCGAAGGTCGCGCCGGTCCCCGGCCGGCAGGAGGCGCTGCTGCCGCTGGCCGCCGCCGACCGACCGGCGGCCGCGGACGCCAGGGCGCTCACGGTGACCGTCGGCCACAGCGCCTGCGACGCCCACTACGGTGCCCGCGTCCTGGAGTCCAAGGACCTGGTGGTGGTCTCCGGTTGGGGCCAGAAGAAGAACCCCAAGGCCATGTGCACCGACCAGTTGGCCACCCACAAGACGAAGGTTTCGCTGAAGAGCCCGTTGGCGGGCCGCAAGGTGGTGGACGCGGTCACCGGCAAGCAGTTGCTGAAGGGGTGAGCCGAAAGGCCCGGGCCGCGACCCGGGTGGCGGGCGGCCGCGGGGTTCGCCATGGAGCGGGCTCGAAGCCCTAGGCTCGCGTCCATGAGCCCTTCCATCGCCACCACCACCCGCGTCGACCTGCCCGGGCTGCTGGAGTTCGTCCGCCCCCGACACCATGCGATCCTGCTCACCCGCCGCTCCGACGGCACCCCGCAGGGCTCGCCGCTGACCTGCGGGGTGGACGACTCCGGTCGGCTGGTGATGTCGACGTACCCGGAGCGGGCCAAGGTCCGCAATGTGCGCCGGGTCGCGTCGGTCAGCGTGCTGGTGCTGTCCGACGAGTGGACCGGACCGTGGGTGCAGGTCGACGGCGAGGCCGAGGTGATCGACGCCCCGGACTCCATCGAGCCGCTGGTCGAGTACTACCGCAACATCGCCGGGGAGCACCCGGATTGGGACGAGTACCGCGCCGCGATGCGCAAGCAGGGCAAGTCCCTGATCCGGGTGACCCCGCGGCGCTGGGGCCCGATCGCGACCGGCGGCTTCCCGGCCCGGCTGGTGGCCGGCGACGGCGCCTGACCCGGCGCCGCCGGGCGTCAACGGGTGGGGTGCGCACCGCCGTTGACGTTCAGCACCTGGCCGGTGATGTGCCGGGCGGCCGGGGACGCCAGGAAGGCGACCGCGCCGGTGATGTCGTCGACGGCGCCGGGGCGGCCGGTGGCGGTGGCCGCGATCAGCTGCTCCCGGCGGGAGTCGGCGAGGCGGTCGCGGAAGAAGTCGGTGCCGGCGATGTAGCCGGGCGAGACGACGTTGGCGGTGATCCGGCGGGCGCCGAGCTCCCGGGCCAGGTCGACGTTCCAGGAGGCGAGCCCGGCCTTGGCCGCGCCGTAGGCCCCCGCCCCCTGGTCGGCGGCGATGGACCCGATGTGGATCACCGCGCCGCCGGCCGCCAGCCGGTCGTCCAGGGCCCGGGTGGTCAGCGCGGCGCTGACGAGGTTGGCGTCCAGGTTGGCGCGGAAGTCCCGGGCGTAGGCGGCCAGGTCGGCCGCGCCGTCGGCGTCGAAGTCGGTGTTGCCGCCGGCGTTGTTGACCAGGACGTCGAGGCGCTCGGGCAGCGCCGCGGCGAGGGCGGTGAGCGCCGCCGGGTCGGTGTGGTCGCAGACCAGGGCGGTGACTTCGGGGCGGGCGCCGGTGACGTCCTTCAGCGGGCCGGGGCGGCGGCCGGTGAGGAAGACCCGGTCGCCGTGGGCCGCGAAGTGCTCGACGAGGGCGCGGCCGATGCCGGTGCCGCCGCCGGTGACCAGGATGGTGCGTGCCATGGGGTGAACTCCGTCCATGATGTTTAGGTCTAAATACGTGAGGTGACACGACCCTTTGTTCAGGGCTAAATTTAGACCTGAACATAACACCTCCGGGAGGTCCCGTGGCAAGCACACCCAAGGCGCCGGGCGACGGCAACGGCCGTGCGCCGGGCCGCACTTCGCCCTACCCGGTGGAGGAGATCGCCGCCGCCTGGCAGCGCGAGCGGCCCGGCACGCCGGTCTCCTCCATCGGGATCGTCACGCCCCTGTGGCGACTGGCGAAGCTGCTGGGCGACGACCGGCGACGGGTGCTGGCCCGGGCCGGGGTGGACTCCGCCACCCTGGACCTGCTGAGCGTGCTGCGCCGCGGCGGCCCGCCGTACACCCTGAGCACCCGGGAGTTGAGCCGGCGTTCCCTGATCACTGCCGGGGCGATCTCCCAACGGGTGGCCCGCGCCGAGCGCGAGGGCCTGGTCACCCGCCGACCCGGCGAGGGCCCCCCGCGCACCGTCCTGGTCGAACTCACCCCGGCCGGCCATGACCTGGTCGAGTCCACCGTCGACCAAGTCCTGGGCCGCGAGGCCGAGTTGCTCCAGTCCCTGAACCCCGAGCAGCAGGAGCAGCTCACCGGACTGCTGCGACTCCTGCTCCAGGACGTCCAACACCGGCTGGGCGACGACCGGATCGCCCACGTCGGCGAGGAGTGACGGCCGGGGCCCGGCCGGCGGATCGCCCCCTCACGCCCGCTCGCGCGGCGGCGCCACCGCCGGGGCGGGCGTCAGCACCTCGGCGGGCAGCCCCAGTTGGCTCCGGAAGCCGGCCCGGCCGGCCTCGGTGACCGCGAGGATGCGGCTGGCCGGGGCCTTGATGATCCAGCGCCGCTCCACCGCATACCGGTAGAGGGCGGCGCCGACCGCGCCGGAGAGATGCTGCCGGCGCGAGGTCCAGTCCAGGCAGGTGCGCACGTGCGCCCGGTGGGTCGGCGAGTGGCCGGCCTCCGGGATGCCCAGGTCGGCCAGCCATGCGGTGCCGGCGGCGGTCAGCTCCAGCCCGTACTGCCGCGCCAGCAGGCCGCGTTCGGTCATCGCCTCGGCGATGGCCACGCCCAGCGCGCCGGCGATGTGGTCGTAGCAGGTGCGGGCGTGGTGCAGGGCCCGGCGGTGGTTGGCCTCGGCCAGCGAGCGGATCCGCACCTGGCGGTAGGGGGCGAGGCCGGCGAGGTTCTCCAGCGTCTCGGCGGTGTCCGGCCCGGCCAGTCGGACGTAGCGCCGGCGCCCCTGCCGCTCCTCGGCCAACAGGCCGCCGGCGACCAGGAGGTTGAGGTGCTCGGTCGCGGTCGACGGGGCCACTCCGGCGTACTCGGCCAGTTCGCCGGCGGTCCAGGTGCCGCCGTCGAGGAGGGCGATGCAGATGGCGGCGCGGGTGCGGTCCGCGAGCAGCGCGGCCAGGGCGGCCAGATCGGGGGTTTCGGCGGTGTTTACGTGATCGGCGTCCCATCGAATCATGTGCAGAGCGTAATCACATATAACACTTCGGTGAGAACCGAATCGTCCGCCTTCTATCCTCTGGAACATGAAATCCGCGCTGGAGAAGAGCAGTTCGGTCGTGCCGGCGCTGCTGTCCACGGAGAACGACGACGGGACGTTCGTGCTGGTGGCGCTGCGGATTCGGTGGGAACTCGGCCCGGTGGTGAGCGTCTGGCTACCCGCCCGCGGCCGCACCGCACAGAATCTCGCACTACGCCCGGACGTGGTCTTCAACCTGCCGCCCGAGGGGACGGCCACCGAGGAGGGACCGCGCCTCGCCCCCGAGGCGGAGGAGCCCTGGACCGAGCCGTCCGAACTGGTCCGGCCGCCCCGACTGGCGCACTGCCCCGTGCAGTTGGAGGCCCGTCGGGTCGGCGAGCGGACCGTCACCGACGGCGCCTGGACGCAGGTCGAGGCCCAGGTGCTGCGGGTGCACGCGGACCCGCGCCGGGTGCTGCCGCTGGGCGACGGCTCCCTCGACGTGTCGGGCTGGAGCGCGCCGGTGCACGACTTCCGGCCGCCGGTGGCTCCCCCGCCGCAGGCCGTCCCCGCGCCCGCCAGGGAACTGGCCCGGCAGTTGGGCCGCCGCTTCCCCGCCCAGCGGGACGGCTAACCCAAGGGCCGCCGAGCGCCCAACGGGGCCGCCGGGGCCCGACATGACAGCGCGGCGCCTGCCCTCCGGTCGGGGTGGAGGGACAGGCGTCGCTGTTACGGGGGCCGGGCTGTTCACCCGGCCCCCGTGCCTCCGTACGACGCTGTACGGGACATCCGGTGACGGACGCTCACACCGCCAGGGCGCGGTCCGTCGGCTTGATCGGGGCCGGCAGGGCGCTGGCTCCGGTGAGGAAGCGGTCCACGCCGCGGGCGGCGGAGCGGCCCTCGGCGATGGCCCACACGATCAGCGACTGGCCGCGACCGGCGTCGCCGGCGACGAAGACGCCGGGGACGTTGGTGGCGAAGTCGGCGTCCCGGGCGACGTTGCCGCGCTCGTCCAGCTCCAGCCCGAACTGCTCGACCAGGCCGTTCTCCCGGTCGGTGCCGGTGAACCCCATGGCCAGGGTGACCAGTTGGGCCGGGATGCGGCGCTCGGTGCCCGGCTTCTGCTCCAGCTTGCCGTCCTTGAACTCCACCTCGATCAGGTGCAGCCACTGGACGTTGCCGTCCTCGTCACCCTCGAAGTGGGTGGTGGAGACGGAGTAGATCCGCTCGCCGCCCTCCTCGTGCGCGGAGGTGACCTTGTAGAGCATCGGGAAGGTCGGCCAGGGCTGGCCCGCGCTGCGCTCCTCACCCGGCTTCGGCATGATCTCCAGCTGGGTCACCGAGGCGGCGCCCTGGCGGTGCGCGGTGCCCACGCAGTCCGCGCCGGTGTCACCGCCGCCGATGACCACCACGTGCTTGCCCTCGGCGGTGATCGGCGCGACCGTCAGGTCGCCCTCCTGGACCTTGTTGGCCAGCGGCAGGTACTCCATCGCGAAGTGCACGCCGTTCAGCTCGCGGCCGGGCACCGGCAGGTCGCGGGAGGTGGTGGCGCCGGCCGCGATGACCACCGCGTCGTAGCGCTTGCGGAGCTTGGCCGCGTCGATGTCGCGGCCGATCTCCACCTCCGTGCGGAACTTGGTGCCCTCCGCGCGCATCTGCTCGATGCGGCGGTTGATGTGCCGCTTCTCCATCTTGAACTCGGGGATGCCGTAGCGCAGCAGGCCGCCGATCCGGTCCGCGCGCTCGTAGACGGCGACGGTGTGGCCGGCCCGGGTCAGCTGCTGGGCGGCGGCCAGGCCGGCCGGTCCGGAGCCGATGACGGCGACGGTCTTGCCGGAGAGTCGCTCCGGCGGCTGCGGGGTGACGTCGCCGGCGTCCCACGCCTTGTCGATGATGGAGACCTCGACGTTCTTGATGGTGACCGGCTGCTGGTTGATGCCCAGCACACAGGCCGCCTCGCAGGGCGCGGGGCACAACCGCCCGGTGAACTCCGGGAAGTTGTTGGTGGCGTGCAGCCGCTCGCTGGCCGCCGTCCAGTCCTCGCGGTAGGCGTAGTCGTTCCACTCGGGGATGAGGTTCCCCAGCGGACAGCCGTTGTGGCAGAAGGGGATGCCGCAGTCCATGCAGCGCGACGCCTGCTTGGTGATGATCGGCAGCAGGGAGCCGGGCTGGTAGACCTCGTTCCAGTCCTTGACGCGCTCCTCGACGGGCCGGGTCTTGGCGACCTCGCGCCCGTGGTTCAGGAAGCCCTTGGGGTCAGCCATGGGTCGCCGCCTCCATCATCTTCTCGTGGGTCTCGGACTCGGAGAGCCCGGCCCGCTCGGCGGCCTCCTTGGCGACGAGCACTGCCTGGTACGTGGACGGGATGACCTTGGAGAAGCGCGCCGCGGCTCCATCCCAGTCGGCGAGGAGCTTGGCGGCCACGGTGGAGCCGGTCTCCTCCTGGTGGCGGCGCACCACGTCGTGCAGCCACTGCTTGTCGTTGTCGTCCAACGGGCGGACGGCGCCGGCCAGTTCCTTGTTGACGTTGGCCGGGTCGAGGTCGATGACGTAGGCGGAGCCGCCGGACATGCCGGCCGCGAAGTTGCGCCCGGTCTCGCCCAGGACGACGGCGCTGCCGCCGGTCATGTACTCGCAGCCGTGGTCGCCGACGCCCTCGGAGACCACCGTGGCGCCGGAGTTGCGGACGCAGAACCGCTCGCCGACCCGGCCGCGCAGGAACAGCTCGCCGCCGGTGGCGCCGTAAGCGAGGGTGTTGCCGGCGATGGTGGAGTACTCGGCGAGGTGGTCCGCGCCGCGGTCCGGACGGACCACGATCCGGCCGCCGGACAGGCCCTTGCCGACGTAGTCGTTGGCGTCGCCCTCCAGGCGGAGGGTGATGCCGCGGGGCAGGAACGCGCCGAACGACTGGCCGGCGGAGCCGGTGAAGGTGAGGTCGATGGTGTCGTCGGGCAGGCCCGCGCCGCCGAACTTCTTGGTGACCTCGTGGCCGAGCATGGTGCCGACGGTCCGGTTGATGTTGCGGATCGGGACCTGGGCGCGGACCGGTTGGGCGGCCTCGGCGGTGTCCGCGGCCAGCGCGTCGGCGGCGAGCTTGATCAGCTCGTTGTCCAGCGCCTTCGCCAGGCCGTGGTCCTGCTCGGTGACCCGGTGCCGGACCGCGCCGTCGGGCAGCTCGGGGACGTGCAGCAGCGGGGCGAGGTCCAGGCCCTGGGCCTTCCAGTGGCTGACCGCGCGGGCGACGTTGAGGACCTCGGCGTGGCCGACGGCCTCGTCCAGCGTCCTGAAGCCCAGCTCGGCGAGGAGCTCGCGGACCTCCTCCGCGATGAACTGGAAGAAGTTGACGATGAACTCGGCCTTGCCGTTGAACCGTTCGCGCAGCACCGGGTTCTGGGTGGCGATGCCGACTGGGCAGGTGTCCAGGTGGCAGACGCGCATCATGACGCAGCCGGAGACCACCAGCGGGGCGGTGGCGAAGCCGAACTCCTCGGCGCCCAGCAGCGCGGCGATGACCACGTCGCGGCCGGTCTTGAGCTGGCCGTCGGTCTGCACCACGATCCGGTCGCGCAGGCCGTTGAGCAGCAGCGTCTGCTGGGTCTCGGCCAGCCCCAACTCCCAGGGGCCGCCGGCGTGCTTGAGGGAGGTCAGCGGCGAGGCGCCGGTGCCGCCGTCGTGGCCGGAGATGAGGACCACGTCCGCGTGCGCCTTGGAGACGCCCGCGGCGACCGTGCCGACGCCGACCTCGGAGACCAGCTTCACGTGAATGCGGGCCGCCGGGTTGGCGTTCTTCAGGTCGTGGATGAGCTGGGCGAGGTCCTCGATGGAGTAGATGTCGTGGTGCGGCGGCGGGGAGATGAGCCCCACGCCCGGCGTCGAGTGCCGGGTCTTCGCCACCCACGGGTAGACCTTGTGGCCGGGCAGTTGGCCGCCCTCGCCGGGCTTGGCGCCCTGCGCCATCTTGATCTGGATGTCGTCGGCGTTGACCAGGTACTCGGAGGTGACGCCGAACCGGCCGGAGGCGACCTGCTTGATGCTGGAGCGGCGCGCCGGGTCGTAGAGGCGCTCCGGGTCCTCGCCGCCCTCGCCGGTGTTGGACTTGGCGCCGAGCTGGTTCATCGCCAGGGCGAGGGTCTCGTGGGCCTCGCGGGAGATCGAGCCGTAGGACATCGCGCCGGTGGAGAACCGCTTGACGATCTCGGAGACCGGCTCGACCTCGTCCAGCGGGATCGACGGGCGGTCGGAGGCGAAGGAGAACAGGCCGCGCAGCGTCATCAGCCGCTCCGCCTGCTCGTTCACCCGCTCCGTGTACTTCTTGAAGATGTCGTAGCGGCGGGCCCGGGTCGCGTGCTGGAGCCGGAAGACGGTCTCCGGGTCGAAGAGGTGCGGCTCGCCCTCGCGGCGCCACTGGTACTCGCCGCCGATCTCCAGCGCGCGGTGGGTGGCGGTGATGCCGGTGGCCGGGTACGCCTTGGCGTGCCGCGCCGCGACCTCCTGGGCGATGACGTCCAGGCCGGCGCCGCCGATCTTGGTGGCGGTGCCGTGGAAGTACTTGGCGACGAACTCCTCGTCCAGGCCGACGGCTTCGAAGACCTGCGCGCCCCGGTAGGAGGCGACGGTGGAGATGCCCATCTTGGACATCACCTTGAGCACGCCCTTGCCGAGCGCCTTGATGAGGTTGCGGATGGCGGCGTCGGCGTCCGCGCCGGGGACGTCCTGGATGAACGTGCCGGCCCGGACCAGGTCCTCGACGGACTCCATCGCCAGGTACGGGTTGACCGCGGCGGCGCCGTAGCCGATGAGCAGCGCGACGTGGTGCACCTCGCGGACGTCGCCGGCCTCGACCAGCAGCCCCACCTGGGTACGGGTCTTGGTGGCGATGAGGTGGTGGTGGACCGCGGCGGTCAGCAGCAGCGACGGGATCGGCGCGTGCTCGGCGTCGGAGTGCCGGTCGGAGAGCACGATCAGCCGGGCGCCGTCGGCAATGGCGGCGTCGGCCTCGGCGCAGATCTCCTCGATCCGGTCGGCCAGCGACCGGCCGCCGCCGGAGACCCGGTAGAGGCCGGAGAGGGTCACGGCCTTCATGCCGGGCATGTCGCCGTCGGCGTTGATGTGGACGAGCTTGGCCAGCTCGTCGTTGTCGATGACCGGGAACGGCAGGGACACGCTGCGACAGGAGGCCGCGGTGGGGCTCAGGAGGTTGCCCTGCGGGCCGAGGGAGGAGATCAGGGAGGTGACCAGCTCCTCCCGGATGGCGTCCAGCGGCGGGTTGGTGACCTGCGCGAAGAGCTGGGTGAAGTAGTCGAAGAGCAGCCGGGGGCGCTCGGAGAGCGCGGCGATCGGCGAGTCGGTGCCCATCGAACCGATCGGCTCCGCACCGGACTTGGCCATCGGCGCGAGGATGACCCGCAGCTCCTCCTCGGTGTAGCCGAAGGTCTGCTGGCGGCGGGTGACCGAGGCGTGGGTGTGCACGATGTGCTCGCGCTCGGGCAGGTCGGCCAGGTCGATCAGGCCGGCGTCCAACCACTCCTGGTAGGGGTGCTCGGTGGCCAGTTGGGCCTTGATCTCGTCGTCCTCGATGATGCGGTGCTCGGCGGTGTCGACGAGGAACATCCGGCCCGGCTGGAGGCGGCCCTTGCGGACGACCTTGGCCGGGTCGATGTCCAGGACGCCGACCTCGGAGGAGAGCACGACCAGGCCGTCGTCGGTGACCCAGTAGCGGCCCGGGCGCAGGCCGTTGCGGTCCAGGACCGCGCCGACCTGGGTGCCGTCGGTGAAGGTGACGCAGGCCGGGCCGTCCCAGGGCTCCATCATCGTGGAGTGGTACTGGTAGAACGCCCGCCGGGCCGGGTCCATGGCGGGGGCGTTCTCCCACGCCTCGGGGACCATCATCAGCACCGCGTGCGGCAGCGGCCGCCCGCCGAGGTGGAGCAGCTCCAGGACCTCGTCGAAGGAGGCGGAGTCGGAGGCGTCCGGCGTGCAGATCGGGAACAGCCGCTCCAGGTCCTCATTGCCGAACAGCTGGGAGGCGAGCTGCGACTCGCGGGCCCGCATCCAGTTGCGGTTGCCCTTGACGGTGTTGATCTCGCCGTTGTGCGCGACGAAGCGGTACGGGTGGGCCAGCGGCCAGCTCGGGAAGGTGTTGGTGGAGAACCGCGAGTGGACCAGGGCGATGGCGGTGGCGAACCGGCGGTCGGACAGGTCCGGGAAGAAGGGCTCCAGCTGGCCGGTGGTGAGCATGCCCTTGTAGACGATGGTGCGGGCGGACAGCGAGGGGAAGTAGACCCCGGCCTCCCGCTCGGCGCGCTTGCGCAGCGCGAACGCCTTGCGGTCCAGCGCCAGCCCGATGCTCTTGCGGTCCGTGACGAAGAGCTGCGAGAAGGCCGGCATGGTGGCGCGGGCGCCGTTGCCGAGGAGCTGCGGGGCAACCGGGACGACCCGCCAGCCGAGGACCTCCAGGCCCTCCTCCACGGCAAGCGTCTCGATCCGTGAGACGGCTTCGGCCGCTGCGTGGGCGTCGGACGGCAGGAAGGCCATGCCCACGGCGTAGCCGCCGGCCTCGGGGAGCTCGAAGGTGACGTTCTCGCGCAGGAACGCGTCCGGGATCTGGAGCAGGATGCCGGCGCCGTCGCCCGAATCGGGCTCGGAGCCGGTGGCGCCGCGGTGCTCCAGATTCGTCAGCACGGTCAGGGCCCGTTCGACCAGGGCGTGGCTGGCCTCGCCGGTGAGGGTGGCCACGAAGCCGACGCCGCAGGCGTCGTGCTCGTTCCGGGGGTCGTACATCCCCTGCTGGGCGGGGCGGCCGTCCATGGGCGACCAGGCGGCGGCGCTGCTGGTGGTCGCGGAGTGCGTGGACGCGTGGCGCATCGGCGCTCCCAACGTCGTCGTGGCATTGGCGGTGCCGAGGGACGACGTTGGCCCTCCGCTGAAATTTCGTGCAGGTTACAGGATGGCCCGCTTCCCGAAAAGCGGAAGATGCCTTCCAACATACGGACGCCGCACCGGTGATGAGGCGCGTCTAAGGGGAATGCGGACGGGCACGGGCCGCCCTGAAGCGGTGGCGTTCGGCGAGCGACGTTGCCCGCGACGCCAGGGCCTTATGCCCGGTCGTCAACGAGCCGAAACCGCTGGGTAACGCGGCCATCATGCGGTCACCCGAATGAGACGTCAACCCACTACCGTCCCGAACACCGCCCCCAGGCCGTACGTCACGGCCGCCGCGGCGCCGCCCAGCGCCAGCTGCCGCAGCCCGCTGAACCACCAGGAACGGGCCGTCACGCGCGCCACCACGGCGCCGCAGGCGAAGAGCCCGAGCAGCGCCAGCAGCAGCGAGGGCCAGAGCGCGCCGGCGCCCAGCAGGAAGGGAAGAACAGGGAGGAGCGCGCCCAGCGCAAACGATCCGAAGGAGGAGACGGCGGCGACGGTGGGCGAAGGAAGGTCCGAAGGATCGATGCCCAACTCCTCGCGGGCGTGGATCTCCAGCGCCTGCTCGGGGTCCCGGGAGAGCTGCTCGGCGACCTGCCGGGCGAGCTCCGGCTCCACCCCGCGGGACTCGTAGAGGGCGGCCAGCTCCTCCTGCTCGTCCTTCGGGTGCTTGCGCAACTCGGCCCGCTCGATGTCCAGCTCCGCGACGACCAGTTCACGCTGCGAAGCCACCGAGGTGTACTCCCCCGCGGCCATCGAGAACGCACCGGCCGCCAGCCCCGCGAGCCCGGTGATCACGATCGTCTGCTGCGACACCGCACCGCCGGCCACGCCCGTCATCAGCGCGAGGTTGGACACCAGGCCGTCCATCGCACCGAAGACGGCGGGGCGGAGCCAGCCACCGTTGACGTCGCGGTGGGTGTGGTTGTCGCGGTGCGCCACATGCGTCGCGGCGCCGGCATCCATGATCTCCATGACCGACATATCAGGACCTGCTCCCTGCTCAGCGAGGTGTGGGCCGATGGCGGCGCTTCCCCCTTCAACACCTCGAAGCTATGCGCGAATTGCCCTCCTCCGCTAGCAAGGAAGGCCGAACTTACCGCGCTGACCTGCGGTTTCACCGATCCGGAGAGCTCGTGATACGAGTCACAAAGGGTCACCTGACTCCCCCGAGACGGGCGCCGACCACGGGGCCACGCCGGTGCCGTTGTCGAGGAACTCGCCACCGCGCCGGGCCCGTTGGCGGCCCGCAGACGGCAAAGCGCCGGGCGGTCCCGGTGTGAGCGGGTCCGCCCGGCGCTCCGGTCGGAGGGTGGCCGGTGTCGGCGTCAGGGCTTCGCGCCGCCCGAACTCCCGGCGGCCTTCGGTGCGTCGGCCCCGGCGCCCGGCTCCTTGCCGCCCTTCTCGTCCTTCTCGTCCCTGCCGTCCGTGGCGCTCCCGGCACCCTTGGCACCGTCGGCGTCCTGGGCGCCCTCGCCGAGCTGCCACTCCGGCTCGACGATCTCCTCGCGGCCCGGGGCCTTCTTCGCGGAGACGACCATGTAGACGACGGCCAGGATGAAGACGATCAGCGACGTCCAGTCGTTGAGCCGCAGGCCGAGGATGTGGTGCGCCTCGTCGACGCGCATGTACTCGATCCAGGCGCGGCCCGCGCAGTACGCGGCGACATAGAGCGCGAAGACCCGGCCGTGGCCGAGGCGGAAGCGCTTGTCCGCCCAGATCACCAGCGCCGCGACGCCCAGGCACCACAGCGACTCGTAGAGGAACGTCGGGTGGTAGGTGCCGCCGATCCGGCCGATCGCCGGGTCCGGGTTGATCTTCAGCGCCCACGGCACGTCGGTGGGCTTGCCGTACAGCTCCTGGTTGAACCAGTTGCCCCAGCGGCCGATCGCCTGGCCAATCGCCAGGCCCGGCGCCAGCGCGTCGGCGTAGGCAGGCATCGGGATGCCGCGGCGGCGGCAGCCGATCCAGGCACCGAGCGCGCCCAGCGCCACCGCGCCCCAGATGCCGAGGCCGCCCTGCCAGACCTTGAAGGCGTCGAGCGGGTGGCCGTTCTTGCCGAAGTACGGCTCGTACGTCGTGATGACGTGGTAGAGGCGGCCGCCGACGAGGCCGAAGGGCACCGCCCACACGGCGATGTCGGCGACCGTGCCGGAGCGGCCGCCGCGCTGCACCCAGCGCCGGTTGCCGAGCCAGACGCCGACGAACACGCCGATGATGATGCAGAACGCGTAGCCGCGTAGCGGGATCGGGCCGAGGTGGACGACACCGGTCGACGGGCTGGGAATGAATGCGAGGTCCATGGCAGGACCGACGCTACCGCGCCGGGCCGGGTTGACGACAACCCGCCCGGCTACGGCTGCGTAACGACCCCCGAAGGTGGCCGGCGGTGCCCGCCGGCCGGGTCAGCCCTTGCCGTGCGCCTTCCCCTGGTCGGCCTCCTCGACCATCTTCTTCAGGTCGACGGGGGTGAGCCGGCCGCCCTTGACCTGGGCCAGGTCCTTGCCGTTGAGCAGCACGGTCGGGGTGCCGCGGAAACCGCCGGCGGCGAAGGCGGCGTTGGACTTGCGGACGAAGCCGTCGTAGCGGCCGCTCTTGACGCACGAGGTGAAGGTGTCGTTCACCAAGCCGCCGACCTTCCCGGCGAGTTGGATCAGGTAGTTCTTGTCGCCGAAGCGGTCCTGCTGCTCGGGCGGTTGGTTGGCGTAGAGCACGTCGTGGTATTGGCGGAACTTCCCGGCGTCCTGGGCGCACAGGGCGGCGTTGGCGGCCTTCAGCGAGCCGGTGCCGCCGCCGTTGCCGTCGATGAGGGTGGCGAGGTGGTACTCGGCCTTGAGCTTGCCGGTGTCCTCCAACTCGTGGATCACCGGCCGGAAGCCGGTCTCGAACTGCTGGCAGGCCGGGCAGCGGAAGTCCTCCCAGACGGTGAGGGTGGAGCGGGCACCGGCGGTGCCCACCGGGACGGCGGGCTTGTCGCCGTCGCTGGCCTGTTTGGGGAGGGCGAACTCGTTGTCGGCGACGCTGCCGGTGCCGCCGCCGGAGGACACCCAGACGGCGATCCCGCCGGCCACCGCGAGCGTCACCACCACCGCCCCGGCGACGACCGCCTGGCGGACCCGCCGGGCGCGCGTCTTCTCCTTGGCCCGCTCTGCCTGAAGTCGCTCGCGGGCGCTGCTCGTTGCGTCACGGTTCTGGCCGTCATGGTTCTTCTGGTTCACGCCCGTGGACAACGAAGCGGAGGGGTGCAGCCGCACCCCTCCGCTCCGAGGTTCGCCCGAACGAGCGAGCGTGGTGCGTCAGTTACCGGCCGCGCCGCCCCGGCGCACCCCGGCGCCGAGTTGGCCGGCGAGCTCCCGGACCGCGGCGAGGCCGGCGTCAAGGTCGCCGTCGGCGGCCAGGAGGCACTTGACGAACGCCGAGCCGACGATCACACCGTCGGCGAAGTGGGCCACCTCGGCGGCCTGTTCGGCGTTGGAGACGCCGAGGCCGACGCAGACGGGGAGCCCGCCCGCCGTGGCGCGGGTGCGGGCCACCAGGTCCGCCGCCTCGCGGCCGACGGACTCGCGGGTTCCGGTGACGCCCATCAGGGAGGCGGCGTAGACGAAGCCGCTGCCGGCCGCGGTGATCTTGGCCAGCCGCTCGTCCCGGCTGCTCGGCGCGACCACGAAGACGGTGGCCAGGCCGTGCTGTTCGGCGGCCTTCCGCCAGACCTCGGACTCCTCGACCGGGAGGTCCGGCAGGATGCAGCCGGCCCCGCCGGCCTCGGCGAGATCGGCGGCGAACCGCTCGACGCCGTAGCGGTCGACCGGGTTCCAGTACGTCATGCACAGCACCGGGGCGCCGGTGGCGGCGTGCACCTCGCGGACCGTGCGGAGCACGTCGACGATCCTGACGCCGGCGCGCAGCGCGATGTCGTCGGCGGTCTGGATCACCGGGCCGTCCAACACCGGGTCGCTGTGCGGCAGTCCGACCTCGACGATGTCGCAGCCGCCGTCCAACATCTCGGTCAGCGCCCGGATGCCGCCGTCGACGGTGGGGAAGCCGGCCGGCAGGTAGCCGACCAGGGCCGCCCGGTCCTCCGCCTTGGCCTGCGCCAACACGGAGTTGAGGAGTTCGAGGTTGCCCGCCATCACTTGTCCCCCTCGTCGGTGCGGCTGTCGTCGTAGAGCCCGAAGTAGCGGGCGGCGGTGTCCATGTCCTTGTCGCCGCGGCCGGAGAGGTTCACCAGCAGCAGGCCGTCGGGGCCCAGCTCCCGGCCGACCTCCAGGGCGCCGGCCAGCGCGTGGGCGCTCTCGATGGCCGGGATGATGCCCTCGGTGCGGGACAGCAGCCGCAGGGCCTGCATCGCCTCGTCGTCGGTGACCGCGCGGTACTCGGCGCGGCCGGCGTCCTTGAGGTAGGAGTGCTCGGGCCCGATGCCGGGGTAGTCCAGGCCGGCCGAGATCGAGTACGGCTCGGTGATCTGGCCGTCCTCGTCCTGGAGGACGTAGGAGCGCGAGCCGTGCAGGATGCCGGGGGTGCCCTCGGTGAGGGTGGCGGCGTGCTCGCCGGTCTCGACGCCGTGGCCGCCGGGCTCGCAGCCGATCAGGCGGACATCGGCGTCGGGCAGGAAGGCGTGGAACAGGCCGATGGCGTTGGAGCCGCCGCCGACGCAGGCCAGCGCGGCGTCCGGCAGCCGGCCGGCACGCTCCAGGATCTGCCGCCGGGCCTCGACGCCGATGACCCGGTGGAAGTCGCGGACCAGCGCCGGGAAGGGGTGCGGGCCGGCGACCGTGCCGAAGAGGTAGTGGGTGCGGTCGACGTTGGCGACCCAGTCGCGGAACGCCTCGTTGATGGCGTCCTTCAGGGTGCGGCTGCCGGACGTCACGGAGACGACCTCGGCGCCGAGCATCCGCATCCGGGCCACGTTGAGCGCCTGCCGCTGGGTGTCGACCTCGCCCATGTAGATGGTGCAGTCGAGGCCGAAGAGGGCGCAGGCGGTGGCGGTGGCGACGCCGTGCTGGCCGGCGCCGGTCTCGGCGATGACCCGGGTCTTGCCCATGCGCTTGGTGAGCAGGGCCTGCCCGAGCACGTTGTTGATCTTGTGCGAGCCGGTGTGGTTGAGGTCCTCGCGCTTGAGGAACACCCGGGCGCCGCCGGCGTGTTCGGCGAACCGCGGCACCTCGGTGAGCGCGCTGGGGCGCCCGGTGTAGTTGACCATCAGGTCGTCGAGTTCGGCGGCGAACGCCGGATCGGCCTTGGCCTTCTCGTACTCGGCGGCGACCTCGTCCACCGCGGCGACCAGCGCCTCGGGGATGAACTTGCCGCCGAACGCGCCGAAGTAGCCTTCGGCGCTTGGAACTTGACCCTCGGGGTCGGGAAGGAAGAACTCGCTGGGCATGCGGAAACCTCACGGGTGCGTGTGTGGACACTTGAGCCGTGGGGCGGGGGTCATTGCTTGGCTGCGGCCTCGTGTTACCGGTCGCGCCCACGCGGCGGAGCCGCATGTCGACACAGTCCCGCGCCCCTGAAAGGGCGCCATCGCATCCCGTTGATCTGGCCCGGTTCGGAGCCGATGTGGTACCGGACCCGACGCCCCCGCACCCGCCGCGCGGGGGCCCGGCAGCCACGGTGCCACGAGGGCAGCGCGCTGAGCCGGGCCTGGGGGCGGCGGGGGACGGCGGTCATGTCGGGGTGCCTGTCGTGGTGGGGCGGTCAGTCCCGGCCGTGCCGAATCGCCGGGTGCGAGCCGGCCGCGACCAGGTCGGCGACGGCGGCCTTGGGGTCCTTGCCGGTGACCAGCGACTCGCCCACCAGGACGGCGTCGGCACCGTCGTTGGCGTAGGCGATCAGGTCGTGCGGGCCGCGCACGCCGGACTCGGCGACCTTGACGATGTGGTCGGGGATCTCGGGGGCGACGCGGGTGAAGGTGCCGCGGTCGACCTCCAGGGTCTTGAGGTTGCGGGCGTTGACCCCGATGATCCGGGCGCCGGCGGCCACCGCGCGGGCGACCTCGTCCTCGTCGTGCGCCTCGACCAGCGGCGTCAGCCCAATCGACTCGGCCCGCTCGATCAGCGAGACCAGCGCCTCCTGCTCCAGCGCGGCCACGATCAGCAGCGCGAGGTCGGCGCCGTAGGCCCGAGCCTCCCAGAGCTGGTAGGCGGTGACGATGAAGTCCTTGCGCAGGACCGGGATGTCGACCTTGGCGCGGACCGCCTCCAGGTCGGCGAGCGAGCCGCCGAACCGGCGCTGCTCGGTGAGGACGGAGATGACCGCGGCGCCGCCGGCCTCGTAGTCGGCGGCCAGGCCCGCGGGGTCGGCGATCGCGGCCAGCGCGCCCTTGGAGGGGCTGGAGCGCTTGACCTCGCAGATCACCCGCACGCCCTCGCCCTTCAGGGCGGCGGCACCGTCCTTGGCCGGGCGCGCCTTGCGGGCCCGCTCCTTGAGCTCGTCGAGGCTGACGCGCGCCTGTCGCTCGGCGAGGTCGGCGCGGACTCCGTCGATGATCTCATCGAGCACGCTCACGCGAGCGGCCTCCTTCTTGGACGGTGGAGGTGGACAGCGCCCGGGTACCGCACCTGCTGTTCCCGGACCGCTTCTTTCGATGGTATCCGCCGCGAGGTGCAGGTCTCACATCCGGTTGACCGCGGTCCCACAACCTGGACATCCCGGGGAGCGGCGAGGGGTGCGGATCAGGGGCGCAGCACGGCGGCGACGGGGAGGTTGCGGACGAGGGTGAAGACCAGCAGCAGCCCGGCCAGCGCCCACCAGTGGACCGGCCGGGGGCGGGGTCCTGCGGTGGGCAGCCCGCGCGCCGCGCGGGTCAGCCAGCCGAGCCAGAAGAGCGCGAACGCGGCGTAGCCGGCCACCGCGGGGGCGTTGGCGCTCAGCGCGGCGGTGAGGTCGCCGTGCGCGAGGGCGTGGGCGCTGCGCAGTCCGCCGCAGGCCGGGCAGAGCAGGCCGGTGAGGTGGCGCAGCGGGCAGATGGGGTAGTGGCCCGGCTCGTTGGGGTCGACGGCGCCTACGTAGGCGAAGGCGGCGACGGCCGCCGCCAGGGTGCCGACCGGTGCCGCGAGGCGGCGCAGCGGGCCGGCGGGCCGCGCCGGGACCAGGGGATCACTCACGGTGCCGATGGTGCTACCGGACGCGGGAAGGCGCAGCTTCGTCGCCGCCGTACGGGACGCGGGCCGTACGGGGCGCGAAGCGGCGCCTTCGGGGACTGCTCGTCGAGCGGGGCTCAGCCTTCCTGCGGCTGGGCCTTGGCCTGCGCGACGGGCTGGCCGGAGCGCTTGGGCGCCTGGCCGAGGCCGGCCGCGCGCATCACACCACCCACGACGGCACCGGCGGCGATCAGCGCCATGCCCGCCCAGAAACCGGGCACGTTGGCCACCACAATGAAGGCACCGGCCACGCAGAAGCCGATGAACGCGATGATGACGCCGGTCCAGGCGGCGGGGGTGTGTCCGTGGCCACTGCTCGACATGGAGTGCTCCTCGTTACTGAAGTCGCGCCGGGGTGCGGGCGCAGGAATGTCGTCGTCCATTGTCACCGATGCCGGGCGGAACCCTTTTACCGGGTGGGGTCCTCGCCGCGGTCCAGGGACTTCCAGATCTCCTCGGGGCGGTCCAGGTCCGGGGCGGCCGGGGCGCGCCGCGGGCCGCGGGCGCCGCCGGGGGTGCGCTCGTAGCGGCCGGACATCCCCGGCCAGGAGCGGCCGAAGACCAGGGCCAGCACGCCGGCGAGGAACAGCAGCAGACCGCCGGCGGCGGCCACCCAGGGCCAGCCGGTGTGGCTGACGTGGTGCACGTCGGCGCCGGCCAGCCCGACCGCGTCGGCGGCCTTCGCGCGCAGCGCGGAGGTGTCGGCGTTGCCGAGCGCGGCGGCGACGGCGACGCCCAGCCCGCTGAGGGCGAGCAGCGCGGCGACCACGATCCGGCCGACCCGGCGGACCGCGAAGACGGCGACCAGGGCGGCCAGTCCGACCACCGCCAGCGCGCCGGGCACCCCGGTCACGTCGGCGCCGGTCACGGTGCGCGGCAGCTCGCCCTGGGCCAGCACCGCGGTGCCGCGCGCCCAGATGCGGCCGGAGGCCAGCAGGGCCAGGCTCGCGCCGGCGGCGCCGAGCAGCAGCGCCAGGGCGAGGGACCGCTTGGCGCTGCGCGCGGGCCGGGCCGGCGGCGCGGCCGGCTCGGTGTCGGTACGGGGCTGGGGTACGGCACTCACGCACACCACTATCGCCCACCGGCCCCCGCGGGCCGGTGGGCGGGGGTGCGCCCGGTCATTTGCCCAGGTGGTTGGCGGTGTGCACGGCGCGGAGGACGGCGGCGGCCTTGTTGCGGCACTCGGTGTCCTCGGCGACCGGGTCGGAGTCGGCGACGATGCCGGCGCCGGCTTGGACGTAGGCGGTGCCGTTCCGCAGCAGGGCGGTGCGGATGGCGATGGCGGTGTCGGAGTCGCCGGCGAAGTCCAGGTAGCCCACGCAGCCGCCGTACAGGCCGCGCCGGGTCGGCTCCAGCTCCTCGATGATCTGCAGGGCGCGCGGCTTGGGGGCGCCGGAGAGGGTGCCGGCGGGGAAGCAGGCGGTGAGCACGTCGAAGGCGGTGCGGCCCTTGGCGACCGTCCCGGTCACCGTCGAGACGATGTGCATGACGTGGCTGTAGCGCTCGACGGACATGAAGTCGACGACCTCGACGCTGCCCGGCTCGCAGACCCGGCCCAGGTCGTTGCGGCCCAGGTCGACCAGCATCAGGTGCTCGGCGCGCTCCTTGGGATCGGCCATCAACTCGTCGGCGAGCGCCTGGTCTTCCTGGACGGTCGCGCCGCGCGGGCGGGTGCCGGCGATCGGATGCACCATGGCGCGGCCGCCCTCGACCTTGACCAGCGCCTCGGGGCTGGAGCCGACCACGTCGAAGGAGCCGCCGTCCGGGCCGTTGCCGTCCTCGAAGCGGAAGAGGTACATGTACGGGCTGGGGTTGGTCGCCCGCAGCGCCCGGTAGACGTCCAACGCGCTTGCCGTGCAGGGGGTTTCGAACCGCTGCGAGGGCACCACCTGGAACGCCTCGCCGGCCCGGATGCGCTCCTTGATGTCCTCGACGGCGGCCATGAAGGACTCGGCGCCCCACTCGCCGGTGTACGGGGGCACGGCGGACGGCGGGAGCGCGGCGGCGCTGGCGGGGGCGGGGCGGGCGAGGTCGTCGGCCATGGTGTCCAGGCGGGCCACCGCGTCCGCGTACGCCTCGTCGACGCCGGTCTCCAGGTCGTTGTGGTTGATCGCGTTGGCGATCAAGAGGACCGTGCCGCTCCAGTGGTCCAGGACCGCGAGATCGGAGGTGAGCAGCATGGTCAGCTCGGGCAGGCCGAGGTCGTCGGCGGTGTGCTCGCCGACCTTCTCCAGCCGGCGCACGATGTCGTAGCCGAGGTAGCCGACCATGCCGCCGGTGAACGGGGGCAGGCCCGCGCCCTCGATGAGGTCGTGCGGGGTGTGCAGGGTCTCGACGGTGGCGCGCAGGGCGGCGAGCGGGTCGCCGTCGGTGGGGACGCCGACCGGCGGGGTGCCGAGCCAGTGCGCCTGCCCGTCGCGGGCGGTGAGGGTCGCGGCGCTGCGGACGCCGATGAAGGAGTACCGCGACCACGTGCGGCCGTTCTCGGCGGATTCCAGCAGGAAGGTGCCGGGGCGCTCGCCGGCCAGCTTGCGGTAGAGCCCGACCGGGGTGTCGCCGTCCGCGAGGAGGCGCCGGGTGACGGGGATGACCCGCCGGTCCTTGGCGAGCGTGCGGAAGGTGTCGAGGTCCGGTGTGGCGGTGCCCGTGGTTCCCGTGGTCATGGCAGCGGAGCCTACTGGTCGGTGGCCGGCCCGTTCGCCAATACGTCCGCATCGAAACAGGTGCGGGCGCCGGTGTGGCAGGCGGCGCCGACCTGGTCGACCTTGACCAGGACGGTGTCGGCGTCGCAGTCCAGGGCGACGGACTTGACGTGTTGGACGTGGCCGGAAGTATCGCCCTTGACCCAGTACTCCCGGCGGCTGCGGGACCAGTAGGTGCAGCGGCCGGTGGTGAGGGTGCGGTGCAGCGCCTCGTCGTCCATCCAGCCGAGCATCAGCACCTCGCCGGTGTCGTACTGCTGGGCGATGGCCGGGAACAGCCCGTCGGCGTCGCGCTTGAGGCGGGCGGCGACTTCGGGGGCGAGCGAGGATGCGGTGACACGGCTGGTGGTCATGGGTCCATTGTGCCGTGCGGCATCCTGCTGGAATGGATCAGCAGCCGCCACCGGACCGGGTGGCCAGGGTCGCGGTGCGGGTGATGGTGGTGGTGTTCGTGGCGGCGCTGGTGGCCGCGGTGGTGGTGGCCGTGGTGGTGCTGCGGGATTGAGCGGCGCCGGCCGGGGACGGTGCGCCGTGGCAGGGCGCGCGGGACGGCCGTAGGCTGACCGCATGTCGACCCATGCGAAGCGTGAACGGCTCCTTCTGGCCGACCTGTTGGAGAGCGCGGGGCCCGAGGCGCCCACGCTGTGCGAGGACTGGACGACGCGGGATCTGGCCGCGCACGTGGTGGTCCGCGAGCGGCGGGCCGATGCGTCCGCCGGGATCCTGGTCAAGCCGCTGGCGGCCCGGTTGGAACGGGTGCAGGCGGAGTTCGCGGCGAAGCCGTACGAGGAGCTGATCCAGCTCATCAGGACGGGGCCGCCGAAGATGTCGCCGTTCGCGCTGAAGCAGGTCGACGAGGCGTCCAACACCGTGGAGTTCTACGTCCACGCCGAGGACGTGCGGCGGGCCCAGCCGGACTGGACGCCGCGCGAGCTGGACCCGGTGTTCGCGGACGCGCTGTGGGCGCGGCTGGAGCGGGCGGCCCGGGTGCTGGGCCGGAAGGCGCCGGTCGGGCTGGTGCTGCGGCGGCCGGACGGGCAGACCGCGGTGGCGCACCGGGGCGCCCCGGTGGTGACGGTCACCGGTGAGCCGGGCGAGCTGACGATGTTCGCCTTCGGTCGGCAGGACGCCGCGAAGGTGGAGTGGGACGGCGACGAGGACGCGATCGCGAAGCTGCGGGCGGCGAAGCTGGGGGTGTGAGCCGGGGCGTCTCCCCCACCCCCGGTGTCGGTCAGCGGGGCCCTTCGGCCAGCTGCGCGCGCAGGATGCGTTCCAGTTCGCGGGCGGCGCGGGAGGGGGAGACGTCGCCGCGGTGCGCCACCGAGACCACCCGGTGCATGACGGGGGTGGCGAACGGGGTGATCCGCAGGCCGGAGCGCTCGGCGACCATGCTGGGGACGACGGCGACGCCGAGGCCGGCGCGGACGAAGCCGAGGACCGCGTCCATCTCGCCGCCCTCGACGGTGAAGGTCGGCTCGAAGCCGGCCGCGCGGCACGCGGCGGTGGTGAACTCCCGCAGGTCGTAGCCGCGGCGGAACATCGCCAGCGGGCGGCCGCGGAGGTCCTCGACGCGGATCCGGGTGCGCCGTCCGGTCACCGGTGCCGGGCGGTCGGGGGCGGAGACCACCACCAGTTCCTCGCGCAGCAGCTCGGCGGTGGCCAGCGCCGGGGCCTGGCCGGGCAGCGGCGTGATGATCAGCGCCAGGTCGAGGGCGCCGTCGGCCAGGGCCCGGACGAGGTCCTGGGAGCCGTCCTCGGTGACGAGCAACTCGACGCCCGGGTAGGCGGCGTGGAAGGCGCTGAGCACGTCGGGGACGAGGCTGGCGCAGAGGCTGGGCGGGGCGCCGAGCCGGAGCCGGCCGCGGCGGAGTTGGGCGACCTCCTGGACCTCGCGGCGGGCGGTCTCGGTGTCGGCGAGGATCCGGCGGGCCAGCGGCAGCAGGGTCTCGCCGGCGTCGGTGAGGGCGATGTGGCCGCGGGCGCGGTGGAAGAGCTCGGCGCCCAACTCCCGTTCCAGCGCCCGGATCTGCTGGGAGAGCGAGGGCTGGGCGACGTGTTCGCGCTCGGCGGCGCGGGTGAAGTGACGGGTTTCGGCCACGGCCGTGAAGTAGCGGAGCTGCTGTAGCTGCATGGGGCGACTATAGAGCCAGGATAGGCACAGCCTATTGAGATCAGCTGGACCATGTCTTGGACTGATGGCGGCTGCGTCCCTAGCGTCGTGACTCATGGCATTGGCAACGCGGACGGATCGACCGTCCAAGGCACTGACGGTGTGGGGCTCCTCCGTCGGCAAGAAGACGGTGATGGCCGTCAGCGGCCTGATCATGCTGCTCTACCTGGTCGCCCACATGATCGGGAACCTCAAGATCTTCTTCGGGCCCGGGGAGTTCGACCACTACGCGCACTGGCTGCGCACCGTCGGCGAGCCCTTCATGCACTACGAGTGGACGCTGTGGCTGATCCGCGTCGTGCTGGTCGTCGCGGTGGTCGCGCACGCGGTCTCCGCCTACCAACTCAGCCGCCGCGACATCCGGGCCCGCCCCAGCAGGTATGTGCACCGCAAGCCGCGGGCCAGCTACGCCACCCGCACCATGCGGTGGGGCGGGATCATCCTCGGCCTGTTCATCGTCTGGCACCTGTTGGACCTGACGACCGGCACCGTGCACCCCGGCTTCCGGGAAGGGCACCCGTACCAGAACGTCGTGGGCACCTTCTCCACCTGGTACGGCAACGTCATCTACCTCGTCGCCATGCTCGCGCTCGGGCTGCACATCCGGCACGGCTTCTGGAGCGCCGCCCAGACCCTCGGCGCCGGCAGCCGCACCCGCGACCGGGCCCTGAAGACCCTCGCCAATGTCCTCGCGCTGCTGCTCACGATCGGCTTCATCGCCGTCCCCGTGGGCGTCATGACCAAAGTGGTGAGCTGACCTGTGAACTACACCGACTACGCGACCGGGGAGCCGGTCGTCGACACCAAGGCCCCCGCCGGCCCGATCGCCGAGCGCTGGGACACCCGCCGCTTCGATGCCAAGCTGGTCAATCCCGCCAACCGCCGCAAGCACACCGTCATCGTCGTCGGCACCGGCCTGGCCGGCGGCTCGGCCGGCGCCACCCTGGCCGAACAGGGCTACCACGTCGTCCAGTTCTGCTATCAGGACTCGCCGCGCCGGGCCCACTCCATCGCCGCGCAGGGCGGCATCAACGCCGCGAAGAACTACCGCAACGACGGCGACTCCGTCCACCGGCTCTTCTACGACACCGTCAAGGGCGGCGACTTCCGCGCCCGAGAGTCCAACGTCCACCGCCTCGCGCAGATTTCGGTGGAGATCATCGACCAGTGCGTGGCGCAGGGCGTCCCGTTCGCCCGCGAGTACGGCGGCCTGCTCGACACCCGTTCCTTCGGCGGCGTCCAGGTCTCCCGCACCTTCTACGCCCGCGGCCAGACGGGACAGCAGCTTCTGCTCGGCGCCTACCAGGCGCTGTCGCGGCAGATCGCCGCCGGCAACGTCGAGTTGCACCCGCGCACCGAGATGCTCGACCTGATCGTCGTCGACGGCCAAGCCCGCGGCATCGTCGCCCGCGACCTGGTCACCGGGAAGATCTCCAGCCACTTCGCCGACGCGGTGGTCCTCGCCTCCGGCGGCTACGGCAACGTCTTCTACCTGTCGACCAACGCCATGAACTCCAACGCCACGGCCGTGTGGCGGGCCCACCGGCGCGGCGCCTACTTCGCCAACCCCTGCTTCACCCAGATCCATCCGACCTGCATCCCGCGCACCGGCGACCACCAGTCCAAGCTGACGCTGATGAGCGAATCGCTGCGCAACGACGGCCGGATCTGGGTACCGAAGGTCAAGGGCGACACCCGCCCGGCCAACGAGATCCCCGAGGACGAGCGCGACTACTACCTGGAGCGGATCTACCCGTCGTTCGGCAACCTCGTGCCCCGCGACATCGCCTCCCGGGCCGCGAAGAACGTCTGCGACGAGGGGCGCGGCGTGGGCCCCGGCGGGCAGGGCGTCTACCTGGACTTCGCCGACGCGATTCGGCGGATGGGCCGCAAGGCCGTCGAGGCCAAGTACGGCAACCTCTTCGACATGTACCAGCGGATCACCGACGAGGACCCGTACACGGTGCCGATGCGGATCTACCCGGCGGTGCACTACACGATGGGCGGCCTGTGGGTCGACTACGACCTCCAGACCACGATCCCGGGCCTGTTCGCGATCGGCGAGGCCAACTTCTCCGACCACGGCGCCAACCGCCTGGGCGCCAGCGCGCTGATGCAGGGCCTGGCCGACGGCTACTTCGTGCTGCCGGCCACCATCAACGACTACCTGGCGCGCCACCCCAGCCAGGAGTCCGTCACCGCCGAACACCCGGTCGTCCAGGGCGTGTTGGCCGAGACCGAGGACCGGCTGAACCTGCTGCTGGCCGTCGACGGCGACCGCACCCCGGACTCCTTCCACCGCGAGCTCGGCGAACTCATGTGGGAGCACTGCGGGATGGCCCGCACCGACGCGGGCCTGCGCAAGGCGCTGGACCGGATCCCGCAGATCCGCGAGGAGTTCTGGCGGCGCATCAAGGTCCCGGGCACCGGCGAGGAGTTCAACCAGTCGCTGGAGAAGGCCAACCGGATCGTCGACTACCTGGAGCTGGCCGAGCTGATGTGCCTCGACGCGCTGCACCGCGCCGAGTCCTGCGGTGGCCACTTCCGCGAGGAGTCGCAGACCCCGGACGGCGAGGCCGCCCGCCGGGACGAGGCGTTCTCCTACGCGGCCGCCTGGGAGTTCACCGGCACCGGCGCGGCCCCCACCCTGCACCAGGAAGACCTGGTCTTCGAGTACGTCCACCCCACCCAGCGGAGCTACGCATGACCGCCGTCTCCCGGGGGGCGACCCCCACACCCTCGATGTCCCTCACCCTGCGCGTCTGGCGGCAGCAGAGCGCCGACGCCGACGGCGCCATGTCCACCTACGAGGTGGACGGCATCTCGCCCGACATGTCCTTCCTGGAGATGCTGGACGTCCTCAACGAGCGGCTCATCCTGGCCGGCGAGGACCCGGTCGCCTTCGACCACGACTGCCGCGAGGGCATCTGCGGCGCCTGCTCGCTCGTCATCAACGGCGAGGCGCACGGCCCGGAGCGCACCACCACCTGCCAGTTGCACATGCGGTCCTTCCAGGACGGCGACACCCTCGACGTCGAACCGTGGCGGGCCGCGGCCTTCCCGGTCGTCAAGGACCTCGTCGTGGACCGCTCCGCCTTCGACCGGATCATCCAGGCCGGCGGCTACATCACCGCACCGACCGGCGCCGCCCCCGAGGCGCACGCCACCCCGGTGCCCAAGCCGGACGCCGACTTCGCCTTCGAGCACGCCGAGTGCATCGGCTGCGGCGCCTGCGTGGCGGCCTGCCCCAACGGCGCGGCGATGCTGTTCACTTCGGCCAAGGTCAACCACCTGGGCGTGCTGCCGCAGGGCGCGCCGGAACGCGAGTCCCGGGTGCTGGACATGGTGGCCCAGATGGACGAGGAGGGCTTCGGCGGCTGCACCCTGGCCGGCGAGTGCGCCACCGCCTGCCCCAAGGGCATCCCGCTGTTCAGCATCACCGCGATGAACCGGGAGTTCCTCCGCGCGGCCCGCAAGGGCCGCTGACCGGCGGCCGCCGGAACGCAGCGAGGCCCCTCCGCCCAGCGCGGAGGGGCCTCGTGCCGTACCGGCGGTCACCGCACCGGGTGGCCGGCCTCCCGCAGCGCGTCCTTGACCTGGCCGATCCGCAGATCGCCGAAGTGGAAGACGGAGGCGGCCAGCACCGCGTCGGCGCCGGCGGCCACGGCGGGGGCGAAGTCGTCCAACTTGCCGGCGCCGCCGGAGGCGATGACCGGGACGCTGACGTGCCGGCGCACCGCCTCGATCATCGCCAGGTCGTAGCCGTCCTTGGTGCCGTCCGCGTCCATGGAGTTCAGCAGGATCTCGCCGGCGCCCAACTCCGCGGCCCGGTGCGCCCATTCGACCGCGTCGATGCCGGCCGAGCGGCGCCCGCCGTGCGTGGTGACCTCGAACGCCCCCGAGGCCGTCCGGCGCGCGTCCACGGACAGCACCAGCACCTGGCTGCCGAACCGCTCGGCGATCTCCTTGATCAGCTCCGGGCGGGCGATCGCCGCGGTGTTCACCCCGACCTTGTCGGCGCCGGCCCGCAGCAGCTTGTCGACGTCGTCGGCGGTGCGCACCCCGCCGCCGACGGTCAGCGGGATGAAGACCTGCTCGGCGGTGCGGCGGACCACGTCGTAGGTGGTCTCGCGGTTGCCGGAGGACGCGGTGATGTCGAGGAAGGTCAGCTCGTCGGCGCCCTCGTCGCCGTAGACCTTCGCCATCTCGACCGGGTCCCCGGCGTCGCGGAGGTTTTGGAAGTTGACGCCCTTGACGACGCGGCCGTTGTCCACGTCCAGGCAGGGAATGACGCGGACCGCCAGGGTCATCTCGTCTTCAGCCCTCTCGCTCGGTGTCCCGGGACGGGTCCCGGAACGCTTCCAGTTCTACTTCCACCAACACCCGGGAGTCGACGAAGCCGGAGACCACGACCATGGTGGTGGCCGGCGGCGCGGCGTCGAACAGCTCGCGGTGGGCGCGGGCGGCGGCGTCCGCGTCCCGCAGGTGGGTCAGGTACATCCGGGTGCGCAGCACCTCGGCGGCACCCAGCCCGAAGGGTTTGATCGCCGACAGCGCGTTGCCGAAGGCGACCTTGGTCTGGACATAAGGGTCGCCCTCGCCCTGGAGGACGCCACCGACCAGCGGCATGGTGCCGGCGACCAGGACCCGGTCGCCGGCGGCCACCGCGCGTGCGAAGCCAATGGTCTCTTCCCAGGGGCTGTCGGTCCGTACGCGCTCGATGCTCATCACGCCGCCTCCCTCTTTGGTCGGTTGCGGCACCCGCGGCCCTACGCCACCGCCGCCAGCGCCTCTTCCAGGGTGAACGCCTTCGCGTAGAGCGCCTTGCCGACGATCGAGCCCTCCACACCCGCCGGCACCAGCGCGGCGATCGCCCGCAGGTCGTCGAGGGAGGAGACGCCGCCGGAGGCCACGACCGGGCGGTCGGTGGCCGCGCAGACGTTCCTCAGCAGCTCCAGGTTGGGGCCCTGGAGGGTGCCGTCCTTGTTGATGTCGGTGACGACGTAGCGGGCGCAACCCTCGGAGTCCAGGCGGGCCAGCGTCTCGTAGAGGTCGCCGCCGTCCCGGGTCCAGCCGCGGCCGCGCAGGGTGGTGCCGCGGACGTCCAGGCCGACCGCGATCCGCTCGCCGTGCTCGGCGATGATCTTGGCGACCCACTCCGGGTCCTCCAGCGCCGCGGTGCCGATGTTGACCCGGGTGCAGCCGGTGGCCAGCGCGGCGGCCAGCGAGTCGTCGTCGCGGATGCCGCCGGACAGCTCGACCTTGAGGTCCATGGAGCGGGCGACCTCGGCGATCTGCGCGCGGTTGTCGCCGGTGCCGAAGGCCGCGTCCAGGTCGACCAGGTGCAGCCACTCGGCGCCGGCCGCCTGCCAGGCGAGGGCGGCCTGCAGCGGGTCACCGTAGGAGGTCTCCGAGCCGGACTCGCCGTGCACCAGGCGGACGGCCTGGCCGTCGCGGACGTCGACGGCGGGCAACAGTTCGAGCTTCTTCACAGCGTTCACGGGACTCACAGGGTTCTGATCCAGTTGGAGAGGAGCTGGGCACCGGCGTCGCCGGACTTCTCGGGGTGGAACTGGGTGGCCCACAGCGGGCCGTTCTCGACCGCGGCGACGAACGGCTCGCCGTGGGTGGCCCAGGTGACCTTGGGTGCGGCGATCGCGGCGTTACCGATCTCCAACTCCCAGTCGTGGACCGCGTAGGAGTGCACGAAGTAGTAGCGGGCGTCGCTGGGCAGCCCGGCGAAGAGCCGCGAACCCTCCGCGGCGCGCACGGTGTTCCAGCCCATGTGCGGGACCACCTCGGCCTTGAGCGGGCCGACCGTGCCGGGCCACTCGTCGAGGCCGTCGGTCTGAACGCCGTGCTCGATGCCGCGGCCGAAGAGGATCTGCATGCCGACGCAGATGCCCATCACCGGCCGCCCGCCGGCCAGTCGGCGCCCCACGACCCAGTCGCCGCGGGCCTCCTTCAGGCCCCGCATGCACGCGGCGAACGCGCCGACGCCGGGCACCAGCAGCCCGTCGGCGTTCATCGCGGTGTCGTAGTCACGGGTGATCGTCACGTCCGCGCCGACGTGCGCCAGCGCCCGCTCGGCGGACCGGACGTTGCCGAAGCCGTAGTCGAAGACCACGACCTTCTTGCCGGGCTTCCCGGCAGAGGGCTGCGCGGCCTGCTGCTGCGCGGCGCTCAATTCCACACCTCCAGGCGCATCACACCGGCCACCAGGCACATCGCCGAGGCGATGGCCATCAGGGTGATCACGGACTTGGGGATCTTCTGCTTCCAGAACGAGTAGACGCCGCCGAGCAGGAAGAGCCCCACCAGAATGAAGACGGTGGACAAGCCGTTCATTAAAGGGCGCCCTTCGTGGACGGGAGGATGCCCGCGGCCCGCGGGTCCCGCTCGCTGGCGTAGCGCAGCGCCCGGGCCAGCGCCTTGAACTGGCACTCCACGATGTGGTGGGCGTTGCGCCCGTACGGGACGTGGACGTGCAGCGCGATCTGCGCCTGGGCGACGAACGACTCCAGTATGTGCCGGGTCATCGTGGTGTCGTAGGTGCCGATCATCGGCGCCATGTTCTCCGGCTCGGTGTGCACCAGGTACGGGCGTCCGGAGAGGTCGACGGTGACCTGGGCCAGCGACTCGTCCAGCGGGACGGTGCAGTTGCCGAAGCGGTAGATGCCGACCTTGTCGCCGAGGGCCTGCTTGAAGGCGGCGCCCAGCGCGAGGGCGGTGTCCTCGATGGTGTGGTGGGTGTCGATGTGCAGATCGCCGTCGGTCTTGACCTTCAGGTCGAAGAGGCCGTGCCGGCCGAGCTGGTCGAGCATGTGGTCGTAGAAGCCGACGCCGGTCGAGACGTCGACCTGACCGGTGCCGTCGAGATCGATCTCGACCAGCACGGTGGTCTCCTTGGTGGTGCGCTCCACGCGCCCCACGCGGGCACTCGCCCCGCTCATCGCTTGTTCTCCTTCAGGCTGCGTTCTTTGCACACCGCGCGCACCGCGTCGAGGAACGCGTCGTTCTCGGCCGGGGTGCCGGCGGTGACCCGCAACCAGCCCGGTACGCCGTTGTCGCGGACCAGCACGCCGTGGTCGAGGATCGACTGCCAGACGGCGTGCGCATCGTCGAAGAGGCCGAACTGGACGAAGTTGGCGTCCGAGGCGACGACCTGGCAGCCGATCGTGCGCAGTTCGGTGACCAGACGGTCCCGCTCGCCCTTGAGCTGCTCGACGTAGGCCAGCAGCGTATCGGTGTGCTCCAGGGCCGCGAGCGCGGTGGCCTGGGTGACGGACGAGAGGTGGTAGGGCAGCCGGACCAGTTGGACGGCGTCGACCACGGCCGGGTCGGCGGCGAGATAGCCCAGCCGCAGCCCGGCGGCGCCGAACGCCTTGGACATGGTGCGGGAGAGCACCAGGTTGGGCCGGCCCTCGATCAGCGGCAGCAGCGAGGGCCGGTGGCTGAACTCGCCGTACGCCTCGTCCACCACTACCAGGGACGGTTTGGCGGCCTGGGCCGCCTCGTACAGCGCCAGGACGGTGTCGGCCTCGACGGCGGTGCCGGTGGGGTTGTTCGGCGAGCAGACGAAGACCACGTCGGGCCGGTGCTCGGCGATGGCCGTCTTCGCCGCCTCGACGTCGATGGTGAAGTCGTCGTTGCGGGGGCCGGAGAGCCAACCGGTGCCGGTGCCGCGCGAGATCAGCGCGTGCATGGAGTACGACGGCTCGAAGCCGAGGGCGGTGCGGCCGGGGCCGCCGAAGGTCTGCAGCAGCTGCTGGATGATCTCGTTGGAGCCGTTGGCGGCCCAGACCTGGGCGGCGGTGACGTCGTGGCCCGCGGTGCGGGTGAGGTAGCCGGCCAGCGCGGTGCGCAGCTCGACCGCGTCCCGGTCGGGGTAGCGGTTGAGGTGCCGGGCGGCCTCGGTGACCCGCTCGGCGATCCGCTGCACCAGCGGCTCGGGCAGCGGGTAGGGGTTCTCGTTGGTGTTCAGGCGCACCGGGACGTCCAACTGCGGCGCGCCATAAGGGGACTTGCCGCGCAGCTCGTCCCGGATGGGCAGCTCGTCCATCCTGGACACGGGGGTGTTCTTGGTCACGTGCGTGCTCACTTGCTCTGGGGGACCGTCCAACCGAACCGTGCCTTGATCGCCGCGCCGTGGGCCGGGAGGTCCTCGGCCTCGGCGAGGGTCACCACATGGTGGGCGACCTCGGCCAGCGCCTCGCGGCTGTAGTCCACCACGTGGATGCCGCGCAGGAACGACTGGACGGACAGGCCGGAGGAGTGGCAGGCGCAACCGCCGGTGGGCAGGACGTGGTTGGAGCCGGCGCAGTAGTCGCCGAGCGAGACCGGGGCGTAGGGGCCGACGAAGATCGCGCCGGCGTTGCGGACCCGGGCGGCGACCGCGGCGGCGTCGGCGGTCTGGACCTCCAGGTGCTCGGCGCCGTAGGCGTCCACCACCTTCAGGCCCTCGTCGAGGCCGTCGACCAGGACGATCGCGGACTGCCGGCCGGACAGCGCCGGCGCGATCCGGTCCTCGACGTGCTTGCTGGCCTCGACCTGCCCGGCCAGCTCCTTCGCCGTGCGGTCGGCCAGCTCTTCGGAGTCGGTGACCAGGACGGCGGCGGCCATCGGGTCGTGCTCGGCCTGGCTGATCAAATCGGCGGCGAGGTGCACCGGGTCGGCGGTGGTGTCGGCGAGGATCGCGATCTCGGTGGGACCGGCCTCGGAGTCGATGCCGATCCGGCCCTTGAGGAGGCGCTTGGCGGCGGCGACGTAGATGTTGCCGGGGCCGGTGACCAGATTGACCGGGGCGCACTCGTCGGTGCCGTAGGCGAACATCGCGACGGCCTGGGCGCCGCCGGCGGCGTAGACCTCGTCGACGCCGAGCAGGGCGCAGGCGGCCAGGATCGTCGGGTGCGGCAGGCCGCCGAACTCCACCTGCGGCGGGGAGGCGACGGCGAGCGAGTCGACGCCGGCCTCCTGGGCGGGGACGACGTTCATGACGACGGAGGACGGGTAGACCGAGCGGCCGCCGGGGACGTAGAGGCCGACCCGCTCGACCGGGACCCAGCGCTCGGTGACCGTGCCGCCGGGCACGACCTTGGTGGTGACGTCGGTGCGGCGCTGCTCGCGGTGGACGGTCCGGGCGCGCCGGATGGACTCCTCCAGGGCGGCGCGGACCTTCGGGTCCAGCGCGTCGAGGGCCTCGGTGAGCGCCTGGGCCGGGACCCGCACCCGCTCGATCTCGACGCCGTCGAACCGCCGCGCGTACTCGATCAGCGCCGCGGTGCCGCGATGGTGCACGTCCTCGCAGATCGGCCGCACCTTCTCCAGGGCGGCTTCCACGTCGAACTCGGCACGGGGCAGCAGGTCGCGCAGGGCGGCACCCTCGGGGAGGGCGGCGCCACGCAGATCGATTCGGGAGATCACCCCCCCAGTGTCTCAGACCCGCCGCCGGGGCCGAGCGCCCGTATCACTCAGTGATACGTAGTGACGCGCGGGCCGGGCGGCCGCCGAGCCCGTCACCGAAGTTGACCGGAGTTAGCCCTGACCACGCGTGTTCAACGGGTCACGGGGTGGGCAAGGGGTCGGTGCGGGCGTTCCATCGGACCCTCTTCTGCCCGCGCGGGCCGGCGGAAGAGGGCCCGCCGGAACGCGTCCGAACAGGTAGCGCCGCCGGAGCACCGGCCACGACCACCGGCGCCGGCGTGCACGGCACGGCAGCGTCGCGCGCCGGGCCCGCACGGCGCCCACCAAGGGGCGACGACGACCAACGACGAGGACCAGTACCGACGGCCTGCCGCAAGGCACCGTGAGAGCGAGGGGGAGCCACAGTGACCGGAGCCAGGGACGGCGACGCGCCCGCCGACCTGCGACTGACGTCCGCGGAATGGAGCATGTGGCAGGCGTTCCGCAACGGCAGCAGCTGCAACCTGCACACCGGCGACCCGTCCCGGGACGACCCGCACGGGCAGCACCTGTGGGGCCCGGAGCGCCGGATACGCGCCCGGGTGGTGGCGTTGCTGCTGCTCGAAGGGCCGCCGGCGCAGCCCGGGCGGGTGCCCGGGCTGAAGCTGACCGGGGCGTACATCACGGACACTCTCGACCTTGCGGGCGGCACGATCAAGCCATTCGTCGAGCTGCGGGACTGCCGCTTCGAGGCCGAGGTGCTGCTGCCGGAGAGCCGGTTCACCACCCTGCGGTTGGTGAACTGCGCGATACCGCGGCTGGAGGCGGCCCGGCTGCACACCGAGGGCGATCTGCACCTGCCGCGCTGCGTGGTGCACTCCGGCATCCGGCTCACCGACGCACACATCGGCACCGACCTGATGCTCAACCAGGTCGTGGTGCACAAGGACCGACAGGGCCGCTCGATCATGGCCGACGGGCTGACCGTCGCCCAGGACCTCCAGGCCGAGATGTTGGAGTCCTACGGCGAACTGTCGCTGCGCGGCGCCACCATCGGGGTGTCGCTGAGCCTGCGCGGCAGCCACCTGAGCAATCCGTTCGGCCGCCGGGCGCTGAACGCCCCCCAACTGACCGTCGAGCGCACCCTCTACCTCACCGCCGCCGGCCTGGCCAACTCCCCGTTCTCCAGCGGCACCACGCCCCCGTACGGCATCACCCACACCCCGTCCCGCGGCACCCGCATGCAGCGCTTCGAGTGCGAGGGCGGGGTGCGGCTGGACGACGGGCGGTTCGGGGACGCGGTGGACCTGGAGCACGCCCGCTTCATCATGGAGTCCGACCAGGAGCTGTCGCTGCGCCGCATCCAGACGCCGGAGCTGCGCTTCCTGGGCGAGCGCCCGCAGCGGGGCCGGGTGATCCTCTCCGGCGCCCGGGTCGTCAACCTCGTCGACAAGTCGGCGAGCTGGCCGGGGCTGGGCGGGCTGATGATGGCCGGCTTCTCCTACGAGACGCTGATCCCGCGCGGCCACTTCCCGCTGGCGCTGCGCCTGCAGTGGGTGGCCGCGGCGACCCCGGAGTACGCGCCGGAGCCGTACGAGATGCTGGCCACCTCGCTGCGGGCGATGGGCGAGGACGCGGACGCCCGGGAGGTGCTGCTGGCCAAGCAGCGGCGGCGGCGCGAGACGCTGCCGTTGGCGGCGAAGGCGTGGGGCTTCCTCCAGGACTGGACGGTGGCCTACGGCTACCGCCCGGGACGGGCCGCGCTGTGGATGGCGGTCCTGTGGGCGATCGGCACCGCCTACTTCTCCTCGAACCCGCCGGGGCCGCTCAAGCACGACGAGGCGCCGCACTGGAACCCGTACCTGTACTCCCTGGACCTGCTGCTGCCGCTGGTCGATCTCCATCAGGGCGATGCCTGGGCGCCGGCCGGCACCGCCCAGTGGGTCTCGGCGGTGATGATCCTGGCCGGGTGGGTGCTGGCCACGACCATGGCGACCGGTGCCTCCCGGCTCCTCCAGCGCCAGTAGCGCGGCTGCGCCGGGTGCGGGTGACGGCCCGCACCGGCGCAGGCTCTAGGCTTACGGACTGTGTCCTCCCTGCGTCTGCCCCTGTTCCCGCTCAACTCCGTGCTGTTCCCGGGCCTGGTGCTGCCGCTGAACGTCTTCGAGGCGCGCTACCGCGCGATGATGCGCGATCTGCTGGACCGGCCCGAGGACGACCGCCGGTTCGCGGTGGTCGCCATCCGGGACGGCCGGGAGGTCGCCGCGACCGCGCAGGGCCTGCCGGACGACACCGCGCCGACCGCCACCGGCCCGGCCGCGGGCTTCGGCGACGACCCGATCCGGGCCTTCCACACCGTCGGCTGCGTCGCGGACGCGGCGACCATCCGGGAGAAGTCGTCCGGCGACGGCTACGAGGTCCTGGCCACCGGCACCACGCGGGTCCGACTGTCCTCGGTGGACGCCTCCGGGCCGTATCTGACCGGTGAGTTGACCCCGCTTGAGGAGGACGACGGGGAGGGCGCGGGCGCGCTGGCCTCCGGGGTGGTGCGGGCCTTCCGCACCTACCAGAAGCGGCTGGCGTGGGCGAACGAGCGGACCCTGGCCAGCGGCCAGGACCTGCCCGCCGACCCGTCGGTGCTGTCGTACCTGGTGGCCGCGGCGGCGGTGCTGGACGTGCCCGCCAAGCAGCACCTGCTGGAGGTGCCGGACACCGCGGGCCGGCTGCGGCAGGAGCTGAAACTGCTGCGCACGGAGTCGGCGGTGATCGGTAAGCTCCCGTCGCTGCCGGCGGTGGAGCTGACCCGGCAGCCGACCAGTCCCAACTGACCTACGGATGTCCCCGGTTACCGGCCTCGGGCAGGCTCCCGGGCGCGGCCCCGTACCGGGCCGGCCGGCGTCCGGGCGCGAATGAGGCGAGACGCAGTGGCGAAGAAGGCGAAGCAGGGGAAGAAGGGCGGCGCGCAGACCGGCGGCACGCCCGCGACGGTGGCGCTGACCGCCGCCGGCGTCCCGTTCACGGTGCACACCTACGAGCACGACCCGGCGGCCGCGTCGTACGGCGAGGAGGCCGCGCAGGCCCTCGGGGTCGCCCCCGAGCAGGTGTTCAAGACGCTGCTGGCGGACGTCGACGGGGCGCTGACGGTGGCCGTGGTGCCGGTCTCCGGTTCGCTGGACCTCAAGGCGCTGGCCGCCGCGGTGGGCGGCAAGCGGGCCGCGATGGCCGATCCGGCGGCGGCCGAGCGCAGCACCGGCTATGTGGTCGGCGGGATCTCGCCGCTGGGGCAGCGCAAGCGGCTGCCCACCGTGGTCGACGCCTCGGCCGAGGGCCGGCCCACGGTGTGCGTCTCGGCCGGACGGCGCGGTCTGGAGGTCGAGTTGGCCCCGGCCGACCTGGTCGCACTGACCGGCGCACGGGTCGCACCGATCGCGCGGGACTGAGCCGCGCCGGCGCCGCCCGGTGCGCCCGGTGCCGCCGCCCGCGCCCCCGCGGGCCTTCCCTGAGCGCCCCGTCCTCGGTTACGACCGGGGAGGAGGTACGCCATGTCGAAGAGGACCCGTAAGCGGAAGTGGCGCATCCGGAAGCGCCGGGCCAATCACGGTCGCCGACCGGCCTGACGCGTCCGACCGGCCGGCGCGGCGGTCAGCTGGCCGCCGGCGGCTGGTGGTGGTGCCCGGACCAGTCGGGCACCATCGCGTCCTCCGGGTCGCGCGGCCCGAACAGCCCGGTCAGCGCGATCAGCGCGGCCATCCCGGCGACCGGCCAGGCCAGCAGCGCGCCCTTGGCCTGGAGCCGCAGCGGACCGTCGAAGACGACCCCGGGGCCGACCTGCTTGGCGTGCGCGACCACGTCCGGGGTGGGCCCCAGCCACATCCCGGTCACCCAGCCCAGCACGGCGCCCAGCAGCCCGCCGACGGCCAGCGCGACCACCAGCGGGATGCCGCCGCGGCGCCGGAAGAGGAAGACCGCGGCCGCGGTGACCAGGCCGAACCCGAGCGCCAACAGGAAGAAGGTGCCGTCGGCGCCGATCGCCTCCTCGCCCTCGGTGTTCTTCAGGTAGACGTTGTGGGTGTCGGCGATCAGCGGCACGCGCGGCGCCAGCCAGGCCCACAGCACGCCCAGCAGCACCCCGCTCACCGCGACCGCCAGCGCGATCAGCACGCCTTCGCGCAGTTCGCGGGCGAATTCGGGGCCGCCTTCGGGGTCGGCTGTGGCGCCGTGCGGCTCGTCGGGCGGTTGGTTCTCGTGGGGCGTCTGCGGTGCGGTCACCTTGTCATCGTGCCAGGCCGGCGCCACGCCACCACCAGCAGGACGCCCGTAGGGCCTGTCCGATGGGTCATGGCCGGGGCCGCGACGCCTGGCACGGCACCTCGCGGCGTTGCCGAACCGCCCCAATAGCTCCGCTATCAGGACGCTCCGGCGCCTTGCGATGCGCCCCCAGCTACCGCTGGGAGGTGCCCCCTGCACCAGACGCCGCGGCCTATCCGACCCTGACCCATCGGACAGGCCCTAAGCGCCCGCGTGGCGTCGGCGGCGCTCAGCGGACCGCGGCCCGGCGGTACGCCCAGGTCGCCACGGCCAACGAGAGCACCCCGACGGCCGCGCAGATGCCCAGGTCGGCGCCGACCGCCAGCCAGTCAGGGCGCGGGCCGAAGGTGCGGGCCAGCGCCTCCACGCCGTAGGTCGAGGGCAGCAGGTCGCGGGCCCAGCCGATCGGTGCGGGCATCCGGTCGGCCGGCAGCACGCCCAGCAGCAGCGCCGCCGACATCCCCAACTGGCCGCCGAGGGTGGCCAGTTCCTGCCGCGGGGCGAGCAGCCCGAGGGCCGCGCCGAGCCCGGACAGCGCCGCCCCGGAGAGCGGCACCACGGCGACCAGCACCCACAGGTGCGCCATCGGCAGATGGAAGAGCAGACAGCCGGTGACCGCGGTGACCACCGCGCCCGGCACCGTGAACGAGGCGTACGCGGCGGCCGCGCCGAGCACCACGGCGGCCGGCGGCACCGGCAGCGTCGCGTAGTGGTCCAGGCCGCCGCCGGCCCGCAGTTGGCCGAAGTACTGGGCGAGCAGGTTCAGTGCGACGAAGGCGACGACCAGCACCGCGGAGCCGGAGACCACCGAGTAGGCCGGGGCGCCGCCGCTGACCACGCCGCGCAGCAGCACCATGATCCCGACGGACTGGAAGGTGGCGACGAACAGCAGCGGTATCCGGGCGACCCGGGCCCGGGAGAGCTGGGCGCGGTAGACGGCGCCGAGCGCGGGCAGCAGCCGGGCCCGGGGCGCGAGCGGGACGCACCCGTCGTCCTCCGTCGCGGCCTTCGTACCGGTCACCGCCTCCGCGGAAACCACGCTCACGCCGCCGCCCACCTTTCCTCGTCACGCCCTGGGCCCGCCGCGCGAGACCCGCGCGGCGCCAAGCCGACACACCCCGTCAACCGCCCGGGCACCACGGCCCGCCGCACCCGTCCCCGCGTCCTCACGCCTTCACCAACCCCTCGGCGCGGCCGCCCAGGGAGACATAGACGTCCTCCAGGCTGGGCGTGGCCAGGGTGAAGTCGTCCAGCGCCGCGAAGGCGGGTCCGGCGGTGACCGCGGTGACCGCGGTACGGGCTTGGTCGGCGGGCAGCCGCAGGGTCCAGCGACGCCCGGACACCCGGGCGTCGTCGGCCAGCGCGGCGACCTCGGGCACATCGAGCGGGGGCCGGTCCCGCCAGACCAGCTCCAACCGGACCTCCTCCCCCACCCGTTCCTTCAGCCGGCCCGGCGTGTCGCAGGCGATCACCCGGCCCCGGTCGATCACCGCGACCCGGTCGAGCACGCTCTCGGCCTCCAGCACGTTGTGGGTGACCAGGACGACGGTGGCGCCCCGCTCGGCGCGGCGGCGGTCCACCGCGGCCCACACCGCGCGCCGGGCGACCGGGTCCATGCCGGTCGTCGGCTCGTCCAGCACCAGCAGCGGGCGCTCGCCGATCAACACGGTGGCGAAGCAGGCCAGTCGGCGCTGGCCGCCGGAGAGCTTCTTCAGCGCCCGGCCGGCGAGCGGGCCCAGGCCCAGTTCGTCGAGGACGGCGTCCCGTTCGGCGCGGGCGGTGCGGGTGTCCAGGCCGCGCAGCCGGCCGGTGGTCTCCACGGCGAGCGCGACGGTCAGTTCGTCCAGCGCGGTCGACTCCTGCCCGAGGTAGCCGAGCAGCCGGGCGGCCCGCTCGGGGTGCCGCACCAGGTCGTGGCCGAGGACGGTGATGCTGCCGGAGTCCGGGCGCAGCAGCGCGGTCAGCTGCCGGACCAGGGTCGACTTGCCGGCGCCGTTGGGGCCGAGCAGGCCGAAGATCTCGCCGCGCCGGACGTCGAGGCTGATGCCGTCGCTGGCCCGCACCGCGGGTGCCCGGTCCGCCCCGCGCCGGCCGCGCAGCGCGGGATAGGTCTTGACCAGGTCCCGCACGACACACACCGGCGCGCCGTGGTCCACCTGTTTTGCGCCCGTCTTCACGAGCTATGAGGGTACGCGTCCCCCGCCCCTCCCCCGGTCCCGGGTCCGCCCGGCCCGGCCGATGCACCGCGCCCGCACGGCTTCGGGCGCGCCGACGGGGCGGGCGACGCCGTCCGGTCCCCGGCCCCGGAACGGCTCCGCCGTCCGCCCCCTTCAGTCGCCCGCCGGCGCGTGTTCCGCCGCGGTGCGCAGGTCCACCTCGCGCCAGAAGCCGGCGCGGATGGCATAGCGGTCGTGCTCGTCGATCTGGTCGTCCTTGTGGGCGAGCAGGCCGAACCGGGCGGCGTAGCGCAGGAGTTCACCGTCGATGCGGTGCGGGATGCGCGGGTACTCCGTGGACAGCTGCTGGAGGTGGACGGTGTCGGAGAGCCGCTCGGTCCAGCGGCGGGCGAAGACCTGGCCGACCTCGAACGGGTCGCCGCTGACCGCGGTGATGTCCTCCTCGCGGTCGGCCCAGCGCTGTTCGGCGCTGGTGAGCTGGGCGAGGGTGGGCAGCGAGGCGGTCTCGGCGGGCTCGCCGAGCGGGCCGCCGCGCTCGATCCAGCCCTTGTCGGAGGACCAGCGGAGGGTGGCCGCGGGCTGGCTGCCGTTCTGCTGGTTGCCGTTCTGTCCGGACTGCTGGGCGGCGTGCGGGCGGCCGAGGTCGGCGAGGTCCTTGGGGGTGGGGACGCCGCGGGAGCCACCGGAGCCGGACTCGCCGGAGCCGCCGTCGCGGTCGCCGGCCGGCACCGCGCGGGCGGTGCCGTTGGTGCCGGTACGGCCGCCGGAGTCGGTGCCGGAGCTGGCCGCGGCCGCGCTCGCCGCGGCGGCCGCGGACTCCGGGAGCGGGGCGGAGAGGATCGCGGCGATCTCGGGGCGCGGGACGGGCGGCGGGGCGCAGGGGCCGCCCAGCTCCTTCGGCCGGACCGCGCGGGTGATCCAGGTCCGGTCCAACACCCGCCGCTCGTCGGCCTCGGCGACCAGATCCTCGGACTGGTTGTAGTCGCCGTCGGCGGCCTGCACCGCCCAGAGGTGGACCGCGACGCCGTGTTCTTTGGCCGACATCAGCCCCGGCAGCAGATCGCCGTCGCCGGTGACCAACACGATGTCGGAGCAGGCGCGGTTGCGGGCGAGTTCGGTCAACTCGGCGTGCATCGCGGCATCCACGCCCTTCTGCGCCCAGCGACCGTCGCTGCGGGTCAGCGCGCCCAGCCGGACGGTGACCCGCGGCATCACCCGCAACCGGCGGTGCTCGGGCTGCGGAACGCGGTCGGGGGCGCCGTCGAACCAGTAGATGCGCAGCAACGGCCGTTCGGTGTCGGCCTCGGCGCGCTGACGCAACCCCTGGATGAGGGCGGCGTGGTCGACGGTGATCCGGGAACGGGCGGGTTCTCCGGCGAGCAGGCTGGCGGCGGCCCCGAGCAAATACCCGGCGTCCACCAGGACGACGCAGCGGTCCACGTTCCACCCTCTTCCCTGAGGTGCTGAAGTCCGGTCGCCCCCCGGCTCGGCCCGTGGCACGAGTGCTCTTCGGCTTCCTTCGAGTCTGCCCGACCGAACGGGGGTTATCTGCACCAACTCGATCTTCGGCGTGGCGGATTCGGCCGTATTCGTCGGTACGGCGCGTAACTCCCGCTGTCACTCAGGGTAATTGCCCGAAATGCAGTGATCTGCCCGTCGTGTAAGGCTGATTCCGGCCGATCCAGAGATCCCCTTCAGGAGGCACGATCATGGCCAAGAACAAGAAGGACCGGAAGCAGTCGAAGGCGAGCCAGCCCGAACGCGGCCAGCAGCAGTCGGAGAAGTCGACCCTGGAGGCGATCTCGCACTCGCAGGCCCAGGCCAGCCCGGCGGACGTCGCGCGCAAGCACCAGCGCCGCTTCGGCCACAACTGACACCTCCCGGCCGCCCGGCACCTCCCCAACCGCCGCGTGCCGCCGATGACTTGAGGGGCGCGCCCGCATCGTGCGGGCGCGCCCCTCAAGTCGTCTTCCGTGCCGGTCGGTTCCCGACCGGCCGGCGCCGCCGTCCTAGCCGGCCAGGCAGGACGGGCCGAGCAGCACCTTCAGATCGCCGAACAACGACGGGTCGGCGGTGACCCGGTGGCGGTCCAGGCGGAGCACGGTGGTCTTGCGCACGCCCTGGAGCCTGATCCGGACCTCGCTCGAACCGCGGTGGCTGCTGAGCACCTCACCCAGCTTCTCGACCATCGGCGGGGTGACCTTCACCGCGGGGATGGTGATCGTCACCGGGGCGTCGGCGCCGGCCTCCGAGAGGTCGGGGACCATCAACTCCATGGCGACCAGCCGCGGTACGTCCTCCCGCTTGTCCAGCCGGCCCTTGATGAACACCACGGCGTCCTCGACGAGTTGGGTGGACACCAGTTGGTACGTGGCGGGGAAGAACATGCAGTCGAGGGAGCCGGCGAGGTCCTCGACGGTGGCGATCGCCCAGGCGTTGCCCTGCTTGGTCATCTTGCGCTGGAGGCCGGAGATGATGCCGCCGATGGTGACGATCGAACCGTCCGCGTAATCGCCGCCGGTGAGCTGGGCGATGGCGGCGTCGGCCTTGTCGCTCAGCACGTGTTCGAGGCCGAAGAGCGGGTGGTCGGAGACGTAGAGACCGAGCATCTCCCGTTCCTGGGCGAGGAGATAGGTCTTGTCCCACTCGTCCTCGGAGAACTCCACGTCCAGCCCGAAGCCGGGGGTGTCGTCGGAGGAGTCGTCGCCCATCCCGCCGAAGAGGTCGAACTGGCCCTCCGCCTCCTTGCGCTTGACCTGGACGACGTTGTCGATCATCGACTCGTAGTGCGCGGTCAGGCCCTTGCGGGTGTGGCCCATCTCGTCGAACGCGCCGGCCTTGATGAGGGATTCGGTGGTGCGCTTGTTGCAGACCACCGCGTCGACCTTGTCGAGGTAGTCGGGGAACGAGGAGTACTTCCCCTTGGCCTTGCGGCAGCGGATGATCGAGTCGACGACGTTCTGCCCGACGTTCCGCACGGCGGTGAGGCCGAAGAGGATGATGTCGTCGCCCTGGGCCGCGAAGTTGGCCTCGGACTCGTTGACGTTCGGCGGGAGGACCTTGATGCCCATCTTGCGGCACTCGTTGAGGTAGACCGCGGACTTGTCCTTGTCGTCGCGCACCGAGGTGAGCAGCGCGGACATGTACTCGGCCGGGTAGTTGGCCTTCAGATAGGCGGTCCAGTAGGTGACCAGGCCGTAGGCGGAGGAGTGCGCCTTGTTGAAGGCGTAGCCGGCGAACGGGACCAGGACGTCCCACAGGGCCTGGATGGCCTCGTCGGAGTAGCCGTTCTTCTTGGCGCCGGCCTGGAAGATGGTGAAGTTCTTGGCCAGTTCCTCGGGCTTCTTCTTGCCCATCACGCGGCGGAGGATGTCGGCCTCGCCGAGCGAGTAGCCGGCGATGATCTGGGCGGCCTTCTGCACCTGCTCCTGGTAGACGATCAGGCCGTAGGTCAGGCCCAGGGTCTCCTTCAGGGGCTCTTCCAACTCCGGGTGGATCGGGGTGATCTCCTGGCGGCCGTTCTTCCGCTCGGCGTAGTTGATGTGCGAGTTCATGCCCATCGGGCCCGGGCGGTACAGGGCCGAGACGGCGGAAATGTCCTCGAAGTTGTCGGGCTGCATCTGGCGCAGCAGCGAGCGCATCGGGCCGCCGTCGAACTGGAAGACGCCCAACGTGTCGCCGCGGCAGAGGAGTTCGAAGGTCTTGGGGTCGTCGAGCGGGACGGAGAGCAGCTCCAGGTCGATGCCCTTGTTGGCCTTCACCATCTTCAGGGCGTCGTCCATGATGGTGAGGTTGCGCAGGCCCAGGAAGTCCATCTTCAGCAGGCCGAGCGACTCGCACTGCGGGTAGTCCCACTGCGTGATGGTGACGCCGTCGGTGTGCCGCACCCAGACCGGGGCGTGGTCGATGATCGGCTCGCTGGACATGATCACGCCGGCGGCGTGCACGCCCATCTGTCGGACCAGGCCCTCGACGCCCTTGGCGGTGTCGATGACCTTCTTGACGTCCGGCTCGTTCTCGTACATCCCCCGGACCTCGCCGGCCTCGCTGTAGCGGGGGTGCGAGGGGTTGGTGATGCCGTCGAGGTCGATGCCCTTGCCGAGGACGTCGGCGGGCATCGCCTTGGTGATCCGGTCGCCCATGGCGTACGGGTAACCCAGCACGCGGGCCGAGTCCTTGATGGCGTTCTTCGCCTTGATCTTGCCGTAGGTGCCGATCATGGCGACCTTGTCGGCGCCGTACTTCTCCGTGACGTACCTGATGACCTCGACGCGCCTACGCTCGTCGAAGTCGATGTCGACGTCGGGCATGGAGACGCGCTCGGGGTTGAGGAACCGCTCGAAGATCAGGCCGTGTTCGATCGGGTCGAGGTCGGTGATGCCCATGGCGTAGGCGACGATCGAGCCGGCCGCCGAGCCTCGGCCGGGGCCGACCGCGATGCCGTTGTTCTTCGCCCACATGATGAAGTCGGCGACCACGAGGAAGTAGCCCGGGAACCCCATCTGGATGATGACGTCCATCTCGTACTCGGCCTGCTTCGCGCGGTCCTCGGGGACGCCGCCCGGGAACCGGCGCTGCATGCCGACCCGGACCTCCTCCTGGAACCAGGTGACCTCGGTGAAGCCCTCCGGGATGTCGAACTTCGGCATCAGGTCGCGCTTTTCGAACATGCCGGTGGTGTCGACCTGCTCGGCGACCAGGAGGGTGTTGCGGCAGCCCTCCTGCCAGGCGTCCGAGGAGTCGATGGCGTACATCTCGTCGGTGGACTTGAGGTAGTAGCCGGTGCCGTCGAACTTGAAGCGGCCGGGGTCGGAGAGGTTCTTGCCGGTCTGGATGCACAGCAGGGCGTCGTGCGCGGTCGCCTCGTGGGCGTAGGTGTAGTGCGAGTCGTTGGTGACCAGCGGGGGGATGCCCAGCTTCTTGCCGATCTCCAACAGGCCGTCGCGCACCCGGCGCTCGATCTCGATGCCGTGGTCCATCAGCTCCAGGAAGTACCGGTCCTTGCCGAAGATCTCCTGGTACTCGGCGGCGGACTTCAGCGCCTCGTCGAACTGGCCCAGGCGCAGCCGGGTCTGGAGCTCACCGGAGGGGCAGCCGGTGGAGGCGATCAGGCCCTCGGACCACTGGGAGAGGGTCTCCTTGTCCATCCGGGGCCACTTCTGGAGCCAGCCCTCCTTGTAGGCGTCGGAGGAGAGGCGGAAGAGGTTGTGCAGACCGGTGCTGTTCGCCGCCCAGATCGTCTTGTGGGTGTAACCACCGGAACCGGAGACGTCATCGCGCTTCTGGTGCGGCTGGCCCCACTGGATCTTGCGCTTGTTGCGCCGCGACTCCGGTGCGACGTACGCCTCGATGCCGATGATCGGGGTGACGCCGGCCTTCTTCGCGGAGTGGAAGAAGTCGTAGGCACCGTGGAGGTTGCCGTGGTCGGACATGGCGATGTGGGTCATCCCCATGTCCTTGCACGCCGTGAACATGTCGCTCAGCCGCGCCGCACCGTCCAACAGCGAGTACTGGGTGTGGACGTGCAGGTGCGTGAAGGGGGGCCTGGACGAGGGAGCCACGGCGCAAAACCTCCGGGAGCGGCAGTTGTCAGGGACGTCGGGAGAGGGAGAAGAATGCGGGTCGGAAAGATGGTTCTGACGGTGTTGAAGTCTACGGCCCGGCACTGACAGCGCCGGCCCGGCGAGGGATCGTCCGGCGCCCCGGCACGGCGTTGGCGCGGGCGGGCACTCACGGGCCTCCTCGTCCGTTCTCCGGTCTGATCTCCGATCCGCTTTCCGGCACTCCAGGAGGCTGTGAGCAATGCCGATGATGCCGATCCAGGACGCCCCGGTGCGGGAGACCGCACGGCACGGCCAGGACACCGCACGACGCGCCGAGCAGATCCGCGCCGCCCTCGACCCCACGGTCGCCGGCCCCGCTCTGCGGCGGATGGCCGGCTCGCCCGCGGCCTTCTTCCGCGGGGCCGCGGCCCTCTTCCACCACGACCTGGCGGTGGCCGGCGCGGGGGCGCCGGGCGCCCCGTATCTGGACGAGCGGACCGGCCGGGTGTGGATCCACGGCGATCTGCACGCCGGCAGCTTCGGCGCGTATCTGGACGCCACCGGCCGACTGGTGTTCGGCGTCACCGCTTCCGGTGAGGGGTACGTCGGCCCGTTCACCTGGGACCTGAAGCGGTGCGCGGCCTCGATCGCGCTGCTCGGCCACGCCCGGGGGCTGAGCGATGCCCGGATCACCGAGCTGGTGACGGCCTTCGCCGCCGCCTACCGGGAGCAGGTGCGCGCGCTCGCCTCCGGTGCGGGCGCGGCGCCGCCGTGCACCCTGGACACCGCGAGCGGCCCGCTGCTGACCGTGCTGCGCGCGGCCCGCGCCCGGACCCGGGCCGGGCTGCTGGCACCGCTGACCGAGCTGTCCGACGGGGAGCGGCACTTCGCCGGCGGCCCGGACACCGTCGCGCTGGACGCGGCGGCCCGGTACACCGTCCTCGCGGCCTTCGACGGCTATCTGGAGACGCTGCCGGAGTCCGGCCCGGCCCGCCCCGAGGCGTACCGGGTCAAGGACGTGGTGGGCCGGTGCGGCCCGGGCGCGACCGGCGGCGCGGCGACGTACGACCTGCTGCTGGAGGGCGGCAGCGACGTCCTGGAGAGCGATGTGGTGCTCACCATGAAGCGGGCGCGGCCCCCGGCGCTCGCCCGTTACCGGCCCGTCCCGGAGGTCGCCGCCCAGGTGCGGCACGACGGGCACCGGGCGGTGCTGGCCCGGCGCGCCCTCCAGGCACACGCCGATCCCTGGCTGGGCTGGGCCGAGTTGGACGGCGCGGGCCTGGTGGTCGACGAGGTCTCGCCGTACGGGGCCGGGCTGGACTGGTCCGGCCTCGACGACCCGGAGGAGATCGCCGCGGCCGTCGCCGGGCTGGGCCACATCACCGCCGCCGCGCACGCCGCGGGGGACGGCAAGGGCGGGCACCCGCTGGTGCCGTTCCGGCCCGAGCGGGCCATCGACGCGGCCCTCGCCGCCGACGAGGACGGCTTCGGGCCGCTGCTGGCCGACTTCGCGCACTCCTGCGCGGCCCGGACCCGCGCCGACCACCGGATCTTCGTGGAGCTCCTGCGGGACGGCCGGATCGCGGTCCGGTAGCCGTCGCCCGCGCGCCCCCTTAGTACCCCTTTAGCGGGGCCCATGGCAGACTCGCTGACGATGGACATCTCGGCGGCACACCTGCGGGCACTGCGCGCGGCGCTCTTCACGGCGCTGTGCGTGACGCTGTCCTCGGCGTCCCATGTGCTGCTCTCCCGTATGCCGCTGCCGCCGGTCACCGTGGCCGCGACCGGCGTCGCGGTGTTCGCGCTCGCCTACGCCCTGGCCGGCCGCGAGCGCGGCTACTGGCGGATCGCCGGGCTGCTGCTCCCCCTGGAGCTGGCCGCCGACGCGGTCTTCAGCCTCGGCCAGCACACCTGCTACGGCGCGGACGGCGCCCCGGCCAGGCCGGTCCACTCGCTGAGCACGATGCTGCTCTGCGGCGGCGGACCGGTCGGCGGACCGCTGGCCCAGCTGGCCCGGGAAGGCGGCGCCCCGGCCCCGGCCTGGTTGCTGCTGCTCGCCGGGCACCTGGCCGTCGGGCTGCTGGCGGCCGGCTGGCTGCGCCGCGGCGAGGCCGCGCTGGTGCGGCTGCTGGACGCAGTGGCCGGCTTCGCGTTCCGCCCGCTGCTGATCACGGCCGCGTTCCTGAGCCGGTCCGCCGCACCCCGCCGCGCGGTGCCCGCCCCCGTGCGGACCACGTCGCCCGCCCGGTCCGTCCCCCTGCTCGTGCACTCCGTGGTGCGCCGCGGTCCGCCCTGCGTGCTAGGGCGCTTCTGACGGATCTCCGCGGCGTCGCGGCGTCTGGCACGCACGCTCGCGGCGTTGCCGAAATGCCCCCATAGCTCCGCTATGAAGCCATCCCGGCGCCTTGCGATCGCACGCACCAGACGCCGCTCCTTCCTCCACGGAGATCCGGCAGAAGCGCCCTAGCCGCCTGACCCTCCCCGGGCCGGCGGCCCGGCGTCCGCCCACCGGGCGAAGACGCCCCGCAGCACGCACCCTTTTCCCACGGACCTCTTCATCCCACGGAGCCAAGCAGTCATGAGCAACCGCAACAGTCAGGCCAACAAGCAGGCAGCCCGCGAGCGGCTGCGCGCCGAGCGCGAGCGACAGGCCAAGAAGGACCGCACCCGCCGGCAGTTGATCGTCGGCGGCGCCGTGGTCGCGGTGCTGGCGGTGGCCGGCGGCATCGGCCTGGCGGTCGCCAACTCCGGCGGCGACAGCAGCAGCGGCGGCTCGGGCGCCGACGTCTGGGCGAAGGCCGCCAAGGCCAAGCCGGTCCCGCCCGCCCACACCAGCGGCCCCAACGGCACCACCATCACCGTCGGCAAGTCCGACGCCAAGAACACCCTGGAGCTCTTCGAGGACCCGCGCTGCCCCGGCTGCTCGGTCTTCGAGCAGACCGTCGGCGCGACCATCGAGAAGGACATCAACGACGGTAAGTACAAGGCGACTTACCACATCGGCACGTTCCTGGACAACAACCTCCAGGGCACCGGCTCCAAGAACGCGCTGAGCGCGCTGGGCGCCGCGCTGAACGTCTCCCCCGACGCGTTCCTGAAGTACAAGTTCGCGCTGTACTCCAAGCAGTACCACCCGGACGAGACCGGCCCGGACAAGTTCGCCGACGACAGCTACCTGCTCAAGGTCGCCGACACCATCCCGGCGCTGAAGGGCAACGCCGCCTTCGAGAAGGCGGTCAAGGACGGCACCTACGACGCGTGGGCGATGGCGATGTCCAAGGAGTTCAACAACCACTCGGACGTCCGCAGCACCCCGACGGTGAAGATGAACGGCACCGTCCTGGGTACCCAGAGCCCGCAGGGCCCGGTCGCGCCGTCCTCGGTGGCGGACTTCAACGCCCAGGTGGAGAAGAACCTCAAGAAGTGACCTCCGGGTCCTGACGCCGGGCCGCGCCCCGGTGACCGGCATCGGCCGGCGTGCCCCCGTGCACGCCGGCCGATGCCAAATCTTGACCCGGTTTCCCGTCGTGTTCATGGCAGACTCCCGCCATGCAGCGGAGGGGAGACCGCCCGGCGGCCCGGCGTGGGGCCTTACCCGGCGACCGGCTCAGGGCAGTGCGGGCGGCCCTGTTCACCGCGGTGTGCGTCCCGCTCTCCGCGACCTCCCACGTCCTGCTCTCGCACCGCGCGCTCCCGCCGGCCACCCTCGCCGCGGTCTGCGCCGGCGTCTTCACCGCGGCCTACGCGCACTGTGGCCGCGAGCGCGGCTACGGGCGGACCGCCGCGCTGCTGGTCCCCTTGGAGCTGACCGCCGACACCGTCTTCACCACCGGGCAGCAGACCTGTTACGGGCCGGCCGGCGGTCCCGTCACCGGCCCGCTGCACGCGGTCGGCGTCGATCTGCTGTGCCGCGGCGCCGGACCGGCCGGGCCCGCGCCTCTCCCCCACCCCCTGCCCGCGGGTCTCCCCCACCCCCTGCCCGCCCTGCACCCGGCCGCCGGCTGGCTGTTGCTCGCCGCCCACCTGACCGTCGGCCTGCTCGCGGCCGCCTGGCTGCACCGCGGCCAACGGGCGCTGGGCACCCTGCTGCGGGCGGCCGCCACCGGCGCCGCCCGCCCGCTGCGGACCGCCGCCGCGCTCGCCCGCGCCGCCACCGTCCCGCCCCGTCCGGGTCCGCGCCCGGCCCGCCTGCCGGCGCCGGCCCGCCCCCTGCCCCGCCTCGCGCACTGCGTACGGCGCCGCGGCCCCCCGTCCCCGGTAGCCGTCTGACCCCCGTACCACCCGTACACCCCCGAGTCAGCGCAGCACCGAAGGATCGGACACCCCCCATGAGCAACCGGAACGACCAGGCGAAGAAGCAAGCGGCCCGCGAACGGATCCGCGCCGAGCGCGAGCGGGAGAAGAAGAAGGCGCGGCTGCGCCGCCAACTCGTCGTGGCGGCCTCGGTCGTCGGCGTCCTGGCGGTCGCCGGCGGCATCGGCTTCGCCGTGGTGAAGGCGAACGAGCCGACCGGCTGGGAGGCCGCCAAGGAGGCCACGTTGGTCACCCCGGCGCACACCCAGGGCCCGCACGGCACCGAGATCCTGCTGGGCGACAAGCGCGCCAAAGAGACCCTGGAGGTCTTCGAGGACGTCCGCTGCCCGGCCTGCGCGGCCTTCGAGCAGAGCGCCGGCCCGGAGCTGATCAAGGACCTCCACGACGGCCGGTTCAAGGTCCGCTACACCATGTACACCTTCATCGACGGCATGCAGGGCGGCGAGGGCTCCAAGAACGCGCTGAGCGCCCTGGGCGCGGCGCTGAACGTCAGCCCGGAGGCGTTCTTGAAGTACAAGGCGGCGCTGTACTCGACCAAGTTCCACCCCGACGAGCGCGAGGACCTCTACGCCAAGGACTCCGAGCTGCTCAAAGTGGCCGCCGACGTACCGGAGTTGAGGGGCAACAAGGCGTTTCAGAAGGCGGTCGAGGGCGGCACGTACAAGCGTTGGGCGATGGAGATGACCGCGCTGTTCGGACGCAAGGGCGTGCGCGGCACCCCCACCTTCATGCACGGCGACAAGAAGCTGACGATGCCGGAGGTCCCGCAGCAGCAGATGACTCAGCAGCAGTACGACCAGCTGGCGCGGGCCAACTTCGCCAAGATGATCGACGCGGAGTTCGGCCCGGCGAAGGGCGGCGACAAGAGCGGCGCGGACAAGGGCGCCGGCCAGGGCATCGCCAAGGGCGAGAAGGACCCCACCGGCGGCCGGTGAGGGCCGCGGGCGGGCGTTCCGGGCATCGCCGGAACGCCCGCCCGGGCGGGGACGTCAGCCCCGCTCCGGCAGCTCCGCCAGGAACCCCAGCGCCACCTTCCAGGCGGCCTCGGCCGCCTGGGCGTCGTAGTCCGGGAGTTCGGGGTCGGTGAAGAGGTGGCCGGCGCCGGCGTAGCGGAACACCTCCACGTCCGCGCCGGCCCGGCGCATCCGCAGGTACCAGGCGTTCAACCAGTCGTGCGGCTCGAACGGGTCGGGGTCGGCGACATGCAGCTGCACCGGGAGCTCGTCGGCGCTCGCGCCGTCGGCGAGGTCGGAGGTGCCGTGCAGCAACAGCAGCCCGCGGGCCTTCTCGTCAGCCAGGGCGAGGTTCTGCGCGATCGAACCGCCGAAGGAGAAACCGGCGTAGACCAGCCCGCGGTCGGAATACGGGGCGACCGCCGCGACCGCCCGGCGCAGCAGCTCGTCCGTGCCGATCTCCTCCTTGATGACCATGCCGTCGACGACCGAGTCGGCGGTCCGGCCGCCGAACAGGTCCGGGACGATCACCTCGTGGCCCGCGGCGCGCAACCGGTCCGCGCCGGCGTGCACCGCAGGGCGCAGCCCGCACACCGAATGAAACAGCACGATGGTGGAGGAACCGCTGGTCGCGGGCTCGGCAGAGGCGGGCACAGACATCACTTCCCTGGGGTTGGATCGCTCTGTCCCCATCGTGCCAGCTACCGTCGTCCAGACTGGAACGAGCACACCCACCGAGGAGGAGCCCCGTGTCCCTGGAGGCCGTGCTGCGCCCGATCGCCGTCGTCGGCGGCTCGATCCTGGTCACGTTCGTCCTGGTCTGGCTGATCGACCGGACCCTGCTGCGGATCGACACCCGCCACCCGGAGACCCCGTTGTGGGGGCTGCTGCGGCGCTGCCGGATACCGCTGCAACTGATGCTCACCTTCGCCCTGTTGCTCGGCTCCTACGACCAGACCAAGATCCCGCTCGTGCTGCGCCACGCGGTGGGCATCGGCCAGATCCTGACGCTGGTCCTGATAGCCGCCACTGCCTGGCTGCTGGTGCGGGCCGCGGCCGCGATAGTGGAGTCGTCCTACGCCCGTTACGCGGCCGGCGCCCGGGACGCGGCGCGGGTGCGGCGGGTGCGGACCCAGGTGACGCTGATCCAGCGGGTGGTCACCGCGGTGGTGATCGTCGTCGCGGCCGCCTCGATGCTGCTGACGTTCCCGCAGATGCGGGCGGTGGGCACCTCCGTCCTGGCGTCCGCCGGGCTGGTGGGCATCGTCGCCGGTATCGCCGCCCAGTCCACCCTGGGCAACCTCTTCGCCGGGCTCCAGATCGCCTTCGGTGACATGGTGCGCATCGGGGACACCGTGGTCGTGGACGGCCAGTGGGGCACGGTCGAGGAGATCACCCTGACCTTCCTGAGCGTGCGGACCTGGGACGAGCGCCGGATCACCATGCCGGTCTCGTACTTCACCAGCAAGCCGTTCGAGAACTGGTCGCGCGGCGGCGCCCAGATGACCGGCGCGGTCTTCTTCCACCTCGACCACTCCGCCCCGTTGGAGAAGATGCGGCAGCACCTGCACGAGCTGCTCCAGGAGTGCCCGGAGTGGGACGCCCGGTCCTGGAGCCTGGTGGTCACCGACACCACCCCGTCCACCATCGTGGTGCGCGCCCTGGTCACCGCCCGGGACGCGGACGCGCTGTGGACGGTGCGCTGCCAGGTCCGCGAGCGGATGATCGAGTGGCTGCGGACCGAGCACGCCTACGCGCTGCCGCGGATCACCACCGCGCCCGCCGGGGGGCTGCCGGACACCGACCCGTCGGACGGCCCGACCGGACCGAACGGCCTCCGGGGCCGCTGACCGGCCCGCGACTCCAACTCCCCGCCCGGGACCGCCCGTTCCCGCGTCCTACGGGGTCGCCCGCAGGCTCCGCATGTCCAGGTGGCGCAGCACCCGGTCGACGATCTCCGGATCGGCGCCCGGTTCGCTGCGCGCCGCCAGCACCTCGTGCCGGGCGGCCGAGAGCATCTCGCCCTGGATCCGTTGGACCTTCTTCATCCGGGAGATGCGCTTCTCGAACAGCTCGCGCCGCTCGTCGTCGACGATGTCCGGGGTGATCCGGGCGCCCATGTCGTAGGCGCGGCGGGCCAGTTGGTCGGCGACCTCGTCGGACACCTCCTCGACCTCCAGGATCTCCTTCAGCCGCCGCTTGGACGCCTTGATCACCCGCAGCGCCAGCTCCCGCTCCACCGCGTCCGCGGCGTCGGTGTCGGCCCGCACCCGCAGCTTGCGCACCAGCCAGGGCAGCGTCAGCCCCTGGATGACCAGGGTGGACAGGACCACGGCGAAGGCGATGAAGAGGATCTCGTCACGGGCCGGGAAGGCACCGCCGCCGTCCACCGCGGTCGGGATGGCCAGGGCCAGCGCCACCGTCGCCACCCCGCGCATCCCCGACCACCACATGATGACCGTCTCGCGCCAGCTCATCGGGATGTCCTCGTCGACGTCCCGGAGCTTGTGCATCCGCTTGGCGAGCCAGGCGGCGGGCAACAGCCACACCAGGCGCACCACGACGACCACCGCCACCACGGCGGCGCCGGCGCCGAGCATCGAGGTCCAGTGGCGGCCGGCGGCGCCGATGATGTTGTGCAGCTCCAGGCCGATCAGCCCGAAGGCGACGCCGGTGACGAGGGTGTCGACGACCTCCCAGAAGGTGTAGCCGGCCAGCCGACCCATCACGTCGTCCGCGTCGACCGCGTACTCGGCCAGGAACAGCCCACTGGTCAGCACCGCGAGCACGCCCGAGCCCTTGAACTCCTCGGCCAGCACGTACGAGACGAACGGCACCAGCAGCGTCAGCCCGATCTGGAGCGTGGGGTCGCCCAGCCGCCCCATCAGCTTGTTCGCCACCCAGCCGAGCACCAGGCCGACCGCCACCGCGACGACGGCGGAGAGCACCAGCGAGCCCACCGCGCCGGGCACCGAGAAGCTGCCGCTGATCACGGCGGCCAGCGCGACGTGGTAGAGCACGATCGCGGTGACGTCGTTGAACAGCCCCTCGCCCTCCAGGATGGAGACCATGCGGCGGGGCAGCCCCAGCTTGCCGGCCACCGCGGTGGCGGCCACCGGGTCGGGCGGGGCGACCAGCGCGCCCAGCACCACCGCGGCGGCCAGCGGCATGCCCGGCACCACGGCCTGGGCGACCGCCGCGACCGCGGCCGTGGTGGCGAACACCAACAACACCGCGAGCAGGAAGATCGGCCGGAGGTTGGCGGTGAACTGCCGCCAGGAGGTGCGTTGGACCGCCGCGTAGAGCAGCGGTGGCAGCACGATCGGCAGGATGTACTCGGGCGGGACCTGGACGTTGGGCACGAACGGCAGCAGCGCCAGCACCGCACCGGCCAGCGTCATCAGCACCGGTGAGGGCAGGCCCAGCCGGTCGCCGAGCGGAACCATCACCACCGCTCCGAGGAGCAGGACGAACAGCAGGGCCAACTGATCCACGGTGACTACGCTCCGGAGCGGTCGATTCCGATCACTTTCCGCCCCAACTCTGCCATGAAATGGTCAAATCCCGGCTCTCGCCGACCGATTCGCCCGAATTGCCCCGAACTGCCCTCGAGAGCTTGGTCAGTAGCTCTCGTCCCGCACGGTGTCCAGCGCATGCTGGAGGTCCGCCGGGTACGCGCTCTCGAACTCGACCCAGCGGCCGTCGCTGGGGTGCTCGAAGCCCAGCCGGACCGCGTGCAGCCACTGCCGGGAGACGCCCAGCCGCTTGGCGAGCGTCGGGTCCGCACCGTACGTCAGGTCCCCGACGCAGGGGTGCCGGTGTGCCGACATGTGCACCCGGATCTGGTGCGTCCGCCCGGTCTCCAGCTTGATGTCCAACAGGCTGGCGGCCCGGAACGCCTCGATCAGGTCGTAGTGGGTGACCGATGCCTTGCCGTCGGCGGTGACCGCCCACTTGTAGTCGTGGTGGGGGTGCCGCCCGATGGGGGCGTCGATGGTGCCGCTCATCGGGTCCGGGTGGCCCTGCACCAGCGCGTGGTAGCGCTTGTCCGGCACCCGCTCCTTGAACTGCCGCTTCAACGAGGTGTACGCCCGCTCCGACTTGGCGACCACCATCAGCCCGGAGGTGCCGACGTCGAGACGGTGCACGATGCCCTGTCGCTCGGCCGCACCGGAGGTGGAGATGCGGTAGCCGGCCGCGGCCAGCCCGCCGATCACGGTGGTGCCGGTCCAACCGGGGCTGGGGTGCGCGGCGACCCCCACCGGCTTGCTGATCACCACGACGTCCTCGTCGTCGTGAACGATCTCCATGCCCTCGACGGGCTCGGCGACGATCTCCACCGGCGCAGCCGCCGGCGGCATCTCGACCTCCAGCCAGGCACCCCCGTGGACCCGCTCGGACTTCATCACCTCGGAGCCGTCGACCCGGACCTTGCCGGCGGCCGCCAACTCGGCCGCCTTCGTCCGGGAAAAGCCGAACATGCGGGCCAGCGCGGCGTCCACGCGCTCGCCTTCCAGGCCGTCCGGTACGGGCAGGGTGCGGATCTCGGGAAGCGTGCTCACCCCACGAGTATGGCAGTCCCGCGACACTGCCCGACCCGGCGGAGGTCCCGCCCCGAAACCAGCGGCGGGACCACGACCTGGACGATCAGTCCTTGTGAAGGGTCCCGTCGGGGTCCAGGCCCCGGAAGGACAGCAGCACGATCAGCACGCCACCGCAGACGATCGCGGAGTCGGCGAGGTTGAAGACCGCGAAGTGGGCGGGGGCGATGAAGTCCACCACCGCGCCCTGGAAGACGCCCGGCGAACGGAAGATCCGGTCGGTGAGGTTGCCGAACGCGCCGCCCAGCAGCAGCCCCAGCGCGATCGCCCAGGGCAGGCTGTAGAGCTTGCGCGCGATCCGGGCGATCACCACGATCACCACCACGGCGATGATGGTCAGAAAGACCGTCAGCGCCTCGCCGAACCCGAAGGCCGCCCCGCGGTTGCGGATCACGTTGAACTGGAGCAGCGTCCCGATGATCTCGACCGGGGCGTGGTGCTCCAGCTTGGCGACCACCGCCAGCTTGCTGCCGAGGTCGAGCAGATAGACCACCGCGGCCACCAACAGCAGCGCGGCGATCCGCCGCCGCCCGCGCCCGGTGGGCCGCTCGCCCTCCGCCGGCCGTCCCCCCTCGGATCCCGCCACGGGATCCGCCCCGGAACCCGGCTCGGATTCCGGCGTACCGGTGATGCGTTCCGCCTCTGCCACGTGTGCGTCCCTCAGCCCGTCGAGTCCAGCGCCGGGCCCAGCCCGGCTGCCCACGAGAGTACGGCACACCCGCGCGCGCCCGGCCCGGCCGGGTACCGGCCCGCACCGGGCCGTCGCGGGCGGCTGGTCAGCGCCGCTCCTGCTTCTGCTTGCACTCCACGCAGAGCGTCGCCCGCGGGAACGCCTGCATCCGCGCCTTGCCGATCGGCCGGCCGCAGTTCTCGCACAGCCCGTACGTGCCCGCGTCCAACCGCCCCAGGGCGCGCTCGGTCTGGTGCAGCATCTCCCGCGCGTTGGAGGCCAGCGCCAACTCGTGTTCGCGGGTGATGTTCTTGGTGCCGGTGTCGGCCTCGTCGTCGCCGGCGCCGTCGCCGGAGTCCCGCATCAGCCCGGCGATGGCGTCCTCGGCGGCGACGATCTCGGCCCGCAGCCGGCCCACCTCCGCCATCAGCTCGGTCCGCGCCTCGGCCACCTCCGCGGGCGTCCAGGGGTCCTCGCCCGGCCGGACCGCGAGCTCACCGGGCGTCGCAACCACCCGCGCCGGCCCCGCCCCGACCACCGCCTCCCCAGCGGGGGCCTCCTCCACGGCCTTCTCCGCCACCTTCTTCACCGGTTTCTCCGCCACCTTCTCCACGGCCTTCTTGGTGGCCGTCTTGGCAGCCGTCTTCGCGGTCTTCTTCGCGACCACCTTCTTTGCGGCCGCCTTCTTCGCGGCCGTCTTCTTCGTGGCCGTCTTCTTGGCCGCGGCCTTGGCGGGCGCCGCCTTCTTGGCCGGCGCCTTCTTTGCGGCGGTCTTCTTCGGCGCCTCCGGGTGCCCGGCTGCTTCCTCGTGGGCGGAGTGCGTCGCGCCGTCCTCGTCAGCGGGCCCGGCGGACGTCGTGGTCTTCTCCGCGGCGGTCTTCTTCGCCACCATGGCCGCGACCCCTTCACATATGTGATCTTGTGCGCGAATCGTGACGGGAACGATAAATCGCCGCACGGCACGCGGCAACGGGACGCACCGCCCGGCCACCCCACCGCCGAGGCCGCGCGTCCGGCCTGCCTCCGTTGTGCCCCCGCCCACCGCACCGCAATCCGCCCGGATTGCCCGCATCCAGCGGCGTCGCCATTCGGGTCACCAACGGGAGCGGTGAGTCCGGCCCTCCCCGGCCGGCACCGGCGTGACGAAATCCGGTCGGCCGCCGTCGGCCCGGCCCCGTACACTGGGGCGCAGCGAGAGGCGTTGATGGGACGAGTAGCGTCAGACGCAGCCTTCAGCGACCCGGGGACGGTGCGAGCCCGGGGGCGTGCCTGACGTGAAGATCAGCCCGGAGCCGCCGGAAGAACGCCCGCACGCAAGCGAAGCGGGTCAGTAGAACCGGCAGCGCGATCCCAATGAGGGGGCGGTGCGCGACGGCGCCGCCAAGGAGGGTGGTACCGCGGGAGCTCACGGCTCTCGTCCCTCCGGACGGAGAACGCACCAGGTGTCCGCCGGAGGAACCGATGAGTCCCACGCCCCAGTACCGCCCGGTACCCGCGCAGGTAGACCTGCCCGCCCTTGAGCACGCGGTGCTCGACTTCTGGCAGGAGCGCAAGGTCTTCGCGCGCACCCTCCAGCAGTCCGAGGGCCGCCCCGAGTGGGTCTTCTACGAGGGCCCCCCGACGGCCAACGGCATGCCCGGCGCGCACCACATCGAGGCCCGCGTCTTCAAGGACGTCTTCCCCCGGTTCCGCACGATGCAGGGCTACCACGTCGACCGCAAGGCCGGCTGGGACTGCCACGGCCTCCCGGTCGAGCTGGCCGTGGAGAAGGAGCTCGGCTTCAACGGCAAGAAGGACATCGAGGCGTACGGCATCGCCGAGTTCAACGCCAAGTGCCGCGAGTCGGTGACCCGGCACACCGACGCCTTCGCCGAGCTGACGACGCGGATGGGCTACTGGACGGACCTGGACGCCCCGTACCGCACCATGGACCCCGACTACATCGAGTCGGTGTGGTGGTCCCTGAAGGAGATCTTCACCAAGGGCCTGCTGGTCCAGGACCACCGCGTCGCCCCCTGGTGCCCGCGCTGCGGCACCGGCCTGTCGGACCACGAGCTGGCCCAGGGCTACGAGACGGTCGTCGACCCCTCGGTCTTCGTCCGCCTCCCGCTGACCTCCGGCCCGTTGGCCGGCCGCGCCGCCCTCCTGGTGTGGACGACCACCCCCTGGACCCTGGTCTCCAACACCGCCGTCGCCGCCCACCCCGACGTCACCTACGTCGTCGCCACCGACGGCACCGAGCAACTGGTCGTCGCCGAACCGCTGTTGGAGAAGGCGCTGGGCGAGGGCTGGACGGCCACCGGCGAGACCTTCACCGGCCGCGAGATGGAGCGCTGGGCCTACGAGCGCCCGTTCCAGCTCGTCGACCTCGACGACGCCAACTTCGTCGTCAACGCCGAGTACGTCACCACCGACGACGGCACCGGCCTCGTCCACCAGGCCCCCGCCTTCGGTGAGGACGACCTCAAGACCTGCCGCGGGTACGGCCTCCCGGTGGTCAACCCGGTCCGCCCGGACGGCACCTTCGAGGAGCAACTCCCGCTCGTCGGCGGCCAGTTCTTCAAGAAGGCCGACGAGGCCCTGGTCGCCGACCTGGACGCCCGCGGCCTGCTCTTCCGCCACGTCGCGTACGAGCACAGCTACCCGCACTGCTGGCGCTGCCACACCGCGCTGCTCTACTACGCCCAGCCGTCCTGGTACATCCGCACCACCGCGGTCAAGGACGCCCTCCTGCGGGAGAACGAGAACACCAACTGGTTCCCGGAGTCGGTCAAGCACGGCCGGTTCGGCGACTGGCTGACCAACAACATCGACTGGGCGCTGTCCCGCAACCGCTACTGGGGCACCCCGCTGCCCATCTGGCGCTGCGAGGAGGGCCACCTCACCTGCGTCGGCTCGCTCACCGAGCTGTCCGAGCTGACCGGCACCGACCAGTCCGGCCTGGACCCGCACCGCCCGTTCATCGACGAGATCACCTTCGGCTGCACCCACGAGGGCTGCGCGCTCACCGCCACCCGCGTCCCGGAGGTCATCGACGCCTGGTACGACTCGGGCTCGATGCCGTTCGCGCAGTGGGGCTACCCGTACCGCAACAAGGAGCTCTTCGAGAAGCGGTACCCGGCGCAGTTCATCTCCGAGGCCATCGACCAGACCCGCGGCTGGTTCTACACGCTGATGGCCGTCGGCACCCTCGTCTTCGACAAGTCGTCGTACGAGAACGTGGTCTGCCTCGGTCACATCCTCGCCGAGGACGGCCGGAAGATGTCCAAGCACCTGGGCAACATCCTCCAGCCGATCCCGCTGATGGACCAGCACGGCGCCGACGCGGTGCGCTGGTTCATGGCCGCCGGCGGCTCCCCCTGGTCGGCCCGCCGGGTCGGCCACACCACCATCCAGGAAGTCGTCCGCAAGACCCTGCTGACGTACTGGAACACCGTCGCCTTCCAGGCCCTGTACGCCCGCACCTCCAACTGGGCGCCGTCCGCGGCCGATCCGGCCCCGGCCGACCGCCCGCTGCTGGACCGCTGGCTGCTCGGCGAGCTCAACGCCCTGGTGGAGGGGGTGACCGACGCCCTGGAGGGCTACGACACCCAGCGCGCCGGCAAGCTGCTCTCCGCGTTCGTCGACGACCTCTCCAACTGGTACGTCCGCCGCTCCCGTCGCCGCTTCTGGCAGGGCGACGCCGCCGCGCTGCGCACCCTGCACGACGTCATCGAGACCGTCACCCGGCTGATGGCCCCGCTCGTCCCGTTCATCACCGAGCGGGTCTGGCAGGACCTGGTCGTCCCGGTCACCCCGGACGCCCCGGATTCGGTCCACCTCACCACCTGGCCGGTCGCCGACCGCGCCCTGATGGATCCGACGCTCTCCGCGCAGATGCAACTGGTGCGCCGGCTGGTCGAATTGGGCCGCGCGACCCGCGCCGAGTCCGGGGTGAAGACCCGCCAGCCGCTGTCCCGCGCGCTGGTCGGCGCCCACGGCTTCGCGGACCTCTCCGAGGACCTGCGCGCCCAGATCGCCGAGGAGCTCAACGTCAGCTCGCTGGCCGCGCTCTCCGACGTGGGCGGCTCCCTGGTGGACACCACCGCCAAGGCCAACTTCCGTGCCCTGGGCAAGCGTTTCGGCAAGGGCGTCCAGGCCGTCGCCAAGGCGATCGCCGCCGCGGACGCCGCCGCCCTCTCGCTCGCGCTGCGCGGCGGCACCGCCAGCGTCGAGGTGGACGGCGAGACCATCGACCTCACCCCGGAAGAGGTCATCATCACCGAAACCCCGCGCGAGGGTTGGTCGGTGGCCTCCGACGCCGGCGCGACGGTCGCCCTCGACCTGGAGATCACCCCGGAACTGCGCCGCGCCGGCCTGGCCCGCGACGCGATCCGGCTCATCCAGGAGGCCCGCAAGAACAGCGGCCTGGACGTCGCGGACCAGATCGCCCTGCGCTGGACGACCACCGACGACGAGGTCCGCACCGCCCTGACCGACCACGCCGCGCTGATCGCCGACGAGGTGCTGGCCGCCGACTTCGCCGCCGGCGGGCCGGAGGAGTCCTACGGCCCGGCCTTCACCGACGAGGCACTGGCCCTGACCTTCCACCTCCGCAAGGCATAACGGAGCACGGAAGCACGACCGGAGCACGACCGGGCCCCGGCGCACTGCGCGCCGGGGCCCGCGCCCTTCTCCGCCCCCCACGTACCACCACCGCGCCCCCTGCACGGACTACGCCGGCGAACACCACGGCGTGCGCACCGCACCCACCACGAACAGGGCCGGGCCCCGAGGGAGTTCCCTCGGGGCCCGGCCCTGATTGCCGACTCCGCGCGCCGTTCCCGGCGTCAGGCGTCGTGGTTAGTTGTCGTCCTCGTCGATGAGGAAGCCGCGCATCGGCGACGGCGTCTGCTGCATCGGCGACGGACCCTGCGGCCGGACCGGCGCCATCGGCTGCGTCATCGCCGGCGACATCTGCTGCTGACCGCCGTAGGACGGACCACCGCTGGACGGGCTGCTCATGGAGTGGTTGCCGCCCATCGACGGGCCGCCACCCATGGTGTGGTTGCCGCCCATCGTGCCCGCACCGGCCGACGCCATCGACGGGGACGGCGGCAGCGACGGGGCGGCCGGGGTCCGCGGCGGGGCCAGCGAGTCGTCGGACTGGTTCTCCAACTGGCGCAGCTGGCTTTCCAGGTACGACTTCAGACGGGTGCGGTACTCGCGCTCGAAGCCGCGCAGGTCCTCGACCTTGCGCTCCAGCGTCGCGCGGGCCGACTCCAACGAGCCCATCGCCACGCGGTGCTTCTCCTGCGCGTCCCGCTCCAGCGCATCGGCCTTGGCGCGGGCGTCCCGCTCCAGGCCCTCGGCACGGCTGCGCGCCTCGCCGACGATCTTGTTGGCCTCGGAACGGGCCTCCGCGATCGCCTGGTCGGCGGTCTGCTGCGCCAACGACAGCACGCGGGCCGCGCTGTCACCACCGGGGCCGCCCTGCTGCTGGGCCGCCTGCGGCAGTTGCTGTCCGGGGCCGCCCATCGGACCGCCCAGCGGGCCGCCTTGGCCCATCGGGCCGGGACCGTGCGGGCCCTGCGGACCAGGACCGTGGCCACCGGGACCGGGAGGCAGCTGCGGTGCACCACCGGGCAGTTGGGGCGGGCCACCCATCCCCTGCTGCTGCGGCGGGACCGGCTGCGGACCGGATATGGCGGCGGGCACCGGAGCCCCCGGCCGCTGCGGCGGCTGCTGCTGCTGTTCCTGCTGCTGGTCGGGCCCCTTGCGCAGACCCTGCTGCTGGTTCTGCGCGGCGGCCCGAGTCGCGGCGGCCAACTTGGCGCGCAGATCCTCGTTCTCCCGCAGCAGGCGGGTCAGTTCGGCCTCGACCTCATCGAGGAAGGCATCGACCTCGTCCTCGTCATAGCCTTCTCGAAGGCGGACGGTCGTGAACTGCTTGTTCCGCACGTCCTCGGGGGTCAACGGCATCTCTACTTCACCTCAACGTAGTCGTCGGCAATCGGCAAGACCGTATCGTTCACACCAACAACACCGACCTCACGACGGTGATCAGGATGTAGACGATGATCATCAATACGAAGAAGGACAGGTCGAGCGCCACGCCCCCGAGACGCAGCGGCGGAATGACCCGCCGCAGAAGTTTGAGTGGCGGATCGGTGACAGTGTAGGTGGCCTCAAGAATCACCACCATCGCCTTGCCGGGTTGCCATGAGCGGGCGAACTGGAAGACATAGTCCATCACCAGTCGGAAGATCAGCAGAATCAGGAAGCAGTACAGCGCGATGTAGATCACCTGACCAGCGACACTCATCTCGCGCTTCCCTCTCCCCTTGCTCCTGCGTTAAGACCTTACGGCCTGGTGTGCCCAAGTGGTGCGTCTCAGCTCTGGTTGAAGAACCCGCCCTCTGCGATACGGGCCTTGTCCTCCGCCGTGACATCGACGTTAGCAGGCGACAACAGGAACACCTTCTGCGTTACCCGCTCAATGCTCCCGTGGAGTCCGAAGACCAACCCGGCCGCAAAGTCGACAAGTCGCTTCGCGTCCGTGTCATCCATCTCCGTGAGATTCATGATCACCGGAGTGCCCTCACGGAAGTGTTCCCCGATGGTACGGGCTTCGTTGTAGGTCCGGGGGTGCAGTGTGGTGATGCGGTAAGGCTCCCGCTCGGACACAACTTTGGGCATGATCACCGGTGCGTTCTTCTCCAGGTTTGGACGGTCGGGTGTGATGGATGCCACGGGGGCGATACGCGCGGGTCGTCCGCTTTCCGCGGCGAGCGGGGCGGGTTCACGCGGCGCGGGAGGGGTCGTGGCGCGGACCGGTTCCTCCCTCTCCGGGCGTGTCTCGGGCTGCACTTGGTGCTGTTGCCGCCGCCCCCGATCGGGCTCCGGGTCAAGCTCGGGCTCGAACTCGTCGTCGGGGTCGAACCCCCGGCCGTCGTACCCATCGTCCTCCACGAGGCCGAGGTAGACCGCCATCTTGCGCATCGCGCCGGCCATTCTCTGCGTCCTCCGCTCTGTGGTGGATCGGCTCCGTCACCAGGGGCCTTGGATCCACTCGGCCTGCCCGCGTCCTGCGGGAATGACCATATTTTGTGCTGTGGTCCGACTTGCTTGGCGACGTTACCCGAGCCGTGGTCGGACTCCGAGTACCGCGGTGCCGATGCGTACATGTGTCGCCCCGGCAGCCACCGCGTCTTCGAGGTCCGCGCTCATCCCTGCCGACACCATGGTGGCAGCAGGATGGTTGGCGCGCAGGTCGGATGAGATTTCCATGAGCCGCTCGAAAGCGGCCTGTTGGCGTCCGGCATACGGTCCGGCCAGCGGTGCGACCGTCATCAGGCCGTCCAGGCGCAGCCCTTGGGACGTGGCGATCGCCTCGGCGAGCTCGGCGACGCCCTCCGGCGCCACCCCGCCGCGGTCACCGGTCATCCGGCCGTCCGCAACTGACTCCACATCAAACGCCACCTGGATCAGGCACCCCAGTTCGCGCCCGGAACGGACCGCCTCCTTGGCGAGCGCACTCACCAACCGCGGCCGGTCGACGGACTGGACGACCCCGGCGTAACGGGCCACCGAGCGCACCTTGTTGGTCTGCAACTGACCGACGAAGTGCCAAGTCAGCGGCAAATCAGCACATTCGGCCGCCTTCGGCGCCGCTTCCTGATCGCGGTTTTCCGCGACCTGACGCACCCCCAACTCCGCGAGCAGTCGGACGTCGCTCGCGGGGTAGGTCTTGGTGACGACGATCAGCGAGACCTCGTCACGTGCCCGGCCGGCCTTGGCACAGGCTGTGGAGATACGATCCTCCACCCGCGCCAGGTTGTCGGCCAGTTGCGTTCTGCGGTCGTCGGTCACAGCGCAGCCTCTCCGGGGGCGTCCCCGAGCCATACGTAACTCGCCAACCGCCCGGTGGTGCGGTCGCGACGGTACGAGAAGTGGTCCGTCGACTCCCGGGTGCACGGCTGCGATTGCGGACGCAACTGCACGCCGGCCGCGGCCAGTTGGGCGCGGACCCCGGCGGTGACGTCCACCGACGGCGTGTCCCAGGACGTGGTCGCCCACGCCTCGGGCACCACCGCGGCGACCTCCGCGCGCATCTCCTCGGGCACCTCGTAGCAACGCCCGCAGACCGAGGGGCCGGTGTGCGCGAGGATCCGGGAGGGCTCGGCGCCCAGTTCGGTCATGGCGGCGACGAGCGCTGGCACGACCCCGGCGACCAGGCCCGGCCGGCCGGCGTGCGCGGCGCCGGCGATCCCGACGACCGGGTCGGCGAGCAGGACCGGGGTGCAGTCCGCGGTCAGCACGGCCAGCGCGAGTCCTCGACGGGACGTCACCACCGCGTCCACGGCCGGGGCGTCACCCTCCGTCCACGGTGCGTCGACCACCGCCACGTCCCGGCCGTGGACCTGGTTCATCCAGACCACGTCGGCCGGGTCGAGGCCCAACGCCTCCGCGGCGCGGGCGCGGTTGGTCCGCACGGCGGCGGGGTCGTCGCCGACCGCGCCCCCCAGATTGAGCTGCTCATACGGAGCGGCGCTCACCCCGCCCCACCTGTCGGTGAAGGCGAAGTGCGCGCCGCTCACGTGGTGCTGTTGCCCTATCACGTCGGTGCTTTACGTCACTTCAGGAAGTCGGGGACGTCCAGCTCCTCGGCCGCGGAGTCCGAGTACGGACGGGCCGGGGGAACCGACGGGCCACCGGCCGGCGGGGCGGGGACCTCGCCCAGCGACGGGGAGTCGGACTGCGCCGGGGCCTCGTCCCGGACCGGCGGGACCGCGCCGAGACCGCCGAACGACGGTGCGGTGCGCGGCGGTTCGACCGGCGGGGTGGTCGGGCGGGCCGGCGCCGGAGCGGGCTCCTCGCGCTTGGGAGCCGGCATCGCGGCCTGCTGCGCATCGCGCCGGGCCGGCGGCTGACCGCCGTCGAAGCCCGCGGCGATGACGGTGACCCGGACCTCGTCGCCCAGCGCATCGTCGATGACCGCACCGAAGATGATGTTGGCCTCGGGGTGCGCGGCCTCGCTGACCAGTTGGGCCGCCTCGTTGATCTCGAAGAGACCGAGGTCGGAGCCACCGGAGATGGAGAGCAGCACACCGCGGGCGCCGTCGATCGAGGCTTCCAGCAGCGGCGAGGAGATCGCCATCTCCGCCGCGGCCACCGCGCGGTCGTCACCGCGCGCCGAGCCGATGCCCATCAGCGCCGATCCGGCCTCGGACATCACGGACTTGACGTCGGCGAAGTCGAGGTTGATCAGGCCCGGGGTGGTGATCAGGTCGGTGATGCCCTGGACACCCGACAGCAGCACCTGGTCCGCGGACTTGAACGCGTCGAGCACGCTCACCTGGCGGTCCGAGATGGACAGCAGACGGTCATTGGGGATCACGATGAGGGTGTCGACCTCTTCGCGAAGGCTCGCGATGCCGTCCTCGGCCTGATTGGCGCGACGGCGGCCCTCGAAGGTGAACGGCCGGGTGACCACACCGATCGTCAGGGCGCCCAGCGAGCGGGCGATGTTGGCGACGACCGGGGCACCGCCGGTGCCGGTCCCGCCGCCCTCACCCGCGGTCACGAAGACCATGTCGGCCCCCTTGAGGACCTCCTCGATCTCCTCGCGGTGGTCCTCGGCCGCCTTGCGGCCCACGTCCGGGTTGGCGCCGGCGCCGAGTCCGCGCGTCATCTCGCGGCCGACGTCGAGCTTGACGTCGGCGTCGCTCATCAGCAACGCCTGCGCATCGGTGTTGATCGCGATGAACTCGACGCCCTTGAGCCCGACCTCGATCATCCGGTTGATGGCGTTCACGCCACCGCCGCCGATCCCGACGACCTTGATGACTGCGAGGTAGTTCTGCGGTGCTGCCACGTCGAAGGCCTCTCGCCTCGATTTACGTGTCGTCGCCGCACATTGCGTGTGGACGCCGACTGATGCCGAAGGGGTGGTCCGTCTTCGCCGACCCGAACCCTAACCCTGAAGTTTAGGGTTACGGTTACTGTGCCTGTGTTCCTGGTTCCACAGTCCCTTTGGAACGAGACACTAAGTCGACAAGGTGCGCGCGTTCAACGAACACGCCGAACCTCCCGTTTTTCTTTTCACCCTATGTGATCACCCATAGTCGTAGCCATCCAGGGTGCTGGCCTGCGACGCGGTACGTCAACTCCCGGACACCGCAGGCGCGCTGGGGACCGAGACGTCGACGTGGCGCGCATCACGCGCGGCCTTCAACAGCGCGGCCAGCACCTTCGCCTTCTCGGCGCCCTGTTCCCGGCTGCCCCACATCACCGTGCGGTCACCTGCGAGTTCGAGGGTGATGGAGTCGTAGGAGCGGACCCGCAGGGCGCGAACGTCCTTGCGGACCGCGGCCGGAAGGTCCTGGGCGACGGTGACCGCGGCGCGCAGCAAACGGCCGGTTCCGAAACGTGCGGAACTCGGGGAATCCGAAACGGTCATCTTCAGAAGCGGAACACCCTTGGGCGCGCGGGTCACGGTGGCGAACCGGACGCCCTCGCCGTCCACTTCGACGAACTTCCCGTCCGTTTCCAGCAGCAGTTTCGGCGTCCTTTCGGTCACTTCGAGACCGAGGGTGTGCGGCCAGGACCGGGTCACCGCAACGCTTTTGAGGCGCGGGAGCCGGGCGAGCAGCCGGCGTTCGACCGCGTCGGTGTCCACGGAGGCCAGCGGTGCGTTCATGGGGGCGGACGCCGCGGCGACCACCTGTTGGGGGGTGAGCACGTCGGTGCCGACGGCCCGCACCCGTTCCAGCCGCAGCCAGTTGGAGCCGTAGACCGCCCAGGTCCCGAACCCGCCGAGCAGTACGGCGAGTACCGCGATGATGATCACACCGCGACGGCCCGGCCGGCGCAGCCGCGGGCGCGGCAACCGGAAGCGCCGGCCACCGGAGGACGGCGAAGGGCGCGGGCCGGACGCCGACTTCTTGGCGCCGCGCTTGGCGGTGGTCGGTCCGGCCACGCTCTCCGCCTTCTCTCGTTGGCTACTTGCGGTGTTGCTCGATCGCGTCGTGCACCATGCCGACCAGCAGTTCGTCGGCGTCCCGACGGCCGAACTCCGAGGCCGCGCGGGACATCTCGTACAGCCGGTGCGGATCGCTCAGGACCGGGAGCACGTTGTCCTGCACCCAATCCGGGGTCAACTGGGCGTCGTCGACCAGCAGGCCACCGCCGGCGTTGACCAGCGGCTGGGCGTTGAGCCGCTGTTCGCCGTTGCCGATGGGCAGCGGGACGAAGGCGGCCGGCAGCCCGACGGCGGACAGCTCGGCGACGGTCATCGCGCCCGCGCGGCAGAGCATCATGTCGGCCGCGGCGTACGCGAGATCCATCCGGTCCACGTACGGTACCGGGACATAGGGGGGCATCCCCGGCATGTTGTCCACGTGCGGCAGTTCGTTCTTCGGGCCGACCGCGTGCAGCACCTGGATGCCCGAGCGCTGGAGCACCGGCACGGCGGCCTGGACGACCTCGTTGAGCCGGCGGGCGCCCTGGGAACCGCCGGACACCAGCAGCGTCGGCAAGTTGGGGTCGAGCCCGAATGCGGCGCGCGCCTCGGGCCGGACCGCGGCCCGGTCCAACGTGGCGATCGAGCGGCGCAGCGGGATGCCCACGTAACGGGCGCCGCGCAGCTTGCTGTCCGGGGTGCTGACCGCGACATACGTCGCGTACCGCGAACCGATCTTGTTGGCCAGGCCGGGGCGGGCGTTGGCCTCGTGGACGACGATCGGCACCCCGAGCCGCTTGGCGGCCAGATAGCCGGGCAGCGCCACATAGCCGCCGAAGCCGACGACGCAGTCCGCCTTGGTGCGCTCCAGGATCTGCTCGGCGGCCTTGATCGTGCCGCGCAGTCGCCCGGGGACGGTGATCAGTTCGGGGGTGGGCTTGCGGGGCAGCGGTACCGCCGGGATGAGGCCGAGCTCATAGCCGCGCTCGGGGACCAGCCGGGTCTCCAGGCCGCGTTCCGTGCCGAGTGCCGTGATCCCCACGGTCGGGTCCTGCCTCCGCAGGGCGTCCGCGAGGGCGAGCGCGGGCTCGATGTGGCCGGCGGTCCCCCCACCGGCGAGTACGACATGCACCGAAATTCACCGCTCTCCGGACGGCCGCCTCTTAACGCGCCGTCTCATCGTCTTCCAACTCACCCCGGCCGGTTTCCTGCCGGACACTGGCTTCCGCGCCGACCGCGCCGTCAACGCCGCCCGCGCGGCGGGCTCGTCACGCGCGAAGGCGATCAGCAGCCCGACGGCGAACATCGTCGGCAGCAGGGCGGAGCCCCCGTAGGAGAACAGCGGGAGCGGGACACCGGCGATCGGCAACAGGCCGAGCACCGCACCCATGTTGATCACGGCCTGGGCCATGATCCAGGTGGTCACGCCACCCGCTGCGTACCGTACGAAGGGATCCTCCGTGCGTCCGGCCACGCGGATACCCGCATAGCCTAGAGCCGCGAAGAGGGCGAGCACCGACAGCGTCCCCGCCAGGCCCAGTTCCTCCCCGGTGATGGCGAAGATGAAGTCGGTGTGCGGTTCCGGGAGTTCTCCCCATTTTTCCATACTCGCCCCGAGGCCGGAACCGAAGAGTCCGCCGGAGGCCAGCGCGTAGATGCCGTGCACGGCCTGCCAGCACTGGTCGCCGGGGCCCGGATCGGTCGCGCCGATGCACGCCAGTCGGGACATCCGGTGGGCGCTGGTCTTGATCAACAGCGCGCTGAGCACCGCGGCCGCGCCCAACACCCCCGCGAACAGCCGGGTCGGGGCGCCGGCCAGCCACAACAGGCCGAAGAGGATCGCGGTCAGGATGATCGTGGTGCCCATGTCGCCGCCGAGCATGATCAGCCCGAGCAGGAGAAAAGTCACCGGCGTCAGTGGAACCAGCAGCTGCTTCCACTGCGTCAGTTGCTTCTTCTCCTCTTTGCGGGCAAGCAGGTCGGCGGCCCACAGCACGAGCGCCAGCTTGCCGAACTCGCTGGGTTGCACCTGGAAGGGGCCGCCCAGGCTCAGCCAGTTCTGGTTGCCGTTGACCGAGACACCGATGCCCGGGACGGCCACCAGGCACAGCAGAAACATCGAACCGGCGAGCAGCGGGTAGGCCAGCGCCCGGTGCCGGCGCACCGGCAACCGGGAGGCGAGCAGCAGCAGTCCGCCCCCGAGGGCGGCGGCCAGCAACTGCTTGCGGAAGAAGTACGACGGGGCCAGTCCGGACTGGAGCGCCTTGATCTGGGAGGCCGAGTAGACCATCACCAGTCCCAGGACGGTGATCAGCAGGGGGGCGCCGAGGATGAGGTAGTAGGCCGTCAACGGGCGGTCCCAGGCCCGCTTGGCCCGGACGTAGAACCCGCGCGGGCCGGCCGGGGTCCGGCCGGCCCGCGCGGTGCGCGCCTTCGCGGGGGTCCGACGTACCGGACGCGGCCGCGCCGGTTTCGCCGATCGGGCGGTCATCCTCGTCCCCTCCACAGGTGCGCTCGCCGCCGGCGACGACGGCAGCGGGGAGAAGCGGGCTAGTGACCCGCGGCGGCCAACTCGCCCACCGCGTCGGCGAACGCCTCGCCCCGCTTGTTGTAATTGACGAACATGTCCATCGAGGCGCAGGCCGGGGCCAGCAGCACGGTGTCGCCGGGACCGGCGAGGCGGGCGGCCTCCCGGACCGCCTCGGACATCGCCCCAGTGTCGGTCCGGTCAAGGTCGACAACCGGGACATCGGGGGCGTGTCGCGCCAGCGCTTCGCGGATCAACGCCCGGTCGGCGCCGATCAGCACCGCGCCGCGCAGCCGCCCGGCGGCGGTGCGCACCAGCTCGTCGAAGGTGGCGCCCTTCGCCAGGCCGCCGGCGACCCACACGATGTGCTCGTACGCCGCCAACGACGCCTCGGCGGCGTGGGTGTTGGTGGCCTTGGAGTCGTCGACGTAGGCGACGCCGGCGACGTCGGCGACGTGCTGGATGCGGTGGGCGTCCGGGCGGAAGGCCCGCAGCCCCTCGCGCACCGCGGCGGCCGGGACACCGAAGGCGCGGGCCAGCGCCGCGGCGGCCAGCGCGTTGGCGATGTTGTGCGGCGCGGCCGGCACCACGTCGGAGACCTCGGCGAGCTCCTGGGCCTGCCGGTGCCGGTCCTCTACGAAGGCCCGGTCGACCAGGAGGCCCTCGACGACGCCCAGTTGGGACGGGCCGGGGGTGCCGAGGGTGAAGCCGATCGCCCGGCAGCCCTCCTCGACGTCGGCCGCGCGGACCAGTTCCTCGGTCGCGGGGTCGGCCGCGTTGTAGACGCAGGCGACCGTGTTGCCCTCGTAGATCCGGCCCTTGTCGGCGGCGTACGCCTCCATGGAGCCGTGCCAGTCCAGGTGGTCCGGGGCGAGGTTGAGCACGGCCGCGGAGTGCGCCCGTACGGACGGGGCCCAGTGCAGCTGGTAGCTGGAGAGCTCGACGGCGAGGACGTCGTAGGAGCTCTCCTCGTCGCGGCCCTCGCCGAGCACCACGTCGACCAGCGGGACGCCGATGTTGCCGACCGCGGCGGTGCGCAGACCGGCCGCGGTCAGGATCGAGGCCAGCATCCGGACGGTGGTGGTCTTGCCGTTGGTGCCGGTGACCGCCAACCAGGGCGCGGCGTTGGGCCCGCGCAACCGCCAGGCCAGTTCGACGTCACCCCATACCGGGACGCCGGCCCGCTCGGCCGCCAGGAAGAGCGGGCTGGTGGGCTTCCACCCGGGGGAGGTCACGATCGCCTCGGCGCCCTCGGGGAGCGTCTCCCCGTCACCGAGCCGGACGGTGATCCCGAGCGCCTCCAACTCGGCGGCCTGGGCCCGTTCGCGTTCACCGTCGCTGCCGTTGACGACGGTGACGCGGGCGCCGAGGCCGGCCAGGGCGCGGGCGGCGGGGACGCCGCTCACGCCGAGGCCGGCCACGGTGAGGTGTCGGCCGGCGAAGTCCTGGGGCTCGCGCGGGTCGTAGCCGGTCACTTCGCCGCCTGCCAACCGCCGTAGAAGATGCCCAGGCCGACGATCACGCACATGCCCTGGATGATCCAGAACCGGACCACCACAAGGACTTCGGACCACCCCTTGAGTTCGAAGTGGTGCTGGAGTGGCGCCATCCGGAAGACCCGCTTACCGGTCATTCGGAACGAACCGACCTGGATGACCACGGACATGGTGATCAGCACGAACAGGCCGCCCAGGACGGCGAGCAGCAGCTCGGTCCGGGAGCAGATCGCCAGGCCGGCGAGCGCGCCGCCGAGGGCCAGCGAACCGGTGTCGCCCATGAAGATCTTGGCGGGCGAGGTGTTCCACCACAGGAAGCCGAAGCACGCGCCCATCAGGGCCGAGGCGACCACCGCGAGGTCGAGCGGATCGCGCACCTCGTAGCAACCGGGGCCCGCGGTGGGCAGGTTGGCGCAGGACTCCTGGTACTGCCAGATGCCGATGAAGGTGTACGCGCCGAAGACCATCACCGAAGCGCCGGTGGCCAGGCCGTCCAGGCCGTCGGTGAGGTTCACGCCGTTGGACATCGCCAGGATCATGAACAGCGCCCAGATGACGAAGAGCACCGGGCCGATCTGCCAGCCGAAGTCCTGGGTGAAGGAGAGCCGGTCGGAGGCCGGGGTGGCGCCGCGCAGGTCGGCGAACTGGAGCGAGAGCACCGCGAAGGCGATGCCGACGATCAGCTGGCCGGCCATCTTCGCCTTGGCCCGCAGGCCCAGCGACCGCTGCTTGACGATCTTGATGTAGTCGTCGAGGAAGCCGACCAGGCCCATGCCCGCGAAGAGGAAGAGCACCAGGACGCCGGAGAACGTCGGGTCGCTGGAGGTGATCACCTTCGTCAGGGCGTAGGCGATGATCGTGGCCAGGATGAAGGAGATACCGCCCATGGTGGGCGTGCCCTTCTTGCTGCCGTGGGTGCGCGGGCCGTCATCGCGGATGAACTGCCCGTACCCCTTCTTGGCCAGCAGCTTGATCAGCAGCGGGGTGCCGATCAGGGTCAGGAAGAGCCCGATCATTCCGGAGAAGAGGATCTGCTTCATGGAGTTCATCGGGACGCGGCCCCGCCCTCAGTGCCGCAACCGGCCTCGCCGTCCAGCAATGCCGCGGCCACCTGCTCCAGACCGACCGACCTGGACGCCTTCACCAGCACGACGTCTCCCGGTCGCAGCTCCCTGCGCAATAGGTCGATCGCCGCCCGCGCGTCGGACACGTGCACCGACTCCTCACCCCACGAACCCTCGTTCTTGGCGCCCATGTCGAGCCAGGCCGCTTCCCTGCCGCCGACCGTCACGAGCTTGCTGACGTTGAGCCGGACGACCAGCCGTCCGACCGCGTCGTGTTCGGCGAGCGACACCTCGCCCAGCTCGGCCATCGCACCGAGCACCGCCCACGTCCGGCCCCCCTGTGCCCTGCCGGCGGTGCCCATGGTGACCAGCGCACGCAGCGCAGCTCGCATGGACTCGGGGTTCGCGTTGTAGGCATCGTTGACGACCGTCACGCCGTCCGCGCGCTCGGTGACCTCCATCCGCCAGCGGGAGAGCGTGCCGGCTTCGGAGAGCGCGGTGGCGATCTCGTCTACGGGCATGCCCAACTCATGGGCGACGGCGGCCGCGGCGAGCGCGTTCGACACGTGGTGCTCACCGTACAGCCGCATGGTCACATCGCTGCACCCGGAGGGCGTGTGAAGCGTAAAGGCGGGCTGTCCGAGGCCGACGAGCCGGACATTCTCGGCGCGGACGTCGGCCTCCGGGGACTCGCCGAAGAGGATCGTGCGGGCCGCGGTGCGGGACGCCATGGCGCGGACGTACGGGTCGTCGGCGTTGAGCACCGCCACACCGCCGTCCGCGGCCGCGGGCAGCGACTCGACGAGCTCGCCCTTGGCCTGCGCGATCTGCTCGCGGCCGCCGAACTCGCCGAGGTGCGCGGTGCCGACGTTGAGGACCACGCCGATGCGGGGCGGGGTGAGCTCGGCGAGGTAGCGGATGTGGCCGATGCCGCGGGCGCCCATCTCCAGGACGAGGTGCCGGGTGGTGGCGTCGGCGCGCAGCGCGGTGAGCGGCAGCCCGATCTCGTTGTTGAGGCTGCCTTCCGGCCACACCGTCGGGCCGTGCCGCTGGAGCAGCTGGGCGATCAGGTCCTTGGTGCTGGTCTTGCCGGCCGAGCCGGTCAGAGCTACGACGGTGGTGCCCAACTTCTCCACGACGGCGCGGGCGAGCGCCCCGAGAGCTGCGACGACGTCGTCGACGACGATCGCCGGGACGCCGAGCGGACGGGCCGCGAGGACCGCCACCGCACCGGCCTCCACGGCGCCGGCGGCGAAGTCGTGACCGTCGACGCGCTCACCGGCGAACGCAACGAACAAGCCACCCGGCCGGACCGCTCGGGAGTCCGAGACGACCGGCCCGGTGACCTGGCGGTCCGGGTCTGGTATGTCGTGCTGCTGCCCGCCGACGATGCGTCCGATCTCGGCGAGGGACAGGGAGATCACAGGTCACCCCCGGAGCCGTGCAGGAGGTGCCAACAAGAGGATTGTGCGCGCATGGCGTTGTGTCATCCCTGGTGGTTCGGCTGCTGTGAGTGCTGCGGCTGCTGCGGCTGTTGTGCCGTCACGATCGCCTCGCGCAGCACCTGACGGTCGTCGAAGGGGCGGACCACTCCGGCGATGTCCTGGCCCTGTTCGTGGCCCTTGCCCGCGACGATCACGGTGTCGCCGGGCTCGGCGCGGGCGACGGCGGCGGCGATGGCGGCGGCCCGGTCCTCTTCGACGAGGACGGTGCCGCGTTCGTGGACGGGCACCTCGGCGGCGCCCGCGAGCATGGTGGCGAGGATCGCGAGGGGGTCCTCGGAGCGGGGGTTGTCGGAGGTCAGCACGGCGGTGTCGGCGAGCCGGGCGACCGCTGCGCCCATCGGCATCCGCTTCTGCTTGTCGCGGTCGCCGCCGCAGCCGAGGACGGCGTGCACCTTGCCGGTGGTGACCTTCCGCAGCGCGCGCAGAACCGATTCGACGGCGTCGGTCTTGTGCGCGTAGTCCACGACCGCCAGGTAGGGCTGGCCGACGTCCACGCGCTCCAGGCGGCCGGGGACGCCGGGGATCGCGGCGACGCCGTCGGCCGCGGTCTGCGGGTCCACGCCGGCGACGGCCAGGGCCGTGATGGCGGCGAGCGCGTTGGAGACGTTGAACGGACCGGCGAGCGGGGAGGCGGCGCGCAGCGTCACGCCCCCGGGACCGTGCACGGTGAACGTCGAGCCGAGCGCGCCGACCTCGACGTCGGCGGCGCGCCAGTCCGCGTCCGGGTGGCCCTCGGCGGAGAACGTGGTGACCGGGACCTCGGACTCGCCGGCGGCCAGCCGGCGGCCGTACTCGTCGTCGAGGTTGACCACGCCGGCCTTGCTGCGCGCCTTGGTGAACAGCTGCGCCTTGGCCTGGAAGTAGTCCTCCATGCCGGAGTGGAACTCCATGTGCTCCGGGCTGAGGTTGTTGAAGATCGCGACGTCGAAGACGCAGCCGTCGACCCGGCCGAGCACCAGCGCGTGGCTGGAGACCTCCATGGCGACCGAGCGGACGCCGCGCTCGCGCATCACCGCGAACAGCGCCTGGAGGTCGGTGGCCTCGGGGGTGGTCCGCTCGGACTTCAGCCGCTCGTCGCCGATCCGGGACTCGACGGTGCCGATCAGGCCGGTCAGCCCGCCGTCGCCGGCCTTCGCGGCCGCGGCCCGCAGACCGCCCTCGATGAGGTAGGCGGTGGTGGTCTTGCCGGAGGTGCCGGTGATGCCGATCTGGAGGAGGTCCTCGCCCGGCGCCCCGTAGATCGCGACGGCCAGGGCGCCCATCCGGGCCCGCGGGTTGTCGACGGCCAGGACCGGCAGGCCGGTCGCGGCGGCGCGCTCGGCGCCCGTCGGGTCGGTCAGGATCGCGGCGGCACCGAGGTCGGCGGCCTGGGCGACGAAGTCGGCGCCGTGCAGGCGGGCACCGGGCAGCGCGGCGTAGACGTCACCGGGGCGGACCGCACGGGAGTCGTGGGTGATGCCGGTGACCTGGGCCGCCTCGGCGCCGTCCGGGAGCGGGAGCGCGAGCAGCTGCGCGAGGTCCGCGAGAGGGGTGGGGCGGACCTCCTCAGGGCGCGGCGCACCCGGATATCTGCCGGGGCCGCCCTTCTCCGCTGCTTGGTTTTTGGGGGACTGATCAGCTTGTGACACGGCGGTGAGCGTACCGGGCAGAACGGGCTCGGGGCGAAGTGAGGGCTTCGCCGGGGCTCTGTCGCCGGGGAGCTGCGGGCCGTCGGGGGTGATGGTCGTCACGGCGGTGTTGCCTCGATTTCATTCGCCTGGCTTGAACGTGACCGGCAGTCGCGGCGGCTGCGCACCGGTCGGGGGCACCTGGAGCGTCTTCAGCGCGAACGTCATGACCTGCTGGAAGATCGGGCCGCAGACCTGGCCTCCGAAGTAGCTGCCCTGCTTGGGGTTCTGCACGGCGCAGTAGACGGTGATGCGGGGCTTGTCGGCGGGCGCGAAGCCGGCGAAGGAGGCGGTGTAGCCGTGGTAACGGCCGGTCTTCGGGTCCACCCGGTTGGAGGTGCCGGTCTTCCCGCCGACCCGGTAGCCGTCGATCTTCGCCTTGGCCCCGGTGCCCTCCTGGTCGGTCACCACCGACTCCAGCATGGTGGCCAGGGTGCTGGCGGTCTTCTTGCTCACCACGCGGTTGTGCGCCGGCTCGGGGGACGGCGTGTAGTGACCGTCCGGCCCTGTGGTGCCGCGGACCAGGGTCGGGGCGATCCGCTCGCCGCCGTTGGCGATCGTGGAGTAGACCGAGGCGGCCTGGACGGCGTTGAGGGAGAGCCCCTGGCCGAACGGGATCGTGTACTGCTGCGAGGTGTTCCAGTTCTGCGGCTTGGCCAGGATGCCGTCGGTCTCGCCGGGGAAGTTGAGCCCGGTGGGCCGGCCGATGCCGAACTTCCGCAGGTAGGAGTAGAGGACCTGGTTGGCCTGCGGCTGGGTGGTGCCCAGTTGGCCGGCGGCCAGGATCGTGCCGATGTTGCTGGACTTGGCGAGCACGCCGTTGAGCGTGAGGTGCCAGGTCTCGTGGTCGACGTCGTCCGAGAACAGCCGGTCGCCGCGGTGCAGCCGGTTGGGGACGGTGACCCGGGTGTACGGGGTGGCCGCGCCCTCCTCCAGGACGGCCGCCATGGTCATCAACTTGCTGGTGGAGCCCGGCTCGAAGGCGTCGGTGAGGGCCGGGTTGCCCAGCGCGTCCGGGCTGGCCTTGGCCAGGTTGTTGGGGTCGAAGCCGGGCGCGTTGGCGAGCGCCAGGATCTGACCGGTGCGGGTGTCCTGGACGACGACGTAGCCGCGGTCGGCACCGGACTTGTCGACCTGTTCGCTGATCGCCTTCTGGGCCGCCCACTGGATGTCGCGGTCCAGGGTCAGTTGGACGTCGGTACCGGGGACGGCGGGGTGCTCCTGGGTGTTGGCGGTGGGCACCCGGCGGCCGCCGGACTGGGCGTAGACCAGCTTGCCGTCCGTGCCGGCCAACTCCTTGTTGAGCTGGGCCTCCAGGCCGCCGACCCCCTTGCCGGCGTTGTTCATGAAACCCAGGACGCCGGCGGCGAGTTGGCTGTTCGGGTAGACGCGCTTGCGGTGCTTGTCGGCGAAGATCCCGACCAGGACGTTGGGGCGGGGCGCGCTCTTGGGGGCGGCGGCCGCCTTGGCGTCCAACTGCTTGCGGAGGTCCTTGATCCGCTTCCAGACCTGGGGGGTGCGCTGCCGGGCGAGCAGGACGTAACGGGAGCCGGGGCGGTCCAGTTTGGCGGCCAGGGTCTTCTGGGACTCGCCGAGGAGCGGCGCGAGCAGCGCGGCGGCCCGCTGCGGGCCGTCCTTGACCTTGAGCTTGTCGGGCGCCAGCAGGCTCGGGTCGGCGGTGATGTCGTAGGCGTCCACGGTGGTGGCCAGGTCCACCCCGTTGCGATCGGTGATCGCGCCGCGCTCGGCGGCGAGTTTGACCGGGACGTAGCGGTTCTCGTTGGCCTTGGCGGCGTAGGCGGCGGCGTCCACGCCCTGCACCTGCACCAGCCGGACGACGAAGGCCAGCATCACCAGCGTCAGCGCCAGCGCGACCAGGCGCAGCCGGGGACGCGGGTTGACCGGCCGCAGGGGGCCGCCGAGCTGCCGGAGGCGGGCCGCTGAGGCGGGGCGACGGGCCGCCGGTGGCTTGGGCGGGCCGGAGCGACGGGCCGGCGGACGGCCGCCGGACCGGGCGGGGCGCGGAACGCGACGGGGGTCCCGGGGCGTGCTCATGCCGCTCTCCCCCGGGCGGGCGCGGGGCGCGGCGCGGCGCCGTGCGGCCGACCGGTCGCGGCGTGGGAAGTGCGGCCGCGGAGTGCGGGTTCGGGCGTCACGGGGTCACCTGCCGGGGGCCGACGGGGTGGGCGAGTCGGGCGTGAGGACGGAGGCGGGCGCCGCGGGCGTGGCCAGCGGTCCCGGGGACGACGCGACGCCCGGGGTACTGGGGGCGAGCGGCCCGGCCGGGGCCCGTACGGGCTGTGGCGGGGGCGGCGGGGCGGCGGCCGCCGGGGTGGCCCCGGGGGCCGCGGGCCGGGTGCCCTCCGGGCCGAGCGGCAGCGGCCCGGCCGATGCGGACAGCGGGCTCTCGGTGGACGAGACCGGGCCCGGCGCGCCGCGGACGGTGCCGTCCGGCATCAGGAACGCCGGGTTGCCGCCGGGCACCATGCCCAGCTTGTGGGCCCGCCGCGCCAGCGCGTCCGGTGCCGAGTAGCCGTCCACTTCCTGTTGGAGCGCCTGCTGCTCGTCGGTCAGCTCACCGGTCTTCCGCTCCAGCCTGCTCAGCTCGAACGACCCTTGGTTGAGCGCCGAGTTGAGCAGCAGCAGGGAGATCAGTCCGGAGCCCAGCAGCACCACGACGAGCAGCACGAACGGCGTGCGCGCGGCGGTGCCGGAGCGGGGGGCGGCGGGCAGCAGCGCGGCCAGGCGCCCTCTGCCGCGCGGCCGGCCCCCCTGCCGGGTCATGCGATGTCCTCGCGGATGCGCTCGGCGCCGCGCAGCCGGGCGGGGGCCGCGCGCCGGTTCTCGGCGATCTCCTCCTCCGTGGGGAGCTCGGCGCCGCGGGTCAGCAGCTTCAACCGGGGCTGGTAACGCTCGGGGACGACCGGCAGTCCGGGCGGCGCGGTGTTGCTGGCGCCGGCCGCGAAGACCTGCTTGACCAGCCGGTCCTCCAGCGACTGGTACGACAGCACGGCGATCCGGCCGCCCACCGCCAGCGCCTTCACCGCCGCCGGGATGGCCCGCTCGACGGACGCCAACTCGCCGTTGACCTCGATGCGCAGCGCCTGGAAGGTCCGCTTGGCCGGGTTGCCGCCGGTGCGCTTGGCGGCCTGCGGCAGCGCGTCCCGGATCAGCTCCACCAGCCGGGCGCTGGTGGAGAACGGCTCCTTCTCCCGCTCCCGGACCACCGCCGCGACGATCCGCTTGGCCTGCTTCTCCTCCCCGTAGGAGCGCAGGATCCGCACCAACTCACCGGGCGGGTAGGTGTTGAGGACCTCCGCGGCGCTGATCCCGGTCGTCTGGTCCATCCGCATGTCGAGCGGGGCGTCCTGGGCGTAGGCGAAGCCGCGGTCGGCCTCGTCGAGCTGCATGGAGGAGACCCCGAGGTCGAACAGGACGGCCTGCACCCGGGGCAGCCCGAGCCGGTCGAGGACCTGGGGGAGCTCGTCGTAGACCGCGTGCACCAGGGTGGCGCGCTCCCCGTAGGGGGCCAGCCGCTCCCCCGCCAGCCGGAGCGCCGACGGGTCGCGGTCCAGCGCCACCAGGCGGGCCTCGGGGAACGTGGTGAGCAGCGCCTCGCTGTGTCCGCCGAGTCCGAGGGTGCAGTCGACGACGACCGCACCGGGCTCGGTGAGCGCGGGGGCGAGCATGTCCAGACACCGCTGGAGCATGACGGGTACGTGGCGAGTATTGCTGCTCATGCGCCTTCCGATGATGGCGGCAGGTGGGTCCCCGGCCGTTGGCTGGGGGATGCCGCACGTACCGCTTGGTCCCCGCCCGCTCTGAAGGGGAAGTGGCCCTCCGGCGACGGGGAAGTGACGTCGGATGACCGGTGGAGCGGGAGGAGGCCGAACCGTACGTACGGTCACGCACGCGAGGGATCGAAGGATCCGAGGAGAGCGTCACGCCTCCCACTTCGCGCCACTTTAGTCCACCTACCCTCCCGGTCAATCAACCGGTTCCGCGCGTCCCCCGCACGGTGCCCCCGGAGGTTTCCTCCCGCTTTCTACGGGGACGTCCAACCCCATGGACCGCCTCACGAGGTGTGATGTTGCCCCCTACGCCCACCTACAGGAGGGACTGAAGCAGCCATGAGCGATTACCGTGAATCCATGCCCATACCTGCGTCGCAGCCGCTGCCCCCGTCCGCCGACAGCGCCCCCGCCGCCACCGACACGGTCACCGACCGTCTCGTCGAGTCGAACCGCCGCTACGCCGCCGCCTTCACCGACCCCGGGATGGACGCCCGGCCGGTCCTCAAGGTCGCGGTCGTGGCGTGCATGGACGCCCGACTCGACCTGCACGCCGCACTGGGGCTGGAACTCGGCGACTGCCACACCATCCGCAACGCCGGCGGGGTGGTGACGGACGACATCATCCGTTCCCTGACGATCAGCCAGCGCGCCCTGGGCACGCGGTCGGTCGTCCTCATCCACCACACCAACTGCGGTCTGCTCAGCCTGACCGAGGACTTCCGGCACGAGTTGGCGGCCGAGGTCGGCCAGCGGCCCACCTGGGCGGTCGAGGCGTTCAAGGACCTCGACGAGGACGTCCGGCAGTCGATGCAGCGGGTGCGCACCTCGCCGTTCCTGCTGCACACCGACGACGTCCGCGGGTTCGTGTTCGACGTGACGACGGGCCTGCTGCGCGAGATCGACCCGCGGGACTGACCTGCGGCGGGGTCCGCCGCGACCGGCGGCGGATCGGACGTTCCTCCCCCTTTTCACGCCCGGTTAGCTGGACTTGTCCGGTTGGTCGGGCTTGAACGGTGCGAGTTATCCACAGGCCATGACGCGAGGCCGCGCGGGCGGCAAGAATGCGTAGGTGACATCGCCCCGGCCACAGCCGGCCGGGGCGCGCACGCGGGGAGGGCCGGGTCCATCGAGGGGGCGGCGGCCACCCGGGGAGGGGCCGAGGAGGGCCGAGTGACGACGTATGACGAACGAGCGAGCCTTGCCGATCTGACCACCACCGTCGGGCGGGTGCACCGGTCGGTGGAGGGCGTGATCGAGGGCAAGCCGGAGGTCGTACGGCTCGCGCTGACCGTCCTCCTGGCCGAAGGCCACCTGCTCATCGAGGACGTGCCCGGCGTCGGCAAGACGATGCTCGCCAAGGCGCTGGCCAAGTCCATCGACTGCTCGGTCCGGCGCATCCAGTTCACCCCCGACCTGCTGCCGTCGGACATCACCGGCGTCAGCGTCTACGACCAGCAGCGGCAGGAGTTCGAGTTCAAGCCCGGCGCGATCTTCGCCCAGATCGTGATCGGCGACGAGATCAACCGCGCCTCCCCCAAGACCCAGTCGGCGCTGCTGGAGTCGATGGAGGAGCGCCAGGTCACCATGGACGGGCAGACCTACGACCTGCCCAGCCCCTTCATGGTCGTCGCGACGCAGAACCCGGTCGAGATGGAGGGCACCTACCCGCTCCCCGAGGCCCAACGGGACCGCTTCATGGCCCGGGTGTCGATCGGCTATCCCAGCCCGGCCGCCGAGTTGCAGATGCTCGATGTGCACGGCGGCGCCTCCCCGTTGGAGCGGCTGCGCCCGGTGACGCACGCCCACGAGATCGTGCAACTGGCTGAGGCGGTGCGGGGCGTCCATGTCGCCGAGGCCGTGCGGCGGTACGCCGTCGACCTCGTGGCGGCCACCCGCAACCACCCCGATCTGCGGCTCGGCGCCTCGCCTCGGGCCACGCTGCACCTGCTGCGCGCCGCGAAGGCCGCGGCCGCCCTGGCCGGGCGGGAGTTCGCGCTGCCGGACGACGTGCAGTCGCTGGCGGTGGCGGTGCTCTCGCACCGCCTACTGCCCACCGCCCAAGCCCAGTTGAACCGCCGCACCACCGAGCAGGTGGTACTGGAGATCGTCCGGCGCACCCCGGTTCCCGAAGCGGCCGCCCCGCAGTGGCGACAGCCTGCCCGCGGCCAGCAGCCGCCCGGCGCACGGGGGTTGTGATGGCCGGCGGGGGGAGCGGTGCGACACCGGAGCCGGGCGGGCTGCGCGTCGCCCTCGGGGGGCTGACGACCCGCGGGCGGTCGTTCCTGGCGGCCGGGCTGGCCGCCGCGGCCTGCGCCTATCTCCTGGGCCAGGCGGAACTCCTCCGGGTCGGGCTGCTGTTGGCCGCGCTGCCGCTGGTCTGCGTCCTGGTGCTGCACCGCACCCGCTACCGCGTCGCGGGCAGCCGCACGCTGGCGCCCGCCCGGGTGCCGGCGGCGGCCGAGTCCCGGGTCCGCCTCCGGGTGGAGAACGTCGCCCGGCTGCCCACCGGCGTCCTGATGCTCCAGGACCGCGTCCCCTACGTCCTCGGGCCGCGCCCGCGCTTCGTCCTGGACCGGGTCGAGCCCGGCGGCAGCCGCGAGGTGTCCTACCGCGTCCGGTCCGATCTGCGCGGCCGCTATCCGCTGGGACCGTTGCAGCTCCGGCTCACCGATCCGTTCGGCATGTGCGAACTGACCCGCTCGTTCACGGCGTTCGACACCCTGACGGTGGTGCCGCGCGCCGAGCCGCTGCCGCCGATCCGGCTGACCGGCGAGGCCGCAGGGTACGGCGACGGCGGCCACCGCTCGCTCGCCCTGGCCGGCGAGGACGACATCATCCCCCGCGGCTACCGCCACGGAGACGACCTGCGCCGGGTGCACTGGCGCTCCACGGCCCGGCACGGCGAGCTGATGGTGCGCCGCGAGGAGCAGCCACAGAAGGCGTGCTGCACGATCCTGTTGGACACCCGGGCCGCCGCGCACGACGGTTCCGGGCCCGACTCGGCCTTCGAGTGGGCGGTGGCCGGCGCCGCCTCGGCCGCGCTGCACCTCCTGGAGCGCGGCTACGCGGTGCGGCTGCTGACCGACACCGGAAGCACGGTGCCCGGCCCGGAGGGCGGCGGCTTCGCCGGCGGCGAATCCTTTGACACCGCGGGCCTGTTGCTGGACAGTCTCGCCGCCGTGGGGCACTCCGACGAGGAGGGGTTCACCGCGGCGTACGAGGCGCTGCGGGACGGCACGGAGGGGCTACTGATCGCCTTCTTCGGCGAGTTGGACGAGGAACAGGCCGCGCTGGTCGGCCGAATCCGCCGGCGCAGCACCGCCGCGGTCGCCTTCGTCCTGGACGGCGATGCCTTCTCCCGCGGGCCCGGCGGGATACGCCTCTCCCACGGCGGGACCCCGGTCGCCGAGCAGCTGCGGTTGCTGCGGGAGGCGGGCTGGACGGCGCTGCCGGTGGGGCCGGGGGCCGCCCTGGCCGATCTGTGGCGGGCGGCGGGCCAGGCGGAGGCGGCACCGGCCGGGGCCGCCCCGGGAAGGGGCGGGGCAGGCGGCACCGAGCGAAGTGGGGCGGACGCATGAGCGAGCGGATCATCGAAGGGTGCGCGCCTCGCGCGGGCGAGGGCGAGCGAAGCGAGCCCTGGGCATGAGCGGGCGGGCGCGGCTGGCACTGGCGGCGATGGCGGCGACGCTGTGCGCCGGCTGCGCGTTGCTGCCGCTGGTGGACCCGGTCACCTGGCTGTTCCAGGCCGCGCTGCTGCTGGCGTTGGTGACGGAGGTGGGCGCGCTCGCCCGGCGGGTCCCGTTGGCCCGCCCGCTGACCGTCGCCGCGCAGGCGCTGGCGGCCGTGCTGCTGCTGACGGCGGTGTTCGCCCGCGGCCAGGCACTGGCCGGGCTGCTGCCGGGCCCGGACGCCGTCACCGCCCTCGTCGACCTGGCGCAGGACGGCGCGAGGGACGTCGGCCGGTACGCCATCCCGGCCCCGGTCACCCCCGGCATCAAGCTGCTGCTGGTCTCCGGGGTGCTGCTGATCGGCCTGGTGGTGGACGCGCTGGCGGTCACCTACCGCAGCGCCGCGCCCGCCGGCCTGCCGCTGCTCGCGCTGTACTCGGTGGCCGCGGGGCTCTCCCAGGGCGGCTCGGGCTGGCTGTGGTTCCTGGTGGCCGCCGCCGGCTACCTCCTGCTCCTGCTGGCCGAGGGCCGGGACCGGCTCTCCCAGTGGGGCCGGGTCTTCGGCAGCCGGCAAGCGAGCCGACCGGGAGACGCCGACGGCGGCCGGATAAGGGTCCATGCGGGCCGCCGGATCGGCGTGCTGTCGCTGGGCATCGCACTGCTGGTACCCGCCGCGCTGCCGTCCCTGAGCGGCGGGCTGCTCGGCCCGGCCCCGGGCGGTGCCGGCCCCGGCGGCGGGGGCGGCACCATCTCCGCGGTGAACCCCCTGGTCTCGCTCCAGGACAGCCTCAACCAACCGGAGGACCGCGAGGTCCTCAACTACCGCACCACCGCGGCCGACACCCGCGAGATGTACCTGCGGATCGTCGCCCTGGACCAGTTCGACGGCACGGCCTGGAAGCCCTCCGAGCGCACCGTCACCGACGTCCCCGCCGAGCTGCCCCGGCCCCCCGGCCTGAGCTCCGACGTGTCCGTCACCCGGATCAACACCTCCATCTCCACCGCCCCGTGGTACGCCCAGAACTGGCTGCCGCTCCCCTACCCGACGGACAAGGTCGACCTCCCCGGCCGTTGGCGCTTCGAGCCCGAGGGCCGCACCCTGGTCGGCGACCGCGGGCAGAACACCCACGGCCTCCAGTACCAGGTCGAGAGCCTCCAGGTGCGGCCCACCGCCCACCAGTTGGCCACCGCCCCGCCGCCGCCCGACGCCCTGCGGCGCGAGTACACCAAGGTCCCGGACTCCCTCCCCGCCATCGTCGGCACCACCGCCCGCCAGGTCACCCGCGGCGCCCACACCGCGTACGACAAGGCCGTCAAGCTCCAGGACTACTTCGCGCTCTACGGCGGCTTCAGCTACAACACCGAGGTCCGGGCCGGCAGCGGCTCCGAGGCGATAGCCCGCTTCCTGTCGGAGAAGGAGGGCTTCTGCGTCCACTTCTCGTTCTCCATGGCGGCGATGGCCCGCACGCTCGGCATCCCGGCCCGGGTGGCGGTCGGCTTCACCCCGGGCACCCGACAGCCCGACGGCACCACGTCGGTGGGGCTGAAGGACGCGCACGCCTGGCCCGAGCTGTACTTCCAGGGCGTCGGCTGGACCCGCTTCGAGCCGACCCCGAGCCGCGGCAGCGTCCCCGACTACGCGTACCCGGACCCCGCGCAGTCCAGCGGCACCGGCGGCCCGGACCGCGCACCGGCACCGACCGCGCTGCCTTCCACCGGCCCCTCCGCGGCCCCGTCCTGCGCCCCCGGCGAGCGGCCGACGGGCTCCGGCTGCGCGGCCGTTGCCTCGATATCGACCCCCACCCCGCCCGGCGGCGGCCCGGCGCCCTGGGCGCTCGCGCTGATCGCCCTGGCCGCCCTGCTGGTCGTGGCGCTGCCCGCGCTCCCGCTGCTGGGGCGAAGCCGGGCCCGCGCCCGGCGGCTGTCGGACGACCCGGGCGGCGACCCCACGGCGCATACCCTCGCCGTCTGGCAGGAACTGCTGGACACCGGCTGGGACTTCGGGATCCTCCCGGACGAGGCGCTGACCCCCCGCTCGGCGGCCGCCCGGATCGTTCGCATCGGTGCGCTGCAACCCGACGCGGCAAACGCCGCCCGACGGGTCGCCACGGCGGTCGAGCAGGCCCTCTACGCCCCGCAGCCGGCCCCGCCGGACGGGCTCGCCGCGGATGTCCGGCTGGTGCACGCCGGCCTGCGGGACGGCGCGCCCCGAACCCTGCGCCTGCGGGCCCGATTCGCCCCACGCTCCGCGGCCCGCCTCCGCTCGGCCGGTGCGGCCCGCTGGTCGGCCCTACGACGGCGCTGCCGGAACAGCCGCCCGGCAGCCGCCGCCCGACGCCTGGCGACCACACTGCGCACAACGGGCTGGCGACGCAACGAACGGGCATAGCCGACCGGAGCGCGCACGGGGCGGGCCGCACCGGAGTCCCGGTACGCCCTGCCAACCAGCGGCCACGCTTACCGGAGCCCCGGCGCGCACAAAGCAAGCAAGTGCCCGCAAAGCAAAAAGGTGTGGCCCCCCGATTCCTCGGGGGCCACACCTTCGAAAGTCAACGGCACGAGTGCCAACGCCAACGCCACGGAATTCGACGACGCGGACCGGCAACACCACGCCTCGGCAGACAATCCACCGACAGCACAACTCGCCACGAATACGGGGCACTCCGCGCATCGGAACCGCGAAATTGGCCGGATTCGCTGCGCTCGACGCGGAGGAAGTGGCCGGATCCCGGCGCGCGCAGGCGACGGTGTGTCAGCGGTCGGTGACCCCGCTGGTCGTCAGCGACCTCAGTGGCCTTGTTGTTCGTCGCGGCGGCGCTGCCAGCGGTCCTCGATGCGGTCCATCATCGAGCGGCGCGGCCTGGCCTGGCGACGGGCCTGCGGCCCACCCGGGGCCGCGGCGCGCTCCCCCGACTTGGGAGCCTTGCGCCAGCCGGTGACGGCCAGCACGGCGCAGCCGAGCATGACGAGGAAGCCGACGACACTGACCCAGATGAGCTGGGCGACCATGCCGGCCATGAGCAGGGCGATACCCACGAGGAAGCCCACGACCGCTTGGTAGACCCGTCGCCGGGTGTACGTACGCAGCCCGCTTCCCTCAAGCGCTGTCGCGAACTTGGGATCTTCGGCGTACAGCGCTCGCTCCATTTGCTCGAGCATGCGCTGCTCGTGCTCCGAGAGCGGCACGGAGTCCTCCTACTCGTCGGTCGCGGGGGGCGACCGGGTGCGACCCTTTCAGGATAGGCAGGGAATCGCCCCCATGAAACCCGCCCCTCTACGCCAATTCACCGTCCGTACCGCCGCGGCGGCCGATGGTGATGCTGGCTGCATTCCCCACCCGCCAATCCGTCATGCCGGAACGTCGTACACCGATCATACGGGGCGAAGCGGCTGTTCGGGTGGCCTGTGGCCGACCACATGCGCGGCCCGTGGACGGGGTCGGGCGCCGGCGCGCGGCGCTCCCGGGTGCCGCACCGCCCGCGCCTCGGGGCCGATCGGGCCCGTGCGCGGCGGCGCGACCCGTATGCGGCCGGGGTGCGTCGGCGGTTCGCCAGGGTGGCGCGGTGCTCCGTCAGTCGCGCTCGGCGAGGACGTGGAGCTGGGTGGCGACGGAGTGGAAGGCGGGCTGCTCGGCCGCGGCGGCCTCCAGCTTCAGCAGGGCGTCCAGGGCGCCGGGCTCGGTGTCGACCAGGACGCCGGGGACCAGGTCGGCGAAGACCCGCACGCCGTGCACCGCGCCGACCTGGAGGCCGGTGGCGGTGACCAGCTCGGTGAGCTGCTCGGCGGTGAACCGGCGGGGCACCGGGTCGCCCTCGCCCCAGCGGCCCGCGGGGTCGGCCAGGGCCCGGCGGGCCTCGGTGAAGTGGCCGGCCAGGGCGCGGGCGAGGACCGCGCCGCCCAGGCCGGCGGCGAGCAGGCTGAGGGTGCCGGCGGGGCGCAGCGCGCCGACGGCGTTGCGCAGGCCCTCGGCCGGGTCGTCGACGTACTCCAGCACGCCGTGGCAGAGCACCGCGTCGTAGCCGCCGCGCTCGACGACCTGGAAGAGGCCGTGCGCGTCGCCCTGGACGCCGTGGATCCGGTCGGCGACCCCGGCCTCGGCGGCCCGGCGCTCCAGGGCGAAGAGGGCGTTGGGGCTGGGGTCGACGACGGTGACGCGGTGGCCGAGGCGGGCCACCGGGACGGCGAAGTTGCCACTGCCGCCGCCGGTGTCGAGGACGTCCAGGGCGTCCCGTCCGGCGGCCTTGACCCGGCGCTCCAGGGCGTCCTTGAGGACGTCCCAGACCACGGCGGTACGAAGGGATGCGCGGGGGCGCAGCGGGTCAGACACGGTGGGTGGCTCCTCGGCGGGGCATGAACATCCAGTCGCTCACCACCCTATTCCGTATTCCGGCGGGTGCCGCGCCCGGCCCGCGCGACGCCGCAGGTCGCGCGGTCAGCCGGCGCGGCCCCAGCCCTCGCGGGGCGGGTCCCCGGCCCGCTGCAGCGGCAGCGTGGGGGGGCAGCCGCAGCATCCGCTCCACCAGGCGGAGGAACATCCCGGCGTCCCGCAGGAGGTCGTCGGCGTCGCGGTGGCTGGCCGCGCCCGATATGCCGGCCTCGGCCCGGGCCCGGCGGAGGGCGCCGGAGGCGAACAGGGCGCTCCACTCGGCGAGTTCGGGCGCGACCTCGGGCAGCACCTCCCAGGCGCTGCGGATGCCCGGTCGCCGACCGCGCCGGCCGCGATGCGCGGTGGGCTCCGGTCGGGCGCGCACGGCGAGGACCGCCGCGGCGGTGCGCAGCGCGGCGAGATGGGCGGTGGCGAAGCGCTCGTTGGCGGATTCCAGGGTGGCGGCCTCGTCGAGACCGTGCCGGGCCTTGGCGAGCAGGTCGAGGGCGGCGGGCGGGGCGGCCGCCCGGCGCGGGACGGGGTGGACATCGCTCGGGGGACCGTACGCAGCGGAGCTGCCCGCGGCGGGACGAGCTGCCATGACGAACCTCCTGTCGTCGCACGCCACTTGGGAGCGGCATGACGATGCGGACCGTATGCACCCATCGTGCGGCACACCACTGACAATCGGCCTCGACCTGCGGTTTCGCTGGAAAACGGACAGCCAATGGGCGTGCTGGGCACGGGATTTCGGGGATTTTCCGAGAACCCCTTGCGGAGGGCGGGAGCGGGTCCCTACCTTGCACTGACCAGTCAGTGCAAGGGGAGGAATCGTGGACAGCACCCCGCACGGGGCGGCGGTCACGGCCGCGGGTTTCGGGGTCAAGGGCCCCCGCGGATGGGCGTTCAGGGACCTCGATGTCACCGCGGAACCGGGTGCGTTGATCGCCGTGCAGGGCCCGTCGGGCTCCGGTCGGACGTGTCTGCTGCTTTCGCTCACCGGCCGGATGAAGCCCGCGGCGGGCACCGCGGAGGTGGGCGGGGCGCGGCTGCCCCAGCATATGGCCGCGGTCCGGTCGTTCACCGCGCTCGCCCACGTACCCGGGGTCGCCGAGCTCGATCCGGCCCTGACCGTCGGCGAGCACCTGCGCGAACGCGCCCTGCTGCACGGGCGGTTCGGCTCCTCGCTCCGCACGCTGCTCAGGCCCCGACGGGAGCGCCGGGCGCGGGCCCGCGCCCTGGTGGACGGCGCGCTGACCGCCGCTGGGTTGGACCCGGCGGCGCTGCCCAAGGGGGCCCGCACCGCCGTGCGCGACCTGGAGCGGCTGGAGGCGCTGCGGCTCTCCGTGGCGCTGGCGCTGATCGACGGCCCCCGGTTGCTGGCCGTGGACGACACCGACCTGAAGCTGTCCGACGCCGAACGCGCCGCGGCCTGGGCGCTGTTGCGGGAACTGGCCCAGGCCGGCACCACGGTGCTCGCGGTGTGCAGCGAGCCGCCGACGGACACCGCGGGCGTGGTGCTGGTGCGCACCGACCGGGCGGCGCCGGACGCCGACGCCCCCGGGGACGGCGGGCACGACGAGGAAGGGGCGGCCGATGCGCTCGCCGAAGCTGGCCGCGCTTGAACTGAAGCGGTTCGGGAGGGGGAAGCTGCCGCGCGCCGCGCTGGCCGCGCTCCTGCTGCTGCCGCTCCTGTACGGCGCGCTGTACCTGTGGTCCTTCTGGGACCCCTACGGGCGGCTGGACCGGATCCCGGTCGCGCTGGTCAACCAGGACGCCGGCGCGGACGTCGGCGGGCGACGGCATCGTCGCCGGCCTACGGGACAGCCACACCTTCGACTGGCACCAGGTGGACGCCGCGGAGGCCGGTCGTGGCCTGGAGGACGGCAGGTACTACCTCTCGCTGTCCATCCCCCGGGACTTCAGCCGGCGGATCGCCTCCAGCGCCGGGGACCACCCGGAGACCGGCGCCCTGAAGGTGCGCACCAACGACGCCAACAACTACATCGTCGGGCAGATCTCCCGGACGGTCTTCTCCGAGGTGCGCGCGGCGGCCTCGGCCAAGTCGTCGCGGACCTTCCTCGACAAGATCTTCGTGTCGTTCTCGACCCTGCACGGCAAGACCGCCCAGGCCGCCGACGGCGCGGACCGGCTCCAGGACGGCATCGGGCAGGCGAAGGACGGCACCGGCAAACTGGCCGACGGCCTGAACACCGCCAAGAGCGGCAGCGCCCAACTGGTCGGCGGCCTGGGCGACCTCGACGCCGGCGCCGGGCGGCTCAGCCGGGGCAGCGCCGCGCTCGCCAAGGGGGCCACCGCCGCCGCCGACGGGTCCCGTCAACTGGCCGACGGCTCCGGGCAGGTGGCCCAGGGCACCCAGCAACTCGCGGACACCGTCAACGGCGTGGTCGACAGGGTGGGGCCGTTCGTCCGGGCGCACGGCAAGGAGATCGGCGAGGCCGCCCGGCTGGTCGCGGACGGCGCGCAGGCGGTCCGCGACCACCTGGACAAGCTGCCCGCCGCGGCCTCTACGGGAGCGAAGCTGTCCCGGGGCATCTCCGACCACCTCGCCGCCTACTACCGGCTGCGCTGCGGCAGCGGCGTCACCCTGGCGACCGACTGCGCCGAGCTCAAGCGCCTCACCGAGCAGGCCGCCACCGCGGCGGACACCGCCGAAGAGGTCAGCGGCTACGTCCACGACCAGAAGAACCTCGACCAGCTCGGCCGGGACCTGGACACCCTGCACTCGCTGGCCCTGGAACTGGCCGCGCACGGCCCGACCCTGGGTGCCGACATGGACGCCGCCGTCCACAAGATCAACGAACTCAACGACGGCGCCCACAAGGTGTCCGCGGGGGCCCGCAAACTGGCCGCGGGCAACGCCCAGTTGGCCACCGGTGCGGACCAGCTCACCGACGGGGCGCGGCAACTGCACGACGGCACCGGGCGCGCCGCCTTGGGAATGACCGACCTGGACACCGGCGTCGGCCGGCTCAAGGACGGCGCGCGGACGCTGGACGGCGGGCTGTTCCAGCTCTCCGACGGCTCGGCCCGGCTGGCCGACGGGCTGCACGACGGGGTCCGGCAGATCCCCGACTACGGCAAGAAGGACCGCGACGCGCGCACCCAGGTCATGTCCGACCCGGTCCAACTGGCGTCTGGTTCCGCCCACAAGGCGCCCAACTACGGCACCGGGTTCGCCCCGTACTTCATCCCGCTGTCCCTGTGGGTCGGCGCGATGGTGGCGTACATGCTGATCGCGCCGCTCAATCGGAGGGCGCTGGCGATGGGCGCGTCCTCCTGGCGGGTGGCGCTGTCCGGTTGGCTGCCGGTGTTCGGCATCGGGGTGCTCCAGACCGCGGCGCTGATGACCGTGCTGCACTTCGCACTCGGCCTCCAGATGGCCCGGGCGGCCGGCACGGTCGGCTTCCTGGTGCTGGTCACGGCCTGCTTCTCGGCGCTGGTGCAGTGGCTGAACGCACAGTTCGGGCCGGCCGGCCGGATCCTGGTGCTGGCGCTGCTGATGCTCCAGCTCACCTCCGCCGGCGGCACCTACCCGGTGCAGACCAGCCCGGGCTTCTTCGGGGCCATCCACCCCTACCTGCCGATGAGTTACGTCGTCGAGGGGCTGCGCCGGCTCATCACGGGCGGCGACCTGGCGCCCGTATGGCAGGGCGGCGCGGTGCTGTTGGCGTTCACCCTCGGGGCGCTCGCGCTGACCGCCCTGACGGCGCGCGGCCGGCAGGTGGTGCGGATGAAGGACCTGCACCCGGAGCTGAGCCTGTGAGCGGACGGACCCTGCCGACCGGCACAATCACCCCCATGGACAGCTCCCACACACGCCGCGACGCGACCCGGCGCAAGCTCTTCGAGGCCGCCGTCACGCTCATCGCCGAACAGGGCTTCTCCTCCACCACGGTGGACGAGATCGCCGAACGGGCGGGGGTCGCGAAGGGCACCGTGTACTACAACTTCGCGAGCAAGAACGTCCTCTTCGAGGAGCTGCTGCGGCACGGCATCGAGTTGTTGGCGACCTCCCTCCAGGCGGCCGCCGACGAGGTCACCGACCGGGGCGGCACCCGGATCGACGCACTCGACGCGATGATCCGGGCCGGTCTGGACTTCATCGCCCATTACCCGGCCCTCACCCAGCTCTACGTCGCCGAACTGTGGCGCACCAACCGGGCCTGGCAGTCCACGCTCATGGTGGTGCGGCAGCGGGCCATCACGGTGGTGGAGAACGTGCTGCAGGAGGCGGTGGCCGCCGGGGAGTTGAGCGACGAGATCGACATCCCGCTGACCGCCTCGGCGCTGTTCGGCATGGTGCTGGTGGCCGCCCTGGACTGGCAGTCGTACCAGCCGGACCGGTCGATCGACGACGTGCACGCGGCGCTGTCGCGGCTCCTCCAGGGGCGGGTCACCGGCCGCGCCACCTAGGGCCGGTCCGCCCCGTCCCCGGATACGCAGATGCGCGCTGCCCTGGCACGGATCGTTCCCCCGTCCGATCCGACCAGGGCAGCGCCGTCCCCCGTCGTTCCCCCGAGCTCCCCCGTCTCCCCCGTGGAGCCCCCCGTCGTTCCCCCGGTCCGGCCGGGAGCCGCGCCGCTCCGCCGCCCCGTGTCGGCGGTGCGGCGCCGCTTCCCTTCCGTGGTCCCCACTCTTCCGTCCGGGCCGGTGCCGACCCATCCGCGTACCTACTCATCTCGGTGTCTGAGTACGGATACTCACCACTGAGCATCCCTCCTCAAGCCGCCGCCAACGGGCCGGCGGACCGCCTACGATCGGCGGCGTGTCCGTACTTCCCTTGGTCTTCACCAGCGGCTGGGCGAGCGGGATCAACGCCTACGCCGTCGTCCTGCTCCTCGGTCTGCTCGGCGCGAGCGGCGTCTCCGACGAGGTGCCCGCCGCGCTGGAGCGCCCCGACGTGCTGATCGCCGCGGGGGTGCTCTTCCTGGCCGAGGCGGTCGCCGACAAGATCCCGTACGTGGACTCGGTCTGGGACACCGTGCACACGGTGATCCGGCCGCTCGCCGGCGGCGTGGTGGCGGCGCTGATGGCCGGGCACGACGGGTCGCTGCCGCAGCTCGCGGCGGGCGCCGTGGGCGGCTCCACGGCGCTGGTGAGCCACCTGGTCAAGGCGGGCACCCGGATCGCGGTCAACACCTCCCCGGAGCCGGCCAGCAACATCGTGCTGAGCCTGGCGGAGGACCTGGGCGTCGCGGGGATCGTCGCGTTCGCGCTCTTCCACCCGTGGATCGCGGCGGGCATCGCGGCGGTGCTGTTGGTCGCCGGGATCGCGGTGGTGATCTTCCTGTGGTCGCGGATCCGCCGGTATCTGCGGCGGCGTCGGGAACGGCGCGCGCAGCGGAGGCCGGCCGCGGCCGATGGCGCGGCGCCGCCGGCCGGCTGAGCCCGCCACCGACCCGGGCGACGTCCGGCCGCGAACGGCCAGCGGCGGCGTTGTCAGTGCCGCCGGATAAAGTCGCAGGCATGGCAGGGATTGCGGTGATCGGCGCCGGGATGGGCGCGATGGCGGCCGCCGCCCGGCTGGCCGTCGCGGGCCACCGGGTGGCGGTGTTCGAGCGCGGTGCGACGTACGGCGGTGCGGTGGGCCGCCTGGAGCGGGACGGCTTCGGCTTCGACACCGGGCCCGGCCTGCTGCACCTCCCTGCGGTCTACCGCGATCTGTTCGTCAAGACCGGCCGGGAGCCCCTGGAGAGCTGCGTCGAGCTCACCCAGGTCGACCCGGCCGCCCGGCACGTCTTCGCCGACGGCACCGCCGTGAATCTGCCCAACGCCTCGCGCGCCGGCGTCCTTTCGGCCCTGGACGAGGCGCTCGGCGCGGGCCGCGGCGAGCGCTTCAGCGAGCTGCTGGTCCGCGCCCGCGAGGCGTGGGACGCCACTCGCCGTCCGCTCCTGGAGGAGCCGCTGTGGGCGGACTGGCGGGTGCTGGGGCGCGACCCGTATCCGGCGGTGCGCCGGCGCGGCCTGTTCGGCCTGCGCGGCGGCAAGGGCCCGACCACCGCCACCCTCGCCGAGGTCGCCCGCCGCGAGCTGGCCGACCCGCGCCTGATCGCCCTGTTGGAGAGCCACGCCCTGGCGTACGGCTTCGACCCGCGCACCGCCCCGGCGAGCGCGGCCGTGCTGCCGTACATGGAGCAGACCTTCGGCAGTTGGTATGTCCGCGGCGGGATGCGGGCGCTGGCCGAGGCGCTGTACGAGCGCTGTCGGGCCCGCAGGGTGGAGTTCACCTTCGGGGCCGAGGTGACCGGAGTCCTCCAGAAGGACGGCCGGGCCGCGGGCGTGGAGCTGGCCGACGGGCGGGTGGTGGACGCGGAGTTCGTGGTCGCCGGCGTCGATCCGGTCCGGCTGCCCGGGCTCTGCGCGGGCCGCGCGCCCTGGGGCGATGACGACGTCCGCCCCACCCCGGGGCACGGCGACCGCACCCCGGCGCGGCTGACGGTCTGTCTGGCCCTGCGCGGCGCCCGCCCCGCGGACGCGGTGCACCGCACGGTGGTGCACGCCCCGGACCGCGCCGCGGAGTTGGCCGGCGTCTTCGACGACAGGCACGACCCGCGCACCCCGGGCGCCCGCCCGACGGTGACGGTGCTGCGCCCCGACGACCCCACCACCCGCCCCGACGACGCCCACGAGGCGGTCACCCTGACCGCCACCGTCGCCCCGCCCGGCCCGGTCGACCGGCTGGCCCCCGAGGCGCTGGAGCGGGACGCGGAGCGGATGATCGAGCGCGCCGAGACGGCGGTGCCGGGGCTGCGGGAGCGGCTGTTGTGGCGGGAGGTCCTGCCGCCGACCGAGGACTCCCTGATACCGGGCCCGGCCCTGGCCGGCCAGGAGGGGCGCTTCCTGCGGCCCGGCAACCGCACCCGGATAGCCGGGCTCTACGGCGTCGGCGGCTGGTACCACCCCGGCGGCGGGCTGGCGCACGCCGGGATGTCCGGGGCGCTGGTCGCGGGCCTGATCGTGAGCGGCGACGACTGGCGCGGCTCGGAGTGATCCCCCGCCCCTGAGGGACCCGACCGGGATCCGACTCGGGCCCCGACTCGGGCCGGTGCGGCGGCGGTTGGACCGGCGCGGGGGGCCGCCCGCCGCTCAGTAGTGGTACCGCTGCTCGTCGTAACCCGGCTGCTGGGGCGGGTAGGGCTGCTGCTCCTCCGGGTGGCCGGTCTCGCGCTGCTGCGGCATCCAGACGCCGCCGGGCGGGGTCTCGGGCGGGTAGCCCTGTGGGTAGTGCTGCGCCGGCTGCCCGCCGAGGGGGTCGTAGGACCCGGCCTGGTGGGGCGCCCGGCCGAAGGGGTCCGGCTCCTCGTAGGGGTCGTAGTGCGCGGCGTATTGCTGGGTACCGATGTACGGGTCGGAGTAGGGCCCGTGGCCGCTCTGGTAGGCGCCGTTGTCGTAGGACGGGTAGGGGTCGGCGTAGCCGTCGTGCCCGGGGGTCGGGCCGTAACCGCCGCCGTAGCCATGGCCGTTGGCGTCGCCGTCGGAGGTGGGGTTCCCGAAGAGGTCGTAGCCGACGGCCGGTTCGGGGCGGGCGTCGGGGCTGTAGATGCCGTAGGCCCCGGTCTCGTCCGGCATCGGCTGCGGGGCGTAGACAGCGGTGGCGTCCACGGGGACGTACCCGAAATCCTGGGCGGCGGCGGGCACTTCGCCGACGGCGCCGAAGGTGGCGGTGGCGTCAACGGCGCCGGGGGCGGACGGGTCCGGCTGCGACGGGTACGGGGCCTGGCCCCCGGTGCCCTCCGCGCCATGGCCGTCCGCGCCGTGGCCGGCCGGATCGGAAGCCTCGACGGCGCCGGCGGCCGGGGCGGTCTCCTCCGTCAGCCCGGAGACCTGGAGCTTCGGCTCGGCGGCCGGGGCGCGGGACGAGCGGGCCCGGCGCCGGCGGCTCGGCTTGGGCCGCCCGCCGATCGTCCAGCCCTCCTCGTAGCCCCGGCGGACGGAGAGCGTCACATAGGTCTGCCCCACCGCGAAGGCGATGGCCCCCAGCGCGATCACGATGATCGACGGGATGGCGACGCCGGCCACCACGCCGAGGAAGCCGCCCAGCGCCAACAGCCGCCAGTGCAACGGCGCCTTGTGCTGGAACAGGACCTCACCGAGCAGCCACAGGGCGACCAGGCCGAACGCGAGGTAGAGGATCGTCCAGCCCATATGCGCCCCGCTTCCGCCGGATTCCGGCCACCGTGATCAGGACCGCTGGTGCAGCCCGAGGTTCTCGTAGATTTCCAGGGTCGCCGTGGAGTGGTTCAGGGTGATGAAGTGCAACCCGGGCACGTCCTCGGCCATCAAGCGCGCGCACAGCTCCGTCGCGTACTCGATGCCAATGGAGCGTACCGCCGCCGGGTCGTCCTTGACCGCGAGGATGCGCGATGCGAGCTCGGGCGGGAACGCGGCATTGCTGAGCTGGGCGAATCGTTCGATCTGGCGGACGTTGGTGACCGGCATGATCTCCGGGATGATCGGCGTCGAGCAGCCCGCGGCGGCGACCCGGTCGCGCAGCCGGAGATAGTCCTCCGGATAGAAGAACATCTGGGTGATCGCGAAGTCGGCGCCGGCGCGGCACTTGTCGACGAAGTGCCGGATGTCGGTGTCCCAGTCCGTCGAGCGCGGGTGCATCTCGGGGAAGGCGGCCACGCCGACGCAGAAGTCGCCCGATTCCTTGATCAGTTGGACCAGGTCGACGGCGTAGCCGATGCCGTCGGGGTGCCGGACCCACTCGCCCATGGGGTCGCCCGGCGGGTCGCCGCGGAGCGCGAGCATGTTGCGGATCCCGGCGTCGGCGTACTGGCCGATGATGTTGCGCAGTTCGGCGGTGGAGTGGTTGACCGCGGTCAGGTGGGCGACCGGGGTGAGGGTGGTGTCGGTGGCGATGCGCTCGGTGGCACGGACCGTTCCGTCCCGGGAGGTGCCGCCGGCACCGTAGGTCACCGACACGAAGGTCGGGGCGACGGCCTCGATGCGGCGAATGGCGTTCCACAACGTCCGCTCGCCCTTCTCGCTCTTCGGGGCGGCGAACTCGAACGAATAAGACTGCTTGCCGGAGGCGAGCAGGTCGCGCACCGTCCGCGCGCGATCAGTCCTGGTGGAAGCTGTACCTAGGGCCATACGGGCAGGTTAACCACACGGTGGACGGACACCAACCGACGGCCACGTATTGGCTGGTTGGCGCCGACGGTGTCCACAACGTGGACGGCTCGCGGCCCTTGGACGGCCGCCCGACGGATGTCTAAGACGCAGGTCAGCCGGTGTGGGAACGGATCCGCTTGGCCAACTCGGCGGCCGCGGCGCCCGGGTCGTCGGCCTCGGTGAGTGCGCGGACCACCACCACCCGGCGGGCGCCGGCGGCCAGCACCTCGTCGAGGTTGCCGGCGTCGATCCCGCCGATCGCGAACCAGGGGCGCTCGGGGGCCTGCGCGGCGGCGTACCGGACGAGGTCCAGGCCGGGGGCGGGCCGGCCCGGCTTGGTGGGGGTCGGCCAACAGGGGCCAGTGCAGAAGTAGTCCACCCCGGGCTCGGTGAGGGCGGCGTCGACCTCGGCCTCGGCGTGGGTGGAGCGGCCGATCAGCGGCTCGGGGCCGAGCAGCGCGCGGGCGGCCGGGACCGGCAGGTCGTCCTGGCCGAGGTGGAGCACGTCGGCGCCGGCGGCGTGGGCGACGTCCGCGCGGTCGTTGACCGCGAGCAGCTTGCCGTGCCGGCGGCAGGCGTCCGCGAAGACCTCCAGGTGGCGCAGCTCCGCGCCGGCCTCCATGCCCTTGTCGCGGAGCTGGACGATGTCCACGCCCGAGGAGAGCACCGCGTCCAGGAACTGCGGGAGATCGCCCTGGCGGGTGCGCGCGTCGGTGCACAGGTAGAGCCGGGCGTCGGACAGGGCCTGTCGAACGGTGGTCATCGGGCGGCTTCCCCCTCGTCGGCGGTGTACGGGCCGGGCGGTGCCGGCCCGTACACCGCGCGGTGGTGGTTACGGATGCGTGGTGCGGTTGCTGCGGGACGCGGCTGCGTCAGACGGCGAGCGCCTGGGCCCGGCGCTTGACCTCCGTGCCGCGATTCTCGCGCAGGGCCTGCGCCGGGGTGCCGGGCAGGGTGTCATCGGCGGTGAAGAGCCACTCCAGCATCTCCTCGTCGGTGAAGCCGTCGTCCTTGAGGAGCGTCAGCGTGCCGGCGAGCCCCTTGACGACCTTGCCGTCCTTGATGAATTCGGCGGGCACCTGGAGCGCGCGGTTCTCACCGCGGCGCACGGCGATCAGCTGGCCCTCCTTCACCAGCTGTCGCACGCGGGTCACCTCGACGCCGCATGCCTCGGCGATGTCGGGGAGGGTGAGCCAGGCGGGGACGAGCCCATCGATGTTTGCGTCAATCTCGGTCACAGGACAAGCGTGCCACCTCCCACTGACAGTCGGTAGCCGGGCCTCGCCGTGGAGCACGTCGGCGCCTCGACGGACGGGCCGCGCGGGCCCGCCGGGCCGGTGGCGGGGCTACCGCACCGCCGCCTTGAGCGGAACGGCCGCGTCCGCCACGCGCTCCCGGTCCAGCAGCGCGCCCCGTTCGATCAGCCGGCGCCCCTGGGCCAGGTCCCGCGGGCGCCCCACCGCCAGCAGCGCGACCAGCCGGCCGGCCGGCTGGTCGGCCCCCGCGCCGGGCTCGTGGCGGAGCCAGAGCACCGACCAGGCGGCGCCGGTCGGGTCGCCGCGCCACACCAGTTCGTCGGCGTCCCCGTGGTGGCCGGCGTACTGGACGAACCGCCCGAACTGCTCGGACCAGAAGTACGGGACCGGGTCGTAGAGCACGCCCTCCGCCGTGCCGCGGGCAATGTTCTCGGCCACCGTGCGGGGGCCCTGGAGGGCGTTGTCCCAGTGGTGGACCAGGAGTCGGGTGCGGTAACGGGCCGAGGGGAACGAGGCGCAGTCGCCGACCGCGTAGACGTCGGGGACGGAGGTGCGCAGGTGCTCGTCGGCCAGGACCGAGCCGTCCTCGGGCGAGAGGGCGACGCCGGAGCCGGCCAGCCAGGCGGTGGCGGGCCGGGCGCCGATCCCGACGACGACCGCGTCGGCGGGCAGGGTGGTGCCGTCGGCGAGGGTCACCGCACCGGGGGCGACGGAGGCGACCCGGGCGCCGGTGCGCAGCTCGGCCCCGGCGTCGGCGTACCAGGTGGCCATGTGCGCGGCGACCTCGGTGGGCAGGGCGCCGGCCAGGGGGTGGTCGGCGGCCTCCACGACGGTGACCTCGCAGCCGGCCTCGCGGGCGGCGGTGGCGAACTCGGCGCCGATCCAGCCGGCGCCCACCACCACGATCCGGTGCTGGGCGGCGAGCACCGGGCGCAGCCGCTCGGCGTCGTCCAGGGTGCGCAGCAGGTGCACACCGGGCAGGCCCTCGCTGCCGGGCAGGGTGATCGGTTCGGCGCCGGTGGCGAGCACCGCGTAGGCGTACGGGATGGCGCCCTGGGCGGTCTCCACCACGTGGTCCAACGGGCGCAGCGCGGTGACCGGGCGGCCGAGTTGCAGGTCGATGTCGAGGCCGGCGAAGTCGATGTCGAACGCGGAGCCGTCGGCCTTGCCGAGCAGCACGGCCTTGGACAGCGGCGGGCGGTCGTAGGGCTGGTGGGGCTCGTCGCCGAGGAGCGTGATCGCCCCGCGCCAGCCGTGCTCGCGCAGGGCCACGGCGGTCTGCACACCCGCCATCCCCGCGCCGGCGATCACCACGCGCGGCGTGCGGTCAGGGGCCTGGGGAGAGTTGCTCTGCTCGCTCACCCGCTCACTTTAGGACGGCGGGCGACGCGGCCCGCAGCAGCGCGCAAGGAGATCTCTGACACAACGTCACCGGTCGGGGGCGGCCCGGTCCCGGTGCGCTCCCTTACGACGCGTCGCGGCCCCGTACTAGGGTGGCGGATGCACGCACTCGCGGGAGCCCGGACGGACCGGGCTGAGAGGGAGGCTGGCCGGCCTCCGACCGTACGAACCTGATCCGGGTCATGCCGGCGAAGGGAGGGGCTGGACGCCCATGCATCCATCCGTCACACCATCGAACCCACCGCGTCCCGACGGTCGGCACCCCGATGTGCTGGTCATCGGCGGCGGCATCATCGGGCTGGTCACCGCCTGGCGGGCGGCCGGCCAGGGTCTGCGCGTCGCGGTGGCGGACCCCGCGCCCGGCGGCGGCGCGGCGCTCGTCGCGGCCGGCATGCTGGCCGCCGTCACCGAGCTCCACTACGGCGAGGAGACCCTGCTGGGGCTCAACCTGGCCTCGGCCGAGCGGTATCCGCGCTTCACGGAGGAGCTCCAGGAGGCGAGCGGGCAGCGCATCGGCTACCGGCGGTGCGGCACCCTGGCCGTCGCCCTGGACGCCGACGACCGCGCCCACCTGCGGGAGCTGCACGCCCTCCAGGTCCGGTCGGGCCTGGAGTCGGCGTGGCTGACGGGGCGGGAGTGCCGCCGGCTGGAGCCGATGCTCGCCCCCGGGGTGCGCGGCGGCCTCCGGGTGGACGGCGACCACCAGGTCGATCCGCGCCGGCTGGCGAGCGCGCTGCTGGCCGCCTGTGAGCGGGCCCAGGTGGCCTTCCACCGGACGTCGGCGGAGCGGCTGACGACCGCCGGCGGGCGCGCCACGGGCGCCGAACTCGCCGACGGCACACGCCTGGTGGCCGGTCAGGTGGTGCTGGCCGGCGGCAGCCTCAGCGGCCGGCTGGCCGGCGTCCCGGAGGCGGTGCGGCCGCCGGTGCGGCCCGTCAAGGGCGTGGTGCTGCGGCTGCGGCTGCCGGACGCGCTCCCCGGGGGCGGGGCGTTCCTCTCCCGCACCGTACGGGCCGTCGTCCGCGGCAATCCCCTCTACCTGGTGCCGCGGGAGAGCGGTGAACTGGTCCTCGGCGCCACCAACGAGGAGCTGGGCTGGGACACCACGGTGACCGCGGGCGGCGTCTACGAGCTGCTGCGGGATGCCCACGAACTGGTCCCGGGCATCACCGAGTTGCCGCTGACCGAGAGCCGCGCCGGGCTGCGCCCCGGCTCTCCCGACAACGCGCCGCTGCTCGGACCGACCGCGCTGCCCGGCCTCCATCTGGCCACCGGCCACTACCGCAACGGCGTCCTGCTGACGCCGCTCACCGGCGACGTGATGGCAAAGGCGCTGACCACCGGGACGGTCCCGGAAGAGGCCCGCCCCTTCTCCCCCGCGCGCTTCACCCCCGCCCTCCAGGGGGCCCGGCGCGCCCACGCCCCTCAGGAGCTGCCCGTATGAGCGCCCCCGGTACCCCCGTCCCGTCCGAAGTCCCCGGCGGGCCCACGGTGTCCGTCTCCGTCAACGGCCAGGCCCGCCGGATCCCGGGCGGGCTGACCCTCGACCGGCTGGTCGCCACGCTGTCCCAGGCCCCGGCCGGGGTGGCCGCCGCGGTCAACGAGACCGTGGTGCCGCGCTCCCAGTGGGCCGGCACCGCGCTCGGTGACGGCGACCGCATCGAAGTGCTCACCGCCGTCCAGGGAGGCTGATCCCGCCATGACCGACACCGCAGTGGCACCGGGGACCGCCCCCGCGGCGCCCGCCGCCGACGCCGACCAACTCACCATCGCCGGCACCTCGTTCGGCTCCCGGCTCATCATGGGCACCGGCGGCGCGCCCAGCCTCGACGTCCTGGAGCGCGCGCTGCTGGCCTCCGGGACGGAGCTGACGACCGTCGCCATGCGGCGGCTGGACCCGACCGTGCAGGGCTCGGTGCTGTCCGTCCTGAACCGGCACGGGATCCGGGTGCTGCCGAACACCGCGGGCTGTTTCACCGCCGGCGAGGCGGTGCTCACCGCCCGGCTCGCCAGGGAGGCGCTCGGCACCGACTGGGTCAAGCTGGAGGTGGTCGCCGACGAGCGGACCCTGCTGCCGGACCCGGTGGAGCTGCTGGACGCCGCCGAGACCCTGGTGGACGACGGTTTCACCGTGCTCCCGTACACCAATGACGACCCGGTGCTGGCGCGGAAGTTGGAGGACGTGGGGTGCGCGGCGATCATGCCGCTCGGCTCGCCGATCGGCTCCGGCCTGGGCATCCGCAATCCGCACAACTTCCAACTGATCACCGAGCGCGCGGGCGTCCCGGTCGTCCTGGACGCCGGCGCGGGCACCGCCTCGGACGCCGCGCTCGCCATGGAGTTGGGGTGCGCGGCGGTGATGCTGGCGTCGGCGGTGACCCGTGCGCAGGAGCCGGAGTTGATGGCCGCGGCGATGCGGCACGCGGTGGCGGCGGGCCGGCTGGCCCACCGCGCCGGCCGGATCCCGCGCCGCCACTTCGCGCTGGCCTCCTCGCCCGCCGACGGCGTGGCGGAGCTGGATCCGGAGCGGCCGGCCTTCTGACCGGCCTTATCCAGCGCCCTGGTGCGGGGCGGGCGGCGGCCTCAGGCCGGGCCGGCGGCCGCCTTGCCCCGCTCGGCGAACTCCTCCGGGGCGGCAGTGATCACCTCGTCGAGCAGGTCCCGGGAGGCCATCAGGGACGCGATGGAGTCGGTGAGCCGGGCCCGCTCCCGGTGGAGCTCGCCCACCAACTGCGGGCAGGTGGGCACCAGTCGGCCGTCGTCGTCGCGCAGACAGGGCAGCACCTGCGCGATGGTCGCGGTGTTCAGCCCGGAGGTCAGCAGCGTGCGGATGCGGCGGACCTGAGCGACGTCGACCTCCTCGTAGCGGCGGTAGCCGGCCGCCGTCCGCTCCGGGTGGAGCAGCCCCTGCTCCTCGTAGTAGCGCAGCAGCCGCTCGGTGGTGCCGGTCCGCCGGGCCAGCTCCCCGATGAGCAGCGTCGTCATCGCCTTCCCCCTCTGGTGCGGTGTGGTCGCGCGGCCGCACGACCCGGCCGCCGTTTCCATGGCGACCACGATCCGGTCCGCATTATTCCGCGCCGGCCACCGCGCCCCCGCCCGGCCCGGTCACGGTTGTGCTGCGGTGTACCAGGTCGGCGGCCGGAGCGTCCGGGCACGCCGGCGCGGCTCGTAGACTCGTCTGCCGTGGATACGACGCTGCAGGACCCGTTGGAGGGCCAGCTGCTCGACGGCCGCTACCGCGTCGAGGGGCGCATCGCCGCCGGGGGCATGGCCACCGTCTACCGGGCCGTGGACACCCGGCTGGACCGCGTGCTGGCGCTGAAGGTGATGCACCCGAGCCTGGCCGTGGACGGGGCGTTCGTGGACCGCTTCATCCGGGAGGCCAAGTCCGTCGCCCGGCTCGCGCACCCGAACGTGGTCGGCGTCTTCGACCAGGGCACCGACGGCACCTACGTCTACCTGGCCATGGAGTACGTCGCCGGCTGCACCCTGCGCGACGTGCTGCGCGAGCGCGGCGCCCTCCAGCCGCGGGCCGCGCTGGACATCCTGGAGCCGATCCTGGCCGCGCTGGGGGCCGCGCACCGCGCCGGCCTGGTGCACCGCGACATGAAGCCGGAGAACGTCCTGATCGGGGACGACGGCCGGGTCAAGGTCGCCGACTTCGGCCTGGTGCGCGCGGTGGACACCCACACCACCGCCTCCACCGGCTCGGTCCTGGGCACCGTCTCCTACCTCGCGCCCGAGCAGATGGAGCACGGCACCGCGGACGCCAGGGTCGACGTCTACGCCTGCGGCGTGGTGCTCTACGAGATGCTCACCGGCGGCAAACCGCACACCGGCGGCACCGCGGCGCAGATCCTCTACAGCCACCTGCACGACGACCTCACCCCGCCCTCGGAGCTGGTGCCGGGCCTGGCGCCGGAGCTGGACGAGCTGGTCGCCGCGGCCGCCGCCCGTTCCCCCGAGGAGCGCCCACAGGACGCGGTGGCGCTGCTGGCCCGGGCCCGGTCGGCCCGGGCGCACCTGACCGACGCCCAGCTCGACCTCGTCCCGCCGCGCGCCCAGGAGGCGGCCGCGGCCGACGAGGAGCGGACGGACGTGCTGCCGCGCCCGGCGGGGGTGCAGCTCGCGCTACCCGTCGAGGGCGAGGCGCAGCTGGATCGCACCAGTCGGCTGGAGATGCCGCCGGCCGGTGCCGCGCCCGCGGACAACCGGACCACCAGGCTCCGCCCGGCGCCGGCCCCGGTGGGCGCCGACCGGCGACCCCGGCGGCGCCGGATCGCGACGATCGTGGCGGCGGTGCTGCTGGTCCTGGGCGTCGGCACCGGCGTCTGGTACATCAACTCCGGCCAATTCACCAGCGTCCCGGCCGTGTTGGACATGCCGCAGGCCAAGGCCGAGCAGACGCTGCGCGGCGAGGGCCTGCGGATCAAGGTGGCGCGGGACTTCAGCCCCAACGTCGCGCGCGGGCACGTGATGGCGACGGACCCGGGGATCGGCAAGCGGATCCGCGGCAACGGCACCGTCACCCTGACCGTCTCCCGCGGCCCGGAGAAGGTCACCGTCCCGGACCTGGCCGGCACCCCGCTCGCGGACGCCCGGCGCAAGCTGCGCGACCTGGGTCTGGTGCCGGGCACCGAGACCCGGCAGTTCAGCGACGAGGTCGCCAAGGGCTCGGTGATCGCCACGGACCCGGCGGCGGGCAGCACCCGGCGGCCGGACACCGCGGTGGGCCTGACCGTCAGCCGGGGCGCGCCCGAGGACGTGCCGAACGTGGTCGGCAAGCCCCGCGCGGACGCCGAGACGGCCCTGAAGGAGGCCGGTTTCCGGGTGCGTTTCGCCGACCAGCCGGTCTTCGCGCCGCAGGACAAGGACAGCGTGGCGCAGCAGTCGCCCGGCGCCGGCGGCACCCTCGGCAAGGGCGAGACGGTGACGTTGACGCTCTCGAAGGGGCCGGAGATGGTCGCCGTGCCGGACGTCGGCGGCAAGAACACCGCGGACGCCACCAAGGCCCTGACCGACGCCGGCTTCAAGGTCAAGGTGGACAAGCCGTTCCTCTTCCCGCAGGACAGTGTCGCGTCCCAGTCGGTGGCCGCCGGCGACCAGGCGCCCAAGGGGAGCACGATCACGATCCGGCTCAAGGGGGCGCTGTAGCCGCGCTCCGCCCGGTGGGCCGCACCGTGCCGGGTGGCCGGTGGGTGGCCGCGGGGGACCTGGCACCCTTGGGAGGGTGAGCACTTCCCTGTCCCCCGAGGGCGCCGCCCAGCGCGCCCGCGCACGCAATCCGGTCGGCGGCCATGTGCCGGTGGCCGGCGGCCTGGCCAAGGTCGGCCTCTCGTACGCCCGGCAGATCGGCTGCGAGGCCGTCCAGGTCTTCGTCGCCAACCCGCGCGGCTGGGCGACCCCGCCCGGCAACCCCGAGCAGGACGCCGCGTTCCGCGAGCGCTGCGCCGCCGAGGACATCCCGGCCTATGTGCATGCGCCGTACCTGATCAACTTCGGCTCGCACACCCCGGCGACGGTGGAGAAGTCCGTGGAGTCGCTGCGCCACTCACTGCGCCGCGGCCGGGAGATCGGCGCGCTCGGCGTGGTCGTGCACACCGGCTCGGCGACCGGCGGGCGCCCGCGCGAGGCGGCGCTGGCACAGGTCAGGGAGCAGGTGCGCCCACTACTGGACGAGCTGACCCGGGACGACGACCCGTGGCTGCTGCTGGAGCCCACCGCCGGCCAGGGCGCCTCGCTGTGCGCACTGGCCGAGGACCTGGGGCCGTACTTCGACGCGCTGGATCGCCATCCGCGGCTCGGGGTGTGCCTGGACACCTGCCACGCGTTCGCGGCCGGGCACGACATGGCGGCGCCCGGTGGCACCAAGGCGCTGCTGGACGAGCTGGTGGAGGTCACCGGCGAGGGCCGGCTGAAGCTGATCCACGCCAACGACTCCAAGGACGTGGTCGGCGCGCACAAGGACCGGCACGCCAACATCGGGGCCGGCCACATCGGCGCGGAGCCGTTCGCCGAGCTGTTCGCCCATCCCGCGACCGACGGCGTCCCGTTGGTGATCGAGACCCCGGGCGGCGAGGCGGGCCATGCGGCGGACGTGGCGCGGCTGAAGGAACTGCGGACGGCCTGAGCCGCTCCGGGCCGGGCGGCGCCGGGGAGTTACAACTCCGGCCCGTCGCCCGGCTCCTCCTGGTACGAGTAGCGCTGCTCGCGCCAGGGGTCGCCGAGGTTGTGGTAGCCGCGCTCCTCCCAGAAGCCGCGGCGGTCGGCCGTCATGTACTCGATGCCGCGGACCCACTTGGGGCCCTTCCAGGCGTAGAGGTGCGGCACGATCAGCCGGACCGGGAAGCCGTGTTCGGCGGTGAGCAGCTCGCCAGAGCGGTGGGTGGCGAAGATGCACCGTTCCCCGCCGAAGTCGGCGAGTTGGAGGTTGGAGCTGAAGCCGTACTCGGCCCACACCATCACGTGCGTGACGTCGGGCGCGGGCGGTGCGAGCTGAAGGATCGTGCGGGTCAGCACCCCGCCCCACTCGGCGCCGAGCATGCTGAACTTGGTGACGCAGTGCATGTCCGCGACGACGGTGTCGTACGGCAGGGCCGTGAACTCCTCGTGCGTCCAACAGTGCTTGGCGCCGTCGGCGGTGGCGCCGAAGACTCGGAATTCCCAGCGCTCCGGGCGGAATTTCGGCACCGGACCGTAGTGCGTGACCGGCCAGCCCCGCTGGAGCCGCTGACCCGGTGGCAGCACCGGCTCCTCTTCGCGACTCTCCGGCTGACCCATGCCTCCATGGTGTCAGACGGTCCGGGGTGCCGATGACCAGGGTGGGATGGATTCAGACAAACCGCACTAAGCGTGCACTTACTGGACGTTGCGCTCAAGGCGGTGCAAGGATGCGCGGCACCTGCCCAGTAACTCGCGTGAAAGGGGCCCGCAACCATGCAGGGCGACCCCGAGGTCATCGAATTCCTCAACGAGCAGCTGACCGGCGAGCTGACCGCGATCAACCAGTACTTCCTGCACGCGAAGATGCAGGAGAACTTCGGTTGGTACAAGCTCGCCAAGTACACCCGCGCCGAGTCCTTCGACGAGATGAAGCACGCGGAGACGCTGACCGACCGGCTCCTCTTCCTGGAGGCGCTGCCGAACTACCAGCGACTGTTCCACGTCCGCGTCGGGCAGACCGTCACCGAGATGTTCCAGGCCGACCGGCAGATCGAGGTGGAGGCCATCGACCGCCTCAAGCGCGGCATCGAGGTCATGCGCACCAAGGGGGACATCACCTCGGCCAACATCTTCGAGGCGATCCTTGAGGACGAGGAGCACCACATCGACTACCTCGACACCCAGCTGGAGCTGGTCGAGAAGCTGGGGGAAGCGCTCTACCTCGCCCAGGTGATCGAGCAGCCGAGCTGAGGGCCGGCGGTGCGCGCCGGCGGGACGACCAGGGAGGTCACGCGGCCGCCGGGAGGCCCACGGGCCCCGGTGCGCCCTCCTCCGCGGCCGGCGTCAGGGGCACGGACTCCGGGCCCGGCGCGTCCGGCGCCTGGTCCCACTCGGCGGACTCCGAGCGCAGCGCGTCGGGGGCGCCGCGGTCGATCAGCTCCCGGCGGGGGCACGCACCGCGCCCCAGCAGCGCCTGGATGCGGCGGACGCAACTGCCGCAGTCGGTCCCGGCCTTGCAGGCGGAGGCGACCTGGCGGGGCGTGCAGGCACCCCGGTCCGCGTGCTCACGAACCTGCTGCTCGGTGATGCCGAAGCAGGAGCAGACGTACACGCGGGTTCACCTCCGATAAGGGCGCCTCGACCCGATCTCCGTGATCGTCAGTGAGGTTACCCTTACCTTACCCGCCATGGCAGGCGCGGAACAACGCACGGCAACGCAGTGGGGCGCGGATCACAGGATCCGCGCCCCACCGTCATGCCGGGCACCTCACTGGTCGCGGTACATCTCCGCCACCAGGAAGGCCAGGTCCAGCGACTGGCTGCGGTTCAACCGCGGGTCGCAGGCGGTCTCGTAGCGCTGGTGCAGGTCGTCGACGAAGATCTCGTCGCCGCCGCCCACGCACTCGGTGACGTCGTCGCCGGTCAGCTCGACGTGGATGCCGCCCGGGTGCGTGCCGAGTGCCTTGTGGACCTCGAAGAAGCCCTTGACCTCGTCCAGCACGTCGTCGAAGCGGCGGGTCTTGTGGCCCGAGGCCGCCTCGAAGGTGTTGCCGTGCATCGGGTCGGTGATCCAGGCGACCTGGGCGCCGGCGGCGGTGACCTTCTCCACCAGCTCGGGCAGCTTGTCGCGGATCTTGTCCGCTCCCATGCGGGTGATGAAGGTCAGCCGGCCCGGCTCGCGCTCCGGGTCGATCCGGTCGATCAGGGCGAGCGCGTCCTCGGCCGTCGTCGTCGGACCCAGCTTGACGCCGATCGGATTGCGGACGCGGGAGGCGAACTCGATGTGCGCGCCGTCCAGTTGACGGGTGCGCTCGCCGATCCAGACCATGTGGCCCGAGACGTCGTAGAGGTTGCCGGTGCGGGAGTCGGTGCGGGTCAGCGCCGACTCGTAGTCCAGGATCAGCGCCTCGTGCGAGGAGTAGAACTCCACCGTCTTGAACGCCTCCGGGTCCACCCCGCAGGCGTTCATGAAGTTCATCGCCCGGTCGATCTCGCGCGCCAGCGCCTCGTACCGCTGGCCCGACGGCGAGGACTTCACGAAGTCCTGGTTCCAGGCGTGCACCTGGCGCAGGTCGGCGTAGCCACCGGTGGTGAAGGCCCGGACGAGGTTCAGCGTCGAGGCGGAGGCGTGGTACATCCGCTTCAGGCGCTCGGGGTCCGGGGTGCGGGCCTCGGGGGTGAACTCGAAGCCGTTGACGGAGTCGCCGCGGTAGGTCGGCAGGGTCACCCCGTCGCGGGTCTCGGTCGGCTTGGAGCGCGGCTTGCTGTACTGACCGGCGATCCGGCCGACCTTGACCACCGGGACGGACCCGGCGTACGTCAGCACGGCGCCCATCTGGAGCAGGGTCTTGAGCTTGTTGCGGATGTGCTCGGCGGAGACGGCATCGAACGCCTCCGCGCAGTCGCCGCCCTGGAGCAGGAACGCCTCACCTCGGGCGACCGCGGCGATCCGCTCGCGCAGCTGGTCGCACTCGCCCGCGAAGACGAGCGGCGGATAGGACGTAAGCTCCGCGATCACATCGCGCAGAGCCTCTTGGTCCGGCCAGTCAGGCTGCTGCGCCGCGGGCAGGTCTCGCCAGGTGTGGCCACCGGCGTGGGTTTCAGCGTTCACGGTCACGTCCCCAACATTACGGGGTCCCCGGGGGGTGTCCGTCCGGCATCCGGACTGTGAGACGCGGGCGAGGGGCGATCCGATAGGGTTCCCGCCATGCAGACGCGACCGCTCATGCACCTGAACTGGTGGTGGACCGCCCAGCCGGCGGCCCACTGATTCGCGTCACCCACCCACAGACCGCGAAGGCCGCCCGAGGGGCGGCCTTCGGTGTTCTGGCGGCCGTTCCCTCCGTACCGGAAGCATTGACCTCCCGGAAGGAACCGCCATGCACCCCCAGCCCCAGCCCGACGCCGCCGCGCTGGTCCAGCGGCTGCTCGACCCCGCCTGCCCGCCGTTCGCCCTGCTCCGCCGTCGCGCACCGGGCCGGGACGACGCCGTCGTCGAGGTGCTGATCGGCGCGGTGACCGAGGTCGAGCACCTGGCCGACATCCCGCTGGGCACCGGGGTGCCCAGCGCGCCGGTGACCGACGCGCTGGCCCTGGTCCCGTTCCGACAGATCCGCGAGCGCGGCTTCCGGGCGCACGACGACGGCACCCCGCTGGCCGTGCTGCACCCCGACGAGCACCACGAACTCCCGCTGCCCGCACTGCTGTCGGCGCTGCCGGCGCACGAGGTGGCGGTGGACGGCGGGGCCTTCGACGTCGGTGACGAGGCGTACGCGGAGATCGTCGAGCGGGTGGTGCGGGAGGAGATCGGCACCGGCGAGGGCGCCAACTTCGTCGTCCGCCGCACCTTCGAGGGCGAGATCGCCGCCTTCTCCGCGGCCGACGCGCTGGCGCTCTTCCGCCGGCTGCTGGCCGGCGAGCGCGGGGCGTACTGGACGTTCGTGGTGCACCGTCCCGGCGTGCGCACGCTGGTCGGCGCCAGCCCCGAGGTACACGTCCGGATGGCCGGCAACACCGTCGTGATGAACCCCATCAGCGGGACCTATCGCTATCCCGCGCAGGGGCCCACCGCGGAGGGTCTGCTGGCGTTCCTCGGCGACCGCAAGGAGGTCGAGGAGCTGTCGATGGTGGTCGACGAGGAGCTGAAGATGATGTGCACCGTCGGCGACCGGGGTGGGGTGGTGGTCGGGCCCCGGCTCAAGGAGATGGCGCACCTGGCGCACACCGAGTACGAACTGCGCGGCCGCTCCACCCTGGACGTGCGCGAGGTCCTCAAGGAGACGATGTTCGCGGCGACGGTCACCGGGTCGCCGGTGCAGAACGCCTGCCGGGTCATCGAGCGGCACGAGCCGGTGGCCCCGGACGGCCGCGGCCGCGGCTACTACGCCGGTGCGCTGGCGCTGCTCGGCCGGGACGCGAACGGCGCGCAGACGCTGGATTCCCCGATCCTGATCCGCACCGCGGACATCGCCGCCGACGGTGCGCTGCGGGTCCCGGTCGGCGCCACCCTGGTGCGCGCCTCCGACCCGTATGGCGAGGTCGCCGAGACGCACGCCAAGGCGGCCGGGGTGCTGACCGCGCTGGGCGTTCGGCCGGCCCCCGCGCGGGCCGCGGCCGAGTCGGCGCCACGCCTGGCCGACGATCCGCGGGTGCGGGCCGCGCTGGACGCCCGCCGCGCCGACCTGGCCCCGTTCTGGCTGCGGATGCAGACCACCGCCCCGGTCGCCGGGCTGCGCGGGCACGCCCTGGTGATCGACGCCGAGGACACCTTCACCGCGATGCTGGCGCACCTGCTGCGCGCCTCCGGACTGACGGTGACGGTCCGCCGCTACGACGAGCCGGGGCTGCGCGCGGCCGCGTTGGCGCACCGGGGGCCGGTGGTGCTGGGCCCGGGCCCCGGCGACCCGACCGACACCGCCGACCCCAAGATGCGCTTCCTGCGCGCGCTCGCCGCCGACCTGGTGGCCGGCCACCGCCCCACCGCCGCCGCGGAGCACGCCCCTTCGGGCCGCCCCCTGCTCGGCGTCTGCCTCGGCCACGAACTCATCGCCGCCGAGCTGGGGTTGGAGATCGTCCGCAAGGAGGTGCCGTTCCAGGGCGCCCAGGAGCGGATCGACTTCTTCGGGCGGCCCGAGACGGTCGGCTTCTACAACACCTTCACGGCCCGCTGCGACGACCGGACGGCGGTCGAACTGGCCATGCACCGCGTCGAGTTGAGCCGGGACGAGGCGAGCGGCGAGGTGCATGCGCTGCGCGGACCCGGCTTCGCGGGGGTGCAGTTCCACCCCGAGTCGGTGCTGACGCGGGGCGGTGCGGCGCTCACCGCGCAGCTGCTGGCAGCTGTCCTCGTGTGACCAGCATGTTGCCGTTGGTGCGGCCGGCCAGATGGTCCTCGACGTTGACCACGGTGGTCTCGACGATCTGGCCGACCGCCTCCGCGGTGAAGTACGCCTGGTGCGAGGTGACCAACACGTTCGCGAAGGTCATCAGCCGGGCCAGGGTGTCGTCGCTGATCACGTCCAGGGACTTGTCGTAGAAGAACAGCCCGGCCTCCTCCTCGTAGACGTCCAGGCCGACTCCGGTGAGCCGGCCGGCCTTGAGCGTCTCGACCAGGGCCGCGGTGTCGATCAGCCCGCCGCGGCTGGAGTTGACCAGGATCGCGTCGGCCTTCATGGCGGCCAGCGCGGCGGCGTCGACCAGGTGCCGGGTGTCCTCGGTCAGCGGGACGTGCAGGCTGACCAGGTCCGCCTCGGCGAACAGGCGCTCCCGGGGGACGTAGCGCATGCCCAGCGCCAGGCACTCGGGGTTCTCGGCGAGGTCCCAGCCCAGCAGCTCCATCCCGAAGCCGTGCGCGATCCTGGCGAAGGCGGTGCCGATCTTGCCGGTGCCGAGCACCCCGACCGTGCGGCCGTGCAGGTCGCGGCCCATCAGGCCGTCCAGCCGGAAGTCGAAGTTCCGGGTGCGGTTGGCGGCCGGGACCAGCCGCCGGTTCACCGCCAGCGCCAGCAGCCAGGCGAACTCCGCGACCGCGTACGGCGAGTAGCTGGAGACCCGGCCGATGGTCATGGCGAGGTCGGCGGCGGCCTCCAGGTCGATGTTGTTGAAGCCGGTGGAGCGCTGGGCGACCATCTTGGTGCCGCCGGCCGCGAGGGTCTGCAGCACCTCGGCGGTCAGGTCGTCGTTGACGCTGGTGGAGACGACCTCGTAGCCGTGGGCGATGGGGGCGGTATCGCGGTTGAGGAAGACGTCCAGGGCACGGACCTGGTGGCGGCCGGCGAACGCCTTCTCCAGGAGCGCCCGCTCGTCCGCCTGCACACCGAAGGCGACGATCTCCACGTTCTCTCCCGTTCTCCCCCCGCCGGCGGTGGCGCGGCGGCGCCGGGCGGCAGCGGGGCGCGCAAGCAATGGGCCGGACATGTCGCGACACGGCAAATGTACGGCCCATCGCCCGGCGGTGCCGTCCGGGAGCGGGCGGCGGCCTCAGCCGAAGAAGACGCCGACCTCGGCGTAGAGCGCGGGGTCGACCGTCTTGAGCTTGGCGGTCGCCTCGGTCAGCGGCACCCGGACGATGTCGGTACCGCGCAGCGCGACCATCTTGCCGAAGTCGCCGTCCCGCACCGCGTCGATGGCGTGCAGCCCGAAGCGGGTGGCCAGCCAGCGGTCGAAGGCACTGGGGGTGCCGCCGCGCTGGGTGTGGCCGAGGACGGTGGTGCGGGCCTCCTTGCCGGTGCGCCGCTCGACCTCCTTGGCCAGCCACTCGCCCACGCCGGAGAGCCGGACGTGGCCGAAGGAGTCGGTGCTGCCGTCCTTGAGGACCATCTCGCCGTCCTTGGGCATGGCGCCCTCGGCGACCACCACGATCGGCGCGTAGCTGGCCTTGAAGCGGGACTCGATCCAGCGGCAGACCTCGTCGACGTCGAAGCGCTGCTCCGGGATGAGGATGACGTTGGCGCCGCCGGCCAGGCCGGAGTGGAGCGCGATCCAGCCGGCGTGCCGGCCCATCACCTCCACGACCAGCACCCGCATGTGCGACTCGGCGGTGGTGTGCAGCCGGTCGATGGCCTCGGTGGCGACGCCGACGGCGGTGTCGAAGCCGAAGGTGTAGTCCGTGGCCGACAGGTCGTTGTCGATGGTCTTGGGCACGCCGACGCAGGGGACGCCGTACTCCGCGCAGAGCCGGGCGGCGACGCCGAGGGTGTCCTCGCCGCCGATCGCGATCAGTGCCTCGGTCTCGTGCTTGGCGAGGGTCTCCTTGATCCGGCGGACGCCGTCCTCCTCCTTGAAGGGGTTGGTCCTGGACGAGCCGAGGATGGTCCCGCCGCGGGGCAGGATGCCGCGCACGGCCGGGATGTCCAGCCGCACCGTCCTGTCGCTGAGCGGTCCGCGCCAGCCGTCCCGGAAGCCGACGAAGTCGTATCCGTACTCCTGGGTGCCCTTGCGGACGATGCCCCTGATCACCGCGTTCAGACCCGGGCAGTCGCCGCCGCCGGTCAGTACTCCGACCCGCATCGCTTCACCTTCATCCCGTCCGTGGCCGCGTACGGCCGTCCGTGAACGTAACGACCGTCACGCTAATGGTGAGCCGGGTCACCCAGGGATGGGGTGTGCGCCGATTCCCCTCCGTATCAAGGGAGTTGGCGCCCGCTCTTCACCCGTACGAGCGGCGGGCCGGAGCGGCCGCGGGTCAGACGCCGTCCAGGCCGCGCTCGATGGCGTAGCGCACCAGCTCGACGCGGTTGTGGAGTTGGAGCTTGCCGAGGGTGTTCTGGACGTGGTTTTGCACCGTGCGGTGCGAGATGACCAGCCGCTCGGCGATCTGCTTGTACGAGAGCCCCTTGGCGACCAGGCGCAGCACCTCGGTCTCGCGCTCCGTCAGCCGGGGCGCGTCCGGCTCGTCGGCGGCCGCCGGGGTCGGTTCGGTCGCCAGCCGGCGGTACTCGCCGAGGACCAGGCCGGCCAGGCCGGGGGTGAAGACGGGGTCGCCGGCGGCGGTGCGGCGGACCGCGTCGAGCAGTTCCTCGGTGCTGGCGGACTTCAGCAGATAGCCGGTGGCGCCGGACTTCACCGCCTCCAGGACATCGGCGTGCTCGCCGCTGGCGGAGAGCACCAGCACCCGCAACGACGGGTCTGCGCCGACCAGTTGCCGGCACACCTGGACGCCGGGCAGCCCCGGCAGGTTGAGGTCCAGGACCAGCACGTCGGGCGCCGCCGCCTGGGCCCGGCGCACCGCCTGCGGCCCGTCCCCGGCCGTCGCCACCACCTCGAACCCGGCCTCCGCCAGATCCCGGGCGACCGCGTCCCGCCACATCGGGTGGTCGTCGACCACCATGACCCGCAGGCCCGTCCCGTCACTCATGCACTGCCTCGCTTCGCCCGCCCCGCCCGGTACGCACCGACCAAGGGCCGCGTCCGCCGCGCTCGTTCACGCGCCGGTCCTCCCCCGTCGTCCGTCCTTGGGCGCGGCGCCCTTGGGAACCGTCAACTCCACTTCCGTGCCCTGGCCGGGGACCGAGAGCCACTCGGCGCCGCCGCCCAACTCCCGCAGCCGGCCCCGGATCGAGAGCGCCGCGCCGAGGCGGCCCTCGCGCTCGGCCGCGGCGAGCCGGCCCTCGGGGATGCCCGGGCCCTCGTCGCGCACCGTCACGACCACCGCGTCCGGCTCGTCCTCCACCAGGATCCACGCGCGAGCCTCGGCCCCCACGTGCACCCGGACATTGTCCAACGCGGCACCGACAGCGGCGGTCAACTCCCCCGCGGCGGCGGCCGGCAGCGCGACCGGGGTGCCCGGGCCGGACAGCGTCACCCCGGCCCCGGCGTACGGGGCGAGCAGCGCCATCAGGTCGCAGGGGCCGCCGCGGTCGGCCGGCGCCGGGACGGGAACCGCGGCGCCGTCCGCCGCGCCCTCCACCGTGGTCTGGGCCGGCACCGCCGCCATCCGCTGCCGGGGCACCAGCCCGCCGGCCACCAACGTGCGCAGCGCCACCTCCTGTTCGCCCGCCATCCGCCCCAGCTCGGCCGCCTCGCCGCCGATCGCGGAGCCGCGCCGCTGCACCATGGCGAGCACCTGGAGCACGCTGTCGTGGATGTCGCGGGCCAGCCGCTCCCGCTCGCGGGTGGCCGCCTCGATCTGGAGGGCGCGCGCCAGGGTGCGCTCACTGGCCCGCGCCACCTCGACGACGTAGCCGATGGCGACGCTGGCCACCCACACCAGCACCACGTTGTGGACGGTGTCCCGGGCCAGCTCCTGGCGCTCGACGAGGTTGGCCGCCGCCACGATGGTGGAGGCCACCGCCGCCCACCGCCAGCCGCCCTTGATGGCGAAGCCCAGCACGGCGCCCGCCGTCCAGATGGACGGGAGCGTCGGGCTGCCGTCCATGATGCGGGCCTGGGTGTCGATGACCGAGGTGAGCAGGATGCCGCCGACCGCGAAGCCGAGGTCGACGAGGAGGAAGCGCCGGGTGCAGCGCTCGGCGGAGGTCGTCCGGCGCCAGCTCAGCCCGGTCCAGAGGGTGAGCGCGGCCAAGTACGCGGCGGCGCCTGGCGGGTGTGCGTAGTGCGGGTACGCCACGGCGCCCAGGCACAGCACGTAGACCAGGGTCAGGATGCGGTAGCCGGTCAGCGCCCGCCACAGTGGCAGCTCGACGGACATCCGCAGCGCCTTCTGGCGGCCGCCGTCGGCCGCGTCCCGGGCGCCCGGTGCATCACCACCCGCGGTCCGGGCGTCCTGAATGTCGGCATCCGTCATGCGGGCCCCCACCCCTCACCGGGGGCCGCGCCGCCCCCGGTCTCGACTCGTCCTTCCGTCCCGCGCGCTACGCCTTCTTCTGCGCCTCCGCGGCCTTGGCCGCCTCGGCGATCTGCCGCTTGGCGGCGGTCGCGTAGATGTCGACGTACTCCTGGCCGGAGAGCTTCATGATCTCGTACATCACCTCGTCGGTGATCGAGCGCAGGATGTACCGGTCGTTCTCCATGCCCTGGTAGCGGCTGAAGTCCAGCGGCTTGCCGATCCGGATGCCGGGCCGGACCATCTTCGGCAGCACCTTGCCGGGCGGCTGCACCTTCTCGGTGTCGATCATCGCCACCGGGATGACCGGCGCTCCCGTGGCCAGCGCCACCCGCGCCAGGCCGCCGGGCTTACCGCGGTAGAGCCGGCCGTCCGGGGAGCGGGTGCCCTCGGGGTAGATGCCGAAGAGCTCCCCGCGCTCCAGCACCTCGATGCCGCTCTTGATCGCCGCCTCGCCCGCGCCGCGGGCGCCCGAGCGGTCCACCGGGAGCTGCCCCACGCCCTTGAAGAACGCGGCCGTCAACTTGCCCTTCACCCCCGGCGAGGTGAAGTACTCCGCCTTCGCGATGAAGGTCACCTTGCGGTCGAGCACCGCGGGCAGGAAGAACGAGTCCGAGAAGGACAGGTGGTTGCTCGCGAGGATCGCCGCACCCTCGGCGGGCACGTTCTCGATGCCTTCCACCCAGGGGCGGAACGCGAGCCGCAGCGAACCGCCGAGGGAAAACTTCATTGCGCCGTAGATCAACCGACTGCCTCCTGTGTCTGACGCAATGACCTTAACCCCCGCGCGGCGCGCCGGAGGCCGCGGCGGGCCATCGGGCCGCGCGCACGCCCACCGGGGGCCGCGCACGGGTCCCGTCGGGGGCGGCGCGCGCCCGGCGCACCGCGCTCCGGTGCCCGCCGCTCCCACCGTCCACGGCCCTACCCCGCCGCGGTTACTTTGCGTACCCTGAAGTAACCCGCCAGCCCCCTCATCGATCGGAGTCCTCCGGTGCCGCTCCTCCCCGGAGCCGAGCCGTTCCGCCGTGACGGCGGAGACGTCGGCGTCCTGTTCTGCCACGGCTTCACCGGCTCCCCCCAGTCCGTCCGCCCCTGGGCCGAGTACCTCGCAGAGCGGGGCCTGAGCGTGACCGTCCCGCTGCTGCCCGGCCACGGCACCCGGTGGCAGGACATGCAGCTCACCACCTGGCAGGACTGGTACGCCGAGGTCGACCGGGAGTTGCGCGCGCTGACCGAGCGCTGCGGCACGGTCTTCGTCTGCGGCCTGTCGATGGGCGGTGCGCTGGCGCTGCGGCTGGCCGCCCAGCACGGCGACGCCATCAGCGGGGTGGCGCTGGTCAATCCGGGCAACAAGGTCCACGACCGGGCGGCGCCGCTGCTGCCGGCGCTGCGCCACGTCGTCCGGTCCACAAAGGGCATCGCCAGCGACATCGCCAAGCCCGGTGCGACCGAGGTCGGTTACGACCGGGTGCCGCTGCACGCCGCGCACTCCCTGCGGGCGTTCTTCCGGCGGGTCGACGACGAACTGCCGCGCGTGACCCAGCCGTTGCTGGTGATGACCAGCCCGCAGGACCACGTCGTCCCGCCCGTCGACTCCGACCGCATCCTCAGCCGGATCTCGTCCACCGACGTCCGGCACACCCTGCTTGAGCGCAGCTACCACGTCGCCACCCTCGACCACGACGCGGAGCGGATCTTCGCCAACACCCATGACTTCATCACCCGGCTCGCCCCCGAGGCCCGGCCGGACGCAGCCTGGGAAGGGACGGCGGCCCGTGGCGGAGCGTAGCCCCCGCGACCCCCGGGACCCGCTCGACGAGGACGCCGCCTGGGCGCAGATCGTGGCGGGGTACGGCGAGCGGCCCCAGTTCCCGGGCCCGGACGCCGACGAGGCCAGCGGCGGCCGGCCGGCGGGCGCCGCGGCGGCCGAGGGCGAGGCCACCGCCGTGGACTCCCCCGCACCGCACCCCGCCGACGACGACCGGCCCGGCGCGGACCCCCCGGGCCCGGGCGCCCCCGGCGACATCCCCCCGTCCCGCCCCGGCAGCTTCGTGGTCTTCGCCCCCGGCGTGGGCCCGCGCGACTGGTCCGCCCGCGAGCCCTCCGACGACGACTTCGACGAGGACGACGAGGGCCACTTCACCCCGCCCGAGCCGCCGCCGCTGCCGCAGGCCGACACCACCACCAAGTTCGCCTGGATCGCGGCGCTCGGCGGCCCGTTGCTGTTGGTCGCCATGGTCGTCTTCCAGCAGCCGCTCACCTGGTGGGTCGTCGTCCTGGGCGTCGGCGGCTTCCTGGGCGGCCTGGGCACCCTCTTCGCCCGGATGAACAACGACCACGACGGGGACGACGACCTGCCGGGCGGCGGCGCGGTGGTCTGAGCGCGGGGGGCTGAACGCGGGGGCCCGAGCGGGCCGTTGCCGAGGGCGGCCGGTCAGCTGCCGGCCGGCACCCGCAGGGCGGCCAGCACCGGCAGGTGGTCCGAGGCGGCCCGCAGGTCCGCCGGGCGCAGGCCGGGCAGCGCCCGCGGCACCCCGCACCCGAGCACCTCGACGCCGTCGGTGGCGAACACCGCATCGATCCGCTGCCGGGGCTCGTGCGAGCCCGAGGTGAACTCGCCACCGCACGGCGCACTCGCCCAGCCGTCGTGGAGCTCCGCCGCGATCCGGCGGAAACTCCGGCCGTCCGGGCGGTCGTTGAGATCCCCGCCGACCACCGCATGCCGCACCCCCAGCCCGGCGACGCGCTGAAGCACCAGCTGGGCCTGCGCGTACCGCTCCCGCGCGGACAGGCTCAGATGACAGCTCACGACGCCGAGCCGGGCCCCGCCGAAGCGGAGCACCGCGGTGGCCAGGCCCCGTTGGTGCAGCCCGGGGGTGCGGGGCAGCAGCACGTCCTCGGTGCGCTCGACATGGGCGCGGAGGGTGGCCAGCACCATCGGTCCTGCGGTCGTCGCGCCGCCGGTGACGTAGACCAGGCCGGCGGACCGGGCCAGCCGTTCGGCGGCCTTGCGCCAGCGGAAGAACCGCGGCGCCTCCTGGACGAGGACGACATCGGGGGCGCAGGCCCGGATGACCCGGGCCAGCGCCGCCGTGTCGTCGCGCATCGAGCGGATGTTGTAGCTGAGCACCCGGACGACCGCGGAACCGCTCCGCTCCGCTCCGCCTCTGCTCTTTTCCCAGACCTCGGAAGCAGAGCACGCCTCCGTGGCGGAGGCGGCAAGTCCGGCCGTGGGCGCGGCCGTTGCGGAGTCGGAACCGGACCCTACCGGGCCGGACGCGGGCCGTCCGGAGCGCTCGCCGCCCATCCGCGTCAGCCCTGGCGCGCCAGGTCGGCCGCGCCCACCAGCCCGGCCTTGCCGCCGAGTTGGGCGGCGAGCACCTGGGCGTGCGGCCGCCACTGGCTGCCGACCAGCCAGCGCCGGAAGGACTTGCGGATCGGGTCCAGGACCAGCTCGCCCTCGTCCGAGACCCCGCCGCCGATGATGAACGCCGACGGGTCGAAGAGCGAGGCCAGGTCGGCGAGGCCGGCGCCGGCCCAACGGGCCAGCTCGCGGAACGAGTCGATGGCGACCGGGTCGCCGTGCCGGGCGGCCTCGCTGATGTGCTTGCCCTGGATGCCCTCGGGGGTGCCGTCGCCGAGCGCGAGCAGCGCCGCGGCGTTCTCCGGGGTGGCGAGGGCGCGCTGCCGGGCGTAGCGCAGCAGGGCGCGGCCGGAGGCGTACTGCTCCCAGCAGCCCTGGCTGCCGCAGCCGCACAGCAGGCCGTCCGGGACGACCCGGATGTGGCCGAACTCGGCGGCCACGCCGAAGCGGCCGCGGCGCAGCTTGTTGCCGATGATGATGCCGCCGCCCAGGCCGGTGCCGAGGGTGATGCAGATGACGTCGCTGTGGCCCTTGCCGGCGCCGAACTTGTACTCGCCCCAGGCCGCGGCGTTGGCGTCGTTCTCGACCACCACGGGCAGGCCGACGCGCTGCTCGACCTTGTCCTTGAGCGGCTCGTGGCGCCAGTCGATGTTCGGCGCGAAGAGGACCGTGGCCCGCTTCTCGTCCACGTAGCCGGCGGCGCCGATGCCGACGGCCTCGACGCGGTGGCCGACGCCGACCGTGCGGACGGCGTCGGCGATGGCCTCGGTCAGCTCATCGGTGGCTCGCGGGGTCGCTACCTTGCACGTCTCAAGGATCGAACCCTCTTCGTCGACCACGCCGGCCGCGATCTTCGTGCCGCCGATGTCGACGCCGATGGTGAGTCCCATGTGTCCCTCAGTTTTCGCTCGAACCCCGCCGTGCCCCACCGTACCGGAGGCGGGGGAAGCGTCAGTCGAGGTCAATGCGTTCGGTACCGGACGGGCCGTCGTCGCGCGGATCGTCGGGCCGGCCCCCGGGGCCCTCGTCGGTGTGCGCCTCGCGGGTCCAGCGGCGCTCGCTGCCCTCGACCGCCGAGCGGTAGGCGGCGAGGAGTTCGGAGCCGGCCGCGGCGAGGTGGTCGAAGACGTCGGGGTTGCGCTCGATGACCGGCTCGACGGCGGCCTTGGCCTGCCGCAGCAGCCCGCCCACGGCGCCGCTGGCGGCCATCCCACCGAGCGCGCCGGGCAGTTGGATGCCGGCCAGCTTGTCGGTGACCGCCTCGGCCAGCTTGCGCAGCTCGTCGGCGGCGCTGCCGGGCGGGGGGCCGTAGGCGGCCCGGCGGCGGGCCTGCTCCGCGGCGAGGTCCTCGGCGCAGGCCGTCTCCCAGGCGTCGGCGTCCGGCGCGGCGCTGTGGTCGGCGGGACGCTCGGTGGCATCACTCATGGCGGGCTCCGTGGACTCCTCGGGCGGTGCGGACCGGGACGGTGCGCTGCGGTGCGGGCACCGCGGGGCGGTGACCGCTTACGACGTTACCCGAACGGGGGTGCCCGCCTCAGTCGCTCGGCGCGCTCCGCGGCCACAGTCCCGGGTCCGGGGTGAAGCGGATCTCCAGGGCGCCGTCGCGCAGCGCGGCACCGGAGACGGTGCAGCGGCGCAGCGCCGAGGGCAGCGTCCTGATCCGCCGGAAGCGGCCGACGGTCACCACGATCTCGTCGCCGCGGCGCACCAGGCCGAGGCCGTCCCGACGGGCGCCGGGCAGCGGCACCCGCCAGACGAGAAGGCCGTCCGTGGCCAGCCGGTCCTCGACGGTCCAGGGGTCGGCGGGCGCGGCGGCCGGCTCCGCGACGTGCCCGGCGGGCGCGGGCAGCAACGCACCCAGTTCCGCCACGCCCTGCGGGTCGCGGCCCAGGTGGGGTACCTCGTGCACCGGGACGTCGGGGAACTCCTCGCGCAGCGCCTTGAGGGCGGTCTGTTGGGCGCCTGCGAGCCCGGCCAGGAAGGGGTCGGCGGAGCCGACCGGGAGCAGCCGGTTGACCAGGACGCCGTCGGTGCGGCGGCCGTGCAGCGCGAGCCCGACGCGCAGCGTCCGCAGGGTGGCGGTGGCGACCGGGCCGGCGTCGGTGACCAGCCGTACGGAGGTGCCGGGGGCGTCCACCACCCGCTGGACGGCGGCGAGTTCGTCCTCCCAGCGCTCGGCGGCCTCGTACAGCTTCTGGGCCGGCATGGGGACGCCGGCGAGCTGGGCGAGCACCGGGCGCAGCGCGCGGGCCGCCTGGCGCTCGGGCGGCAGTAGACGGCGGAGGTAGCGGCGGACCTGCGCGGGCAGGGCCAGCAGCCGGATCGTTTCGGCGGCCGGTGGCGCGTCGACGACCAGCAGCTCCCAGTCGCCCGAGGCGTGCGCGGCGCGCAGCGCGTGCAGCAGCGCGAAGGACTCGGAGCCGGGGAGTTCGGTCAGTTCGTCCTCGTCGAGAGGGGCCGCGCCGAGCAGGTCGAGGGCTGCGCCGGCGCGCTCCTGGAAGGCGAGGAACTCCTGGCGGAAGCGGTCCGCGGGGTCGATCCGGCGCGCGTAGAGGCCGGGGGCCCCGGCTATCGCGGTCGGCTCGGCGGTGCCCGGGCGGGCGTCGAGGACCATCTCCGGGGCGCTCGCCTGGGTGGTGAGCAGGAGGGTCCGCGCGCCCCGGCGGGCACCGGCCAGGGCGGTCGCGGCCGCCAGCGTGGTGCGGCCCGCGCCGCCGGAGCCGGTGACGAGGACGGTGCGCACGCTCAGTGCTTCTCGGCCTCGTCGGCGGCGGCGCCGGACGTCGCGGAGTCGCCCTCCACGCGCTTCTTCAGGCCGGCCAACGCCCGGTCGATGATGACCTTCTCGGCCTTGCGCTTGATCATCCCGAGCATCGGGATCTTGACGTCGACGGTGAGCTGGTAGGTGACCTCGGTGCGGGCGCCGCCGTCCAGCGCGGCGAGCCGGTAGGACCCGTCCAGGACGCGCAGCATCTGCGACTTCACCAGCGACCAGCTGACCTCGTCCTCGCCGGTCCAGGTGTAGGCGAGGGTGTGGTCGTCCTTGATGGCGCCGGCGTCCAGCACCAGGCGCACCTTCTCCGCGCGGCCCCGGTCGTCGCTGGCGAGGATCTCGGCCTCCTTGACCTCTCCGGTCCACTCCGGATAGCGGTCGAAGTCGGCGATCACTCCCATCACCTCGGCCGGTGCCGCCTCGATCGTGATGTTCGAGCTGGTGTGTTCGGCCATCGCCGTGACTCCTCCATACCGATTCATGCCGGTCCGCCGACCCTGCGGGGAAGACCCCGTTCCCATGGTGTCGCTGCTGCTGAAGGCTACCGCGCGGCGGGGGACGGACCGACACCAGCGGGCCGCCGCGACGGGCTCACCACTCCAGCACGTAGGGGGTGCCGGTCGCGTTGAAGTGCCCGACATTGACGCATTCCGTACCGCCGATCCGCACCCGGTGGGCGAGCGGCTGATGGACGTGACCGAAGAGGGCGTAGCGCGGCCGGGTCGTGCGGATGGCGTCCAACAGGGCGGCGCTGCCGCGCTCGAAGCGGCGGGCGACGGTGTCGTAGCAGAGCTCGGGGACGTCCGGCGGAATGTGGGTGCACAGCACGTCCACCTCGCCGAGCGCCTCGACCTTGGCGGCGTACTCCTCGTCACCGATCTCGTAGGGCGTCCGCATCGGGGTGGTCAGCCCGCCGCCGACGAAGCCGAAGACCCGGCCGCCGATCTCCACCCGCTCGCCGTCGAGGACGGTGGTGCCGGGCCCGGCGTACTCGGGCCAGAGCCGCGGCATGTCGACGTTGCCGAAGGTGGCGTAGGTCGGGGTGGGGAAGGCGGCGAAGAGGTCGGTGTACTGGCGGCGGACCGCGGCCTCGATGACCTCCTCCCGGCTGGCGCCGCTCGCGTCCAACTCGGCCCAGAGCCGGCGGCCCAGCGCCCGGGCCTCGTCGAAGCGGCGGGCGGTGCGCAGGGCGACCAGGGCGTCGGCGTTGGCGGCGCCGAAGAGGTCGGGGAAGATGCCGCGCGAGTGGTCCGCGTAGTCGAGGAAGAGGACCAGGTCGCCGAGGCAGACCAGGGCGTCGGCCCCGTCCCCGGCCGCCGCCAGGTCCCGGCTGTTGCCATGGACGTCACTGACCACATGCACGCGCATGGCGTCACCCTAGATCGCGACGGGCGGCGGCGGGAGGCCGGTGCCGGCCCCGGCGGTTACTTTCGGGTCACCTCTGGGCTGGTCTAGTCTGCGCGTGCAGTCCCCATGACGTGTCCCCAGCATGTGACGCATCGAACATCTGGCCGTAACCCCCTATCCCAACGCACTACCGATGGGTAACGTCCGGGCCGTCCAATCCCCCCGCATGATCATGGACCGCAGCCGGTGCGCACACAGCGTCGTGGCGCCGGCGCTTTCAAGGAGCAGCAGTCTTGCGCGAGTTCAGCCTTCCGGCCCTGTACGAGGTCCCCGCGGACGGCAATCTGACGGACCTGATCCGTCGCAACGCCGCGCAGCACCCGGACGTTGCGGTCCTGGGGCGGAAGGTGAACGGCGCCTGGGAGGACGTGACCGCCACCGTCTTCCTCGCCGAGGTCCGGGCGGCCGCCAAAGGTCTGATGGCCGCCGGGATCCAGCCCGGCGACCGGGTCGGCCTGATGTCGCGCACCCGTTACGAGTGGACGCTGCTGGACTTCGCCATCTGGAGCGCGGGCGCCATCACCGTCCCCGTATACGAGACCAGTTCCGCCGAGCAGATCCAGTGGATCCTCGGCGACTCCGGCGCGGTGGCCTGCCTGGTGGAGACGCCCGCCCACGAGGCGACGGTGGAGTCGGTCCGCGACCGGCTGCCGGAGCTGGCGAACATCTGGCAGATCGAGCGGGACGCGATCGCCCGGCTGCGGGCCGCCGGGGATGACATCACCGACGAACAGGTCGACGAGCGCAGCGCGCTGGCCGACGCGGACTCCCCGGCCACCATCGTCTACACCTCCGGCACCACCGGCCGCCCCAAGGGCTGCGTGCTCAGCCACCGCAGCTTCTTCGCCGAGTGCGGCAACGTCGTCGAGCGGCTGCGCCCCCTCTTCCGCACCGGCCACTCCTCCGTGCTGCTCTTCCTGCCCGTCGCGCACGTCTTCGGCCGGCTGGTGCAGGTCGCCTCCGTCATGGCCCCGATCAAGCTGGGTCACGCGCCGGACATCAAGCACCTCACCGACGACCTGGCCTCCTTCCGGCCGACGCTGATCCTGGGCGTCCCCCGGGTCTTCGAGAAGGTCTACAACGGCGCCCGGGCCAAGGCGCAGGCCGACGGCAAGGGCAAGATCTTCGACCGGGCCGCGGAGACCGCGATCGCCTACAGCCGCGCCCTGGACACCCCCGGCGGCGCCTCCTTCGGCCTCAAGCTCCGCTACAAGCTCTTCGACCGCCTCGTCTACGGCAAGCTGCGGGCGGTGCTGGGCGGCCGGGCCACCCACGCCATCTCCGGCGGCGCCCCGCTCGGCGAGCGGCTCGGCCACTTCTACCGCGGCATCGGCTTCACCGCCCTGGAGGGCTACGGCCTCACCGAGTCCTGTGCGGCCACCGCGTTCAACCCCTGGGACCGGCAGAAGATCGGTACCGTCGGGCAGCCGCTGCCCGGCTCGGTGGTCCGGATCGCCGACGACGGCGAGGTGCTGCTGCACGGCGAACACCTCTTCACCGAGTACTGGAACAACCCGACGGCCACTCAAGAGGCGCTCTCCGACGGCTGGTTCCACACCGGCGACCTCGGCACCCTCGACGAGGACGGCTACCTCGCCATCACCGGCCGGAAGAAGGAGATACTCGTCACCGCGGGCGGCAAGAACGTCGCTCCCGCGGTCATCGAGGACCGCATCCGCGCCCATGCGCTGATCGCCGAGTGCATGGTGGTCGGCGACGGCCGCCCGTTCATCGGCGCGCTGATCACCCTCGACGAGGAGTTCCTGCCCCGCTGGGCCGAGGAGCACGGTCGCCCGGCGGACGCCACGCCCGCCCAACTCGCCACCGACCCCGAGCTGTTGGCCGCCGTCCAGCGCGCCGTCGACGACGGCAACGCGGCGGTCTCCAAGGCCGAGTCGGTCCGCAAGTTCCGCATCCTGCCGACCCAGTTCACCGAGGAGTCCGGGCACGTGACGCCGTCGCTGAAGCTGAAGCGGAACGTCGTCGCCAAGGACTTCGCCGAGGAGATCGAGGCGCTCTACCGCGGCTAGGGCCTGTCCGACCCCTAGCCGTCGGACAGGCCCCAGGCCGCCGGGGCGGTTACAGCAGCTCCCGCAGCTTCTCCGCCAGGAGGTCCCAGCGCCACTTCTCCTCCACCCAGGCGCGACCGCGGGCGCCCATGGTGCGGCGCAGCGCGGGGTCCTTGAGGAGGGCGACGATGCGTTCGGCGGCGGCCGTCGGGGAGCCGCCGGGCACCACCCAGCCGGTCTCGCCGTCCAGCACCGCGTCGGGCGCGCCGCCCGAGTCGCCCGCGACGACCGGGAGTCCGGTGGCGGACGCCTCCAGGTAGACGATGCCCAGGCCCTCGACGTCCAGGCCACCGCGCCGGGTGCGGCACGGCATCGCGAAGACGTCGCCCGCGCCGTAGTGGGCGGGCAGCTCCTCCCACGGGACGGCGCCGGTGAAGCGGACCGCGTCGGCGACGCCCTTCTCCCCCGCCAGCGCGTGCAGTTGCTCCTCGTACGGGCCGCCGCCGACGACCAGCAGCACCGCGTCCGGCACCGCGGCGAGGATCCTCGGCATCGCCTCGATCAGGGTGTCCTGCCCCTTGCGCGGGACGAGCCGGGAGACGCAGACCACCACCGGCCGGTCGGCGAGCCCGAGCCGGGCCCGTACCGCGTCGCCGCCCGAGCCCGGGTGGAAGGTCTTCTCGTCGACGCCGGGCGGGAGTTGGACCATCCGGGCCGCGGCGTTGGGGGTGAGCGCGGCGGCGATCCGCGAGCGGGTGTACTCGCCGAGGTAGGTGAGGGTGTCGGTGCCCTCGCCGATCCTGCGCAGCAGTTGCCGAGCGGCCGGGAGCTGCGCCCAGCCGGCCTCGTGGCCGTGGGTGGTCGCCACGATCCGCTCCGCACCGGCCGCGCGCAGCGCCGGCGCCATCAGCCCCAGCGGCGCCGCGGCCCCGAACCACACCGAGGAGCAGCCGTGTTCGCGCAGCAGCGAGACCGCGCGCCGGGTCACCCGGGGCGTCGGCAGCAGCATCGTGGTGGCGTCCCGGACCACCGGGAACGGCTGCTCGGCATCGAAGGCGGCGGTGGCCGCCCGACCCTCCTCGCTCCGTTTCCAGGTGGAGGCGTAGACGACAACCTGGGCCGGGTCCAGCCGCAGCGCCATGCTGTGCAGGAATGCCTGGATGCCGCCGGGCCGGGGCGGGAAGTCGTTGGTGACGATGAGGGTCTTGTGCACGGTGGTCTCTTTAGGCGGTCGCGGTCTCTCGGCGGGCGGGCCGCGGGGCGGCCAGGGGCTTTGGGCCGACAGTACCGGGTGGCCGGTCCGCCCCGGGCGCCGCGCCCCGCCACGCCCGCACCCGGCCTGCCCGGCCGTGCCCCGCCCGCCCGGCATCATGCAGGCACCACGACCGACGGGGTGACGATGACCAGCACCGACAGCCAGGCGGACGCGACGACAAACCCGGCGGCCGACCGCCCGGGACGACGCCCCCGGGCCGCCCGCGCCGCCCGCTCGACGGTGGTGGCCTGGACGGCGTGGGCCGCGACCCGGGCGCTGCTCCTGCTGTACGTGCTGCGGGTGTTGACGCTGCCCGGCCCGGACGTGACCACCGACGTCGCGGTGATCTACCGCGGCTGGGCCGACGTCCTGGCCGCCGGCACCTTCCCGCTCGACGACGTCACCTGGCAGTACCCGCCGGCCGCCGCGCTGCCGATCCTGGCCCCCCGCCTGCTGCCGTTCCTCTCCTACACCACCGCGTTCGTCGCCCTGCTGCTGGCCGTGGACGCGGCGACGCTGGCGCTGCTGCTGCGCGCCGGGCGCCGACCGGGGCACCGCCGCGCGGGGGCCTGGATGTGGATCGCGGGCGTCGCACTGCTCGGCCCGACCGGCTACGCCCGTTACGACCTGCTGGTGGCGGCGGTGGCCGCGGCGGCGCTGCTCACGGCGGCCCACCGGCCGCGCACCGCGGGCGCGTTGCTCGCCTGCGGCGCCCTGCTGAAGGTGTGGCCGGTACTGCTGCTGGTCGGGGCGCCGCTGCGCGGCCGCCGGGCCCGCGCCCTGTGGGGCAGCGCGGTCGGCTGGGGCGCGGGGCTGCTGCTGGTCGCGGTCCTGGCCGCGCCGGGCGCGCTCGCCTTCGTCGACTTCCAGCGCGACCGCGGCACCGAGGTCGAGTCGCTGGGCGCGCTGGCGCTGCACCTCGCCCGGCACGCCGGCTGGCCCGGCGAGGTCCAACTCCACTACGGCTCACTGGAGTTCCTCGGCCCCGGTGTCCCCCTGATCAGCGCGCTGGCGCTGGCCCTGTCCGGCGCCGCGCTGGCCTGGCTGGTCCGCTGGCGGCTGCGGACGGGCGGGCCGACCCCCGCGACGCTCGGCGACGCCGCCTTCACCGCCGTCCTGCTCTTCGTCACCACGAGCCGGGTGATCAGCCCGCAGTACCTGCTGTGGCTGGTCGGCACCGCCGCGGCCGGCCTGACCGTACGGGCCAGCAGGCAGGGCCCGTCGGCGGTGCTGGTGCTGCTGGCCGCCGCCGTGACGCTGCTGGAGTTCCCGGCCCACTTCGCGGACGTGGTGACGAGCACCCCCTGGGGCATCGCCCTGCTGACCGTGCGCAACGGCCTCCTGGTCGCCGCGTCCCTGCTCGCCTGCCACCGCCTGCGCACCGCCGACGGTCCCGGCCGGCCCGCGCCCGACGCCGGCGTCCCCGGCGCCCGCCCTCCGCTCAGTCCAGCTCCTGACGCACATACGCCCGCCACATCGCGGTGAACTCGGCCATCCCGACGCCCAGTTGGCTGCGCATGGCGCGCTCCACCACCGCGGTGCCGCGGCCGGTTCGCGGGGCGCCGCCCACCGCGGGGGCCGCCGAGCCGGGCGCCGCCGTCGGGGCGGGGGTGCGCGCCTCCATGGGGGCCGTGCCCGGACGGGTCGCGGCGGTGCGCAGCCCGCGCCGGCCGGTGTCCCGGTAGAAGGCCATCAGCCGCGCCTCGCCCCACTTGTCGGCGATCATCCGGCAGGCCAGCCAGCCGCCCTCGTACGCGGTGGCCAGCCGCTCCGCGCCGGACCGGAAGCCGAAGTCGGCGTCGCTCGGCAGCCGGGTCGGCGGGTGGCCGGAGGTGACCGCCCGGGTCAGCTCCGGCGCGGTGGCCGCGGGCCGGCGGCGCACCTCCCGGTAGGCGACCCAGTCCGCGAACCCCTCGGAGAGCCACAGCGGGGTGGCGGGCGTGGTCAGCGCGCGGGTGGCGACATGGGTGGTCTCGTGGGTGAGGACGACCGTGCGGCCCAGGTCGTTGAGCTCCTCGTAGGCGTCGGGGTTGACGATCACCCGGTCCGCGGGGGCCGCGCTCTCCGCACCCGCCTCCCCCGTCGTGACCGCCGCGATCCCGGAGTACCCCGACGGGTCGTCGCTGCCCATCAGTTGGGCCATCCGCTCGACGGTGTCGGGCGCCTCCACCACCACCTTGCGGGCCCACTTCTCCTTCCAGGCGGCGGAGACCGCGGGCACCGCCGCGTCCACCCGCTTCGCCAGATCGCGCAGCCGCGCCGGGTCACCGGCCCCGCCGAGCACGAGGCCGTACCGGCCGCGCACCACCGTGACCGGGCCCTGGTCCCAGAGCTGCCGGGTGCCGGCCCGGCCGTCCGCGGCGCCGTCGGAGTCGGAGCTGACCCGCCAACGGCCGTCCCGTTCGGTCAGGGTGAGGTACTGGAGGCTGGTGACCGGCGCGGTGTCGAAGCCCTTGAGGCGGTAGCGCAGCCGCACCTGCGCGGCCAGCCGCTTCCCGCCGCCCATCGGCAGCGGGAAGGCGCCGGTGGCCACCAGGTCGTAGCGCCAGTCGGCGAGCGGGACGGCGGCGAGGTGGGCGAAGACGTCGCGCTGCCGGGCGCGGAAGCCGGTGGCCCGGGGGTCGACGGAGGCCAGGAAGGCCGCGGTGTCGTGCCGCCGGACGGCGTCGGCCCGCGCGTTGAGCATCTGTTGGGCGCCCGGGTACTGGTCGGTGGGCCCCTCCTCAGCCGCGCACCCGGCGAGCGGGACCAGCAGCGCGCACAGCGACACCGCGCAGCCGACCGGCCGTGCGACCCGCCCCGGCCCCTCGCGTCGCGCCCTCTGGTCCGCCATGCGGCCGATCGTAAGGGCGCCTGGGCCGGCACAAAAACGCAGGGGCGGACGGCTCAGGGCCTGGTGACCGACGAGACCGGCATCATGCCGACCGGGTCGTAGCGCACCCGGGCGCCCGGATAGGGCGCGTGCACGACCTGCCCGTTGCCGACGTACATCCCGACGTGGCTGGCGTCCGAGCGGTAGATCACCAGGTCGCCGGGGCGGGCCTGGGACAGCGGGACCCGGGTGCCGGCGCCGCGCTGGGCCTGGGAGGTGCGCGGCAGCGAGACGCCGGCCCTGCCGTAGGCCCATTGGGTGAGGCCGGAGCAGTCGAACGACGAGGGCCCGCTGCCGCCCCAGGCGTAGGGGGAGCCGACCGCGGCGCGCACCGCGGCGACCGCCGCCGCGGCCCGGCCCGAGCCCGCCTCGACCCCGCTCAGGTCCGGCACCCGTTCGCCCCGCCCGTCGCTGCGGGTGGCCCGGTCGTACGCGGCCCGGGCCGGCGCGGGCAGCGCGTTGAGCAGCCGCCGCGCGGTGGCCAGCTTCCGCTGGACGTCCTTCTTGTGCTTGGCCACCTCGGCGCGGCCGGCCTCCAGTTGGGCCAGTTTCCGGGCCGCTTCCCGGCGCTGCTGGTCCAGTTGACGGGTGGCGGCCTGGAGCCGGTGCAGCTCGCGGGCCTGGGTGCCGCTGAGCCGGTCCAGCGCGGACGCCTTCTCCAGGTAGCTGTCGGGCCGTTCGGAGAGCATCAGTCGGACCGTGGGGTCGATCCCGCCGGACCGGTACTGGGCGGCGGCCAGCGCGCCAAGCCGGGACCGCATGCCGTTGACCCGCTCCTGGGTCCGCGCGGCGCGGTCCTGGAGGGCGGAGACCTCGCGGCGCAGTTGTGCGGTGTGGGCGCTGGCCTCGTCGTACTTCTCGGTGGCCCGCTCGGCCTCCTCGTAGAGCTTGCCGACCCGGGCGGCGGCGTCCTGGCGCCCCGCGGCCGGGTGCTCGGAGGGGTCGGCGCTGGCCGGCTGGGCCGACAGCGCGGCGGCCGCGGTGGCCAGGGCGGCGGACAGGACGGTGACCGAGGCGAGGGTGGTCTGACCGCGCTGCGAGGTACGGCGATGGGACACCACGAGGGCCGCAACTCCTTCCGTGTGCAGCCCCTGCCGCCCGGGCGGGACGGTCGGTGATCCGGCAGCTGCGAGGGCAGACAGTAACCGCGCCGCGGTACGCCGGCCAAAGACCGCTTTTCGTACCCAAAAAGCCGCTCCGCCGGTGACTTCGCAGGTCACCGGCGGAGCGGCAGGTCAGCGGCGGGGGCCGCAATTCGCCCGATCGGGCGGCGGGTTGTGGGTGTTGTGAGGCTTTTCAGACCCGGGTCAGACCCGCACGCCGAACTGGAACGGCATGTTGTTGATCGACTCGTAGCGCACCGCGGCGCCCGGCTTCGGGGCGTGCAGCACGGTGCCGTTGCCGGCGTAGAGGCCGATGTGGTGCAGGTCGCCGTAGAAGAGCACCAGGTCGCCGGGCTTCAGCGCGCTCTGCGAGCTGATCCGGGTGCCGGCGTTGGCCTGCTCCTGCGAGGTGCGCGGCAGCGACTGGCCGGCCTGCGCGTACGCCCAGGACGTCAGGCCCGAGCAGTCGAAGGAGGACGGGCCGGTGGCGCCCCAGACGTACGGGGAACCTATCTTCGACTGGGCGGCGGCCAGGGCGGCCGCACCGCGCTGCGAGGCGGGCACGTCGTCGCCGAGGTTGACCCGGTCGTTGCTGCGGTTGGCCCGGTCGTCCGCGGCCTGCATGGCCGCCCGCTCCTTGGCGGTCAGGGTGTTGAGCAGCTCCTGCGCCTTGGCCAGCTTGCCCTTGATCTCGTCCTTCTTCTCGCCGAGCGACTTGCGGGTCTCGGAGAGGTCCTGGATCTTGCTGGCGGCCTCCGCGCGCTCCTGGGCGAGTTGGCGCTGCTTGTCCGCGATGGTCTTCAGCTGCTCGGCCTGCTTGCCGCTCAACTGGTCGAGCGTGGCGGCCTTTTCGAGGTAGGTGTCCGGATTGCCGGAGAGGAACAGCTGGACCGAGGGGTCGATGCTGCCGCTGCGGTACTGGCCGGAGGCGATCGCGCCGAGGCCCTTGCGCAGCTGGTTCAGTTCGCCCTGGCCGCGGGCCACCTTGTCCTGGAGGTCGTCGACCTCCTTCTGGAGCTTGTCCTGCTGCTCCTTGACGCCGTTGTACTTCTCGGTGGCCTGCTCCGCGTCGTTGTAGAGCTTGTCGACCTCGGACTTGACGTCCTTCTTCGACTGGCTCGGATCGGCGTGCGCCGCCTGGGACGAGAGGGCGACGGCCGCGGCGGCGGTCGCGGTGAGCACGGTCACACGAGTACGGCTCGGCTGCTTGGGTCGACGGTGGGACGCCACGGGGGCGAGCTCCTTCTTCCTCCAGCCGCCTACCGGGAGTGGGGGGAGCTTTTGGGGCCCCGGCTCCGCGCGAACGCCGCGGACTCGGCGGTACCTTCACTGACCATCCCGGGTGGATGATCACCTGTATGAAGGTTCGAGGCCCGACCTTAGTAACCGAGTTGTGATCGCTTCAAATCCTCCCGGGAAAATTCCGTACCGCCGACCCCAACTTTTACCAACATCACACGGCCAGTAAGCGGCATTTGACGCTCCGATACGAAGCGCGGGCGAAGACCCCCGGCGATATTCCGGTCCACGCACGAAATGTCAGGTTCGAGCAAGTCGCTTGAGCAGCAAGGCGGATGCGACCGGCCGGGCCCCCGCCTTGGCGACGCCGTCGGCCACCTCGCGGTCCGAGGAGACCACCACCACCGGGCGGCCGGCCGGCTCGGCCCGCACCAGCTGACGGATCAACTCGTCGGCCGTCACGCCCGGTTTGCTGAACAGCACCCGCACCCCGCGCGGCGGCGCCAACAACACCGGCGCGGCCAACTCCGCCCCGTCGAAGACGCACGTCATCTCCGCACCGGTCTGGGCCGCCAGCACCGCCAACCCGCCCAGCAGCCGCAGCCGCTGCTTCTCCAACGGCATCGTCGGATAGCCGGTCTTGGTGACGTTGTAGCCGTCGACGACCAGATGCGCCTGGGGCAGCGCCAACAGCTGGTCCAGCAGCGCCGGATCGGTCTCCGACAGCGCCCGGGTCGCGATGTCCTTGGGCGTCATCCGGCCCGGCGCGACCGCCTCGACGGTGTCCGCGGGGCGCGCCGCGGCCGGCGGCAGCGCCAGCTCCCGCCGCAGCCCCTGCGCCGCGTCCAACACCGTGTCCAGCAGCAGCCGCAGCCGCATGTCCTCCACGCTGCGCCCCTCGCGGGCCGACCGCCGGCTGGCCTCCAACGCCGCCTCGGCCTCCGCGATGCGGGCCTTGAGCCGGCGCACCTCGCTGTCCGCCGCCGCCTTGTCGGTCGCCGCCCGCTCCCGGGCCTCGGTCAGCGCGGCCTCGGCCTTGCGGACCGCGGCCTCCCCACGCCGGATGTCGCTGAGCGCGCTGCGCAGCTTCCGCTGCAACGACTCGTTCTCCTTGCGGACCGCCTCCAGGTCCGCCCGGACCCGGTCCGCCTCGCTCCGCGCCTCGCCGCGCGCCTGCGCCAACTCCTCGCGCAGCCGGGCCAACTCCCGCTCGGCCTCCTCGCCGGCCCGCTCGGCGCGCGCCCGCTGCGCCTCCTCGCCGGCCGCCGCGACCAGCTTGACCCAGCCCTCGGGACGCAGCACATACGCCGCCGCCGCGACGTCCAGCGGATCGGCGGCGGCCGGCAGGGTCCCCTGCTCCAGCGCCTCGGCGAGCTCCGGCTGCGCCTGCCGCAGCTTGCCCGCGATCCGCTGCCGGAACACCGCGTCGCCCTCCAGCGCCGCAGCCATCGCGTTCCCCGCGAACTTGGCCCGACGACTCGGGGTGAAACGGGCGTACTGCCGCAAGGGGGGCGGGAGTTCGGAGACCGTCAGCGTCCCGAACCACTCCGCGGTGAGCGCCACAACGCGCCGCCGTACGCCCTCGGGCAGTGGCTGATCGAGCACCTCGTCGGCCACTGGACCGGGCGCGTCCGCACGCTCCGCCCCCGGCTCCCCTTCTGGACGTTCCACCACGGCTGCATCGCTCCGATCTCAGGCGCTCGCGCCCGGACGGTCCACCAGCTCGATCTGGTCGACCGCGTTGCACCAGCGGCAGCGCACGGACTCCACGGTCTCGCTGACGACCTCGCGCTCCTCCACCGACGGCTCACCGGCCAGATCCAGGTGCACGTACTCCACCACCTTGGACCGGCGGGTCACATCAAACCGGGTGAGATTGCCACAGAGCGCACAACGCCACCGGGTTTCCGCCGTCGGCAGGGGAACAGCCATCGTGTCGTCCTCTTTCGTACTCGTGCTGCGGTGCGCCCCGCGCGGGTGCGCCGCCGGACTGCGGAAATACGCAACGTACTGCCTGTAACCCTACGGCCTGGCAGGGGGCCGGCGCGGGCCCGCCCGGAAGCCGGGACGCGGCGAGGCACTCTGTCCCGTGTGCCCGCATTGCGCCATGATCACTTCATGACGGCGCCGGCCCACCCCGCCCACTCGCTGCGCGCGGTGTTCTCACGGATGACGAACGTGCTGATCGCGCTGTGCTGCGCGCTCTTCGTGCTCGGCCCCGCCTCCGGCCTGCTCCGCACCTACGGCACCGGCGCCGCCCTGCTCCGCGCCCAGAACGCCTACTTCGCGCACTGGGGCGTGATTCCGCTCGAACTGTGGAGGGGCTCCCCGCGGGCCCTGCTCACCCCGCTCACCGCACTCTTCGTGCACGGCAGCTGGCTGCACCTGCTCGGCAACGTCCTCTTCCTGTACGTCTTCGGCGGCATGACCGAGACCCGGATGGGCCGGCTCCCCTTCACCGTCTTCTACCTGACCGTCGGCTACCTCGCCCTGATCGGCTACGCGGCCGCGCACGCGCACTCGGACCAGACCCTGGTCGGCGCCTCCGGCTCCATCTCCGGCGTCCTGGGCGCCTTCCTCTTCCTCTTCCCCCGGGCCCGGGTCACCAGCCTCTTCCCGTTCCTGTTCTTCCTCCCGCTGCGCTTCCCCGCCTGGATCGTGCTGCTCTTCTGGTTCTGCCTCCAGTGGCAGGCCGCCCAGCACGACCCGGCCGGCCCCGGCGTCGCCTACCTCGCCCACGTCGTCGGCTTCGCCCTCGGATTCCTCTACGCATGGGCCCGCTACGGGCGGGATACTCTGGGGGCCACCAGGGGCAATGGACCGTCGGCCGAGGAAGAGAGCCAGCCGTGATCACGTCGATCGTGCTCATCAAGACCAGCGTGGACCAGATCCCGGAGATCGCCGAGCAGATCGCCGCGCTGGAAGGCGTCAGCGAGGTCTACTCGGTCACCGGCGCCCACGACCTCATCGCGATGGTCCGGGTCGCCCACCACGACGACCTCGCGGACGTCATCCCCGGCCGCATCAGCAAGGTCCCCGGCGTCGCCTCCACCGAGACGCACATTGCGTTCCGCACGTACTCGCAACACGATCTTGAGGCCGCGTTTTCCATCGGCCTCGACGCGTGACGCTTGCGCTTGGCTTGTCTTCCCACGTACTTGGCTTTCCCGCCGTGCGGGTTGCTGTCTTTGCGCCTGCGGCGCAAAGAGCGTTAGTCCGCTGCGCGGGGCTGTCGGCTGCGGTGACGGGCCTCCGGGGCCGGTATGCCAGACTGCTTCGCTTTACGTCTGGCATACCGGCCCCTCCGACCCGTCCCCTCCCGTTGGGTGGGTGGATAACTGGTGGGTGGGGGTTGGCCGTTGGGGTCCCCTGACGGCCGTCGCCCGGTCGCTGGGGCCGCCCGTCCTCCGTCGGTCACCACGCAGACTTACGCGCCCTTGTCCTCTGACGGTCACCACTCAGGCTCATGCGTCCCCCAATGGTCACCGCTCGGGCTCACACACCCACGCGCCCTCTGACGGCCACCACTCAACCCAGCGGCCCGAGTTGACCCACCGGGAGGAAGTTGCACCCACCGTCTTTTCCCACCCACCCACGGGAGGGGACGGGCCGGAGGGGTGGGGGGGCCGGACGTAAAGCGAAGCAGTCCCGGCCCCCCCCCCCCCCCGGCCCCCCCCCCACCCCGACAGCCCCGCGCAGCGGATACGCATTGCGCCGCAGGCGCAAAGACAGCAACCCGCGCGGCGGGAAAGCCAAGTACGTGGGAAGCCCACGGCGCTACGCGCCGACCGGCACACAACGACCGTCCTCCACGCGGTACTTCCACCGCGCCCCGTCGGCGACGAGCTCCCGGACCGCCCGCACGAAGCGGGCAATGTGCTCGTCCGGCGTCCCCGCCCCGAAGCTGACGCGGATCGCGTTCAGGGAGCGTTCGCCGGGGGCCGCCTCGGGGGCGCCGCACTCGCCGGGGTCCTGGGGGGCGCTGCCCAGCAGCGTGCGGACCAGGGGGTGCGCGCAGAACAGGCCGTCGCGGACGCCGATGCCGTACTCCGCGGAGAGCGCCGCGGCGAAGTGCGAGCTGTTCCAGCCGTCGACGACGAAGGAGAGGACGCCGACCCGCGGGGCGTCGTCGCCGAAGAGGGAGAGGATCCGGACTTCGGGGACGTCCGCCAGGCCCGCCCGGACCTGGGCGATCAGCTCCTGTTCGCGGGCGACCAGGCCCTCGAAACCGGCCTCGGTGAGCGCCCGGCAGGCGGAGGCGATGGCGTAGGCGCCGATGACGTTGGGGGAACCGGCCTCGTGCCGGGCGGCGGTGGTGTGCCACTCGACGTCCACCCCGCCGTCGGCGCGCCGGGTCACCTTCCGGCTGGCGCCCCCGCCGGCCAGGTACGGATCGGCGTCCTGGAGCCAGTCGGCGCGGCCGGCCAACACCCCGGCGCCGAACGGCGCGTAGAGCTTGTGGCCGGAGAACGCGACCCAGTCGACGTCGAGTTCGGCGAGGTTCACCGGGTGGTGCGGGGCGAGTTGGGCCGCGTCCAGCACGATCCGGGCGCCGTGGGCGTGCGCGGCGGCCGCCAACTCCCGTACCGGCCACAGCTCCCCGGTCACGTTCGAGGCGCCGGTGACGCACACCAGCGCGGGGCCGTAGGGCTCGCGGGCGGCCAGCGCCTTCTCCAGGGCGTCCACCGCCTGCCGCGGGGTGCGCGGCGCGTTGAGGTACGTCACGGCCAGGTCCGCGCGGCGCTCCCAGGGCAGCAGCGAGGCGTGGTGCTCGGTCTCGAAGACGAACACCCGGGTGCCCTGCGGCAGCGCGGCGGCCAGCAGGTTCAGCGAGTCGGTGGTGGAGCGGGTGAAGACGAGCTGGTCGTCGGGGCGGCAGCCGAGGAAGTCGGCGACCGTCTTGCGGCTGTTCTCGAAGAGGTCGGTGGAGAGTTGGGAGAGGTAGCCGGCGCCGCGGTGGACGCTGCCGTAGTACGGCGCGTAGCCGGCCACGTCGTCCCAGACCCGCTGGAGCGCGGGGGCGCTGGCGGCGTAGTCGAGCGCGGCGTAGTCGACCTCGCCGCCGGTCACCAGCGGGACGGTGACGTCCCGTCCCAGCACGGGCAGCGGGGCGCAGACGGCGCGGTCGGCGGCAGCGACGGAAACAGACATGGCGAACTCCCGTGAGAGGTAGGCGAGTTCACCGCGGTGAGGGGCGTCCTCGGGGCCCGAGAGGGGCGGGGAGGAGCGGCCGGGCACAACACCGCGGTGTGAAAGGAGAGCAGAGCTGAAGAGTGCGGGAACGGGGCCTGCGGCCCTAGCGCATTCGCTGCATCACGGGGAGGCTCCCTCGGGGACCAGGATCCCTGGCGAGGGATCCGCGCTTGCCGCAGACCTCGCTGCCTGCGGCCTGGTCATCACCCGGGGCACCCCGCCACGGAAGGAGGGTTGCCGGACAGCGGGCCGGGGCCTGTGTCGCTGTCACTCGTGACCTGGGCATGAATCTTGCCCGCGCGATCTTCGGTGCGCAAGTCCCGGTCCGCATTCCGGACCGGGACCTGCGTCACATCCGCCGGCCGTCAGGCGTTGCTGGCCGCCGCCCAGCGCTCCAGGGTGCGCTTGGCCGCCCCGGAGTCGAGGGACTCGGCCGCCCTGCCGAGGCCCTCCCGGATCCGCTCGGTCAACGGGGCGTCGGACGGCTCCAACGCGGCCAGCGCGGCCGCCGCGTTGAGCAACACGGCCTCCCGCACCGGGCCGGTCTCGCCGTCCAACAGCCGGCGGGCCACCTCCGCGTTGTACGACGCGTCCGCGCCGCGCAGCGCCGCCACCGGCACCAGGCCGATGCCGACGTCCCGGGGGTCGAACGGCTCCTCGCGGACCGTGCCGTCGCGCACGATCCACACCCGGGAGGTGGCGGTCGTGGTCAGCTCGTCCAACCCGTCGTCGCCGCGGAAGACCAGCGCGGAGGAGCCGCGCTCGGCGAGCACCCCGGCCAGGATCGGCGCCATCCGGGCGTCCGCGACGCCGGTTGCCTGGGCCTTGACCCGGGCGGGGTTGGTCAGCGGCCCCAGCACGTTGAAGGTCGTACGGATGCCCAACTGTCCGCGGGCGGCCGCCACATGGCGCAGCGCGGGGTGGAACTTGGCCGCGAAGCAGAAGGTGATGCCGGCCTCCTCGGCGACCTGAACGACCCGGCGCGGGCTCAGGTCCAGATTGACGCCCAGCTTCTCCAGCACGTCGGAGGCGCCGCTGGCCGAGGACGCGGCGCGGCTGCCGTGCTTGACGACCTTGGCGCCGGTGCCGGCGACCACGATCGCCGACATGGTGGAGATGTTGACGGTCTTCGCCCCGTCGCTGCCGGTGCCGACGATGTCGACGCTGGGGCCTGGCACGTCGATCAGGCTGGCGTGCGCGTACATCGTCCGCACCAGGCCGGAGATCTCCGCGACCGTCTCGCCCTTGGCGCGCAGCGCGACCGCGAAGCCGGCGATCTGCGCATCGGTGGCCTGGCCGCGCATGATCCGGTCCATGACCCAGGCGGTGTCGTCCGCGGTGAGGTCTTGGCCATCGAGGAGGGTGTTCAGGACGACCGGCCAGGAACGGTCCGCCACGCTGCCGCCGCCCGCCGGGGTCACAACGTTCATGGTCCACGCTCCTGGTTCGTCTCTTGCCGCTGTCGTCACCCTATCGACCTCCGCGCATGCCGAAGGGCCCCGTCCACAGGAATGGACGGGGCCCTCTGGGTGGCGTACTACCAGCGGTGCGCGCGCGGGCGCCCGCGGGGATCAGTGGTGGCCGTGGCCGCTGGTGATCTCCTTGTACTCCTCGACGGTCGGCTTGGCGATGACGTTGTCCTCGCCGTAGTAGCCCTTGGAGAGCTTGGCGCGCAGCTTCTGCGTGCGCTTGAGCTTGCGCCGAACGCCGTTCTCGTCGACCTCCGGACCGAGTTCGAGCGGCTCGGGCTGCTCGTGCTGGGTCAGGAAGTGCAGCTGCTCCTGGTTGAGCGGCTCGTGGACCTCGATGAACTCACCGTGCGGCAGGCGCTTGATGATGCCGGACTCGCGTCCGTGCAGCACCTTGTCCTTGTCGCGACGCTGGAGGCCCAGGCAGATCCGCTTGGTGGCGATGAAGGCCAGCACCGGCCCGACGAAGAACGCGATCCGGACGAACCAGGTGATCGAGTTGATCGACAGGTGGAAGTGCGTCGCCCACAGGTCGTTGCCGCCACCGATCAGCATCACGAAGTACGCGACGAGCCAGGCCACACCGAAGCCGGTGCGGGTCGGGGTGTTGCGCGGGCGGTCCAGGATGTGGTGCTCGCGCTTGTCGCCGCGGACCCAGGACTCGATGAACGGGTAGACCGCGATGGCGACCAGGACCAGCGGGAAGACCAGGATCGGGATCAGCACACCGAAGTTGATGGTGTGGCCCCAGAAGTTCCACTCCCAGCCCGGCATGACACGCACCAGGCCCTCGGCGAAGCCCATGTACCAGTCCGGCTGCGCACCGGTGGACACCTGGTCAGGCCGGTACGGGCCGATGGCCCACACGGGGTTGATGGAGGCGACCGCGGCGATCACCGAGATCACACCGAAGACCAGGAAGAAGAAGCCTCCGGCCTTCGCCATGTAGACCGGCAGCAGCGGCATGCCGACCACGTTGTCGTTGGTCTTGCCGGCACCCGGGAACTGCGTGTGCTTGTGGTAGAAGACCAGGATCAGGTGCGCCACCAGCAGGCCGAGCATGATGCCCGGCAGCAGCAGCACGTGCACCGTGAAGAACCGCGGAATGATGTCGTGCCCGGGGAACTCGCCACCGAAGATGAACATCTGCAGGTACGAGCCGACCAGCGGCATCGCCAGGATGACGCCCTCGATGAAGCGGACACCGGTGCCGGAGAGCAGGTCGTCCGGGAGCGAGTAACCGGTGAAGCCGGTGAACATGCCCAGGACGAACAGCAGGAAGCCGAACAGCCAGTTGACCTCACGCGGCTTGCGGAACGCGCCGGTGAAGAACACCCGCATCATGTGGACCATCATCGCGGCCAGGAAGACCAGCGCCGCCCAGTGGTGGATCTGCCGGATCAGCAGACCACCGCGCACGTCGAAGCTGATGTTCAGCGTCGACTCGAAGGCCTGGGTCATCTTGATCCCGTGCATCGGCACGTAGGACCCGTGGTAGGTGACCTCGGCCATGCTCGGGTGGAAGAACAGCGTCAGGTAGACACCGGTCAGGATGATGATGACGAAGCTGTAGAGCGCGACCTCACCCAACATGAAGGACCAGTGGTCCGGGAAGATCTTGCGCATGTTGGACTTCGCCAGGCTGTAGATGCCCAGCCGGCCGTCGGCCCAGTCGGCGATCCGCTCGCCCCGCGGCGCCTGGCCACGGCGCGTGGTGGTCGCGGTTGTCTCGTTACTCATCCGCGCTCCCAGAAGCTCGGGCCGACGGGCTCCGCGAAGTCGCTTACGGCTTCGAGATAGCCGTCCTTCACCGTGATGTGCAGCTGCGGCAGGGCGTGACCGGCCGGGCCGAAGATCACGCGACCACCGTCAGAGAGGTCGAAGGTCGACTGGTGGCAGGGGCACAGCACGTGGTGCGTCTGCTGCTCGTACAGGGAGATCGGGCAACCCACGTGGGTGCAGATCTTCGAGTACGCCACGATGCCCTCGTGCGACCAGGCCAGTTCCTGCTTGTCCTTGATGTTCTGCGGCTGGATCCGCACGAGCATCAGGGCGTCCTTGGCGATCTTGTTGGCGAAGTCCTCGTCGCTCTCCTCCAGGCCCTCGGGCTTGGCGAACGTGAGGGAGCCGACCGCGATGTCCTCGGGACGCAGCGGGAGGTTGGTCGACTGGTTGACCAGGCGGATGCCCTTCTTCCAGCCGGTGGTCCGCAGCTTCTTCTCGGGCAGCGGGCCGAGGTCGCGCAGCAGCACGACGCCGGAGAGCGGCACCAGGGCCATCGCGCCGAACATCGTGTTGCGGATCAGCTTGCGCCGACCCAGCTGCGACTCCTTGGCGCCCTCCGCGAAGTCCGCCAGGACCTTCGCCTTGACGTCGGGGGTGGCCTCGATCGGGTGCCGCTCCTGCGCCACCTCCTCGTCCGACATCAGCGTGCGGGCCCAGTGGACCGCGCCGGCGCCGATGCAGAAGAGCGCCACACCCAGCGTCAGGCCGAGCGCGAAGTTCAGCCCGCTGATGTGCCCGAGCGGGAAGATGTAGACGATCTTGTCGATCGGAATGGCCACGTACGACGCGATGAACGCGACGGTGGCGAGCATGGACACCGTGAAGAGCATGGCGACGGTGCGCTCGGAGCGCTTGGCGGCCCGCTCGTCGATGTCCTGGACGCGGTGCTCGTGGGGCGGCAGCCCGGGGTCGGCGAAGGGGTTGTCCGCCTTCCCTACCGCGCCCTCGTGAGTCGTCTCCCGCTCACTGGGAAGGTTTTCTTCTGTCTCACTCATGACTTCTTGGCCTTCGTAGTCCGGGCTGCGACCCAGATGGCGACCGCGACACACGCACCCAGCCCGAAGATGTAGCCGAAGAGACCTTCGGTCACCGGGCCCAGACCACCGAGTTCCATGCCGCCCGGGGTCGCGGTCTTGTCGCCGTTGACGGCGCCGAGGTACGCGACGATGTCCTTCTTGTTCTGCGGGCTCAGCGTGCCGTCACCGAAGGAGGGCATGTTCTGCGGGCCGGTCTGCATGGCCTCGTAGATGTGCTTCGGGTCCACGCCTTCCAGCGTCGGTGCGAACTTGCCGTTGGTGAGGGCACCGCCCTTACCGGTGAAGTTGTGGCACTGCGCGCAGTTGGTGCGGAACAGCTCGCCACCCTTGGCGACGTCGGCGCCCTCCGCGCTGTACTGCGTCTTGTCGGGCACGGACGGGCCCGGGCCCAGCGACGCGACGTACGCCGCGAGCTGGTCGATCTGCGCGTTGGTGTAGATGTTCTTCTTCCGCGGCACCTGGGCGCCGGGCTGCTGGGCCGGCATACGGCCGGTGCCCACCTGGAAGTCGACGGCGGCGGCGCCCACGCCGACCAGGCTCGGGCCGTCGGAGGTGCCCTGACCGCCGGTGCCGTGGCAGCTTGCGCAGCCCACGGCGAAGAGCTTCTTGCCCTCCTTGATGGCAAGAGACTGGGCGGTGTCATCGGCTTGAGCCTTGTCCGCCGGCGCGAACGCGGCGTACAGCCCCCCAGTGACCGCCAGCGCGAAGAGTAGGACGACGAGCGCCGCCAGCGGATGGCGCCGTCGTGCGGAGAGCTTTTTCACGGATTACCCCGGTGTCAGGATCTTCTGCGTCGATGCTTTGGCTGTGTCTGTCCGATATACGAGTCCGGCCGGACCTGTTACCGGATCAGGTAGATCGTGGCGAAGAGGCCGATCCAGACGACATCGACGAAGTGCCAGTAGTAGGACACGACGATGGCCGCGGTGGCCTGCGTGTGGGTGAACCTCTTGGCCGCGTACGTCCTGCCCAGGACCAGCAGGAAGGCGATCAGACCGCCCGTCACGTGCAGTCCGTGGAAACCGGTGGTCAGGTAGAACACCGAGCCGTACGGGCCGGACGAGAGCGAGAGGCCCTCGTGCTTGACCAGATCGGTGTACTCGAAGACCTGACCGCCGATGAAGATGGCACCCATGATGAAGGTGACCACGAACCACGCGCGCAGCTTCTTGACGTCGCCGCGCTCGGCGGCGAAAACGCCGAGCTGACACGTCAGTGAGCTGAGCACCAGGATCGTGGTGTTGGTCGCGGAGAACGGGAGATTGAGCGCATCGGCGGAATGCTTCCAATACGCCTCGCCCGTTACGGACCGGAGGGTGAAGTACATCGCGAAGAGGGCCGCGAAGAACATCAGCTCGGAACTCAGCCAGATGATGGTTCCGACGCTGGTGAGGTTCGGCCGATTGACCGACGGGTGCGCGTGCCCGGTATCTACTGTCGTTGCTGTCGCCACGACCGACATTATGTCGGTCGCTTATCCCGCCCTCACTCCGGGGGGTGCCGTTCGGTGTGTCAAGGCCCTATGGCCTGCTCGTTCGAGGCGTCCCGACGGTCGCCCGATGGAGGGAAGCGCGCGGCACCACGCGGCCGCCGGCCCCTGGGAAAGCCGGTCCTGACGGGGCGTCGACCGCCAGCGGGGGCCGTACGACCTCTCCTACCGGGGCCCGGTCCGGGAGTAGCATCGCGCAACGGTTTGATCCACAAGCCGTGCCGCTACGTAGATGCCGCGACAAAGGTGGAGGAACGATGCAGGCGACTGCCACGGTGCTGGTCTACAGCGACAACGCCAACACCCGCGAGCAGGTCCGGCTGGCGGCCGGACGGCGCCCGGCCCCCGACGCCCCGCAGATCGAGATCCTGGAGTGCGCGACCGCCCCGGCCGTCCTGGAAGCCCTGGAGCAGGGCGGCGTCGACGTCTGCGTGTTGGACGGCGAGACCGCGCCGGCGGGCGGCATGGGCGTCTGCCGGCAGATCAAGGACGAGATCTTCCAGTGCCCGCCGGTGCTGCTGCTCATCGGCCGCCCACAGGACGCCTGGTTGGCCACCTGGAGCCGCGCGGAGGCCGCGGTGACCCATCCGTTGGACCCGGTGGCGTTCGCCGACGCGCTGGCCGGCCTGCTGCGCCGACGGCGCCTCACCCAGGACGTGGTGCCGGCCTGAGGGCCCTGAGCGGTCGCTGAGCGGCCCTCAGACCTGCGGACGCAGCCGGGCATCGGCGGCGGGATTCTGCTCGCGCTCGGCCGCGCCTGTGGTCGTGGGGGCCTTGTTCTTGAGCGCGCTGCCGGCCCGCCAGTCCTTCCAGGGCATGTTCCAGTCACCGAAGCCGTTGTCGAACGGCGTCATGGTGTCGCCGCTGCTGTTGACGACCTTGACGACGTCGCCGACCCGGACGGTGTTGAAGAACCACTGGGCGTTGCTGGTGGACATGCCGGTGCAGCCGTGGCTGACATTGGCGGCGCCCTGGGAGCCGACCGACCAGGGGGCGGCGTGCACGTACTCGCCGCTCCAGGTGACCCGGGTCGCCCAGTAGACCGGCAGGTCGTAGGAGTCCGAACTCCCCTCGGCGATACCGACGGTGGCGCTGCGCATCCGTACGAAGCTCTCCTTGCCGAGCACGACCTTGACGCCGTTGCGGGTGGAGAAGCCCGGCTTGCCGGTGGTGACCGGGATGGTGTTGATGACCTTGCCGTTGCGCGTCACCGTCATCTGGTGCGCGCCGGCGTCGGTGACCGCCTCGACCCGGTCGCCGGTGGTGAGCCGAACGGGCTTTGCGGGACCGCCGTAGAGCCCCCCGGTGATCTTCAGCCCGTCGAGGTTGCTGTGCACGGCGACGGTGGCGTGGGCCGGCCAGTAGTCCTTGGGGCGGAAGTGCAGCTTCTTGTTGTCCACCCAGTACCAGGCGCCCTCCACACGGGGCGACGAGTCGACCTTCAGGGCGCTCTCGACGACGGCCCGGGCCTTGGGGTCGGTGACCGGCTTGCTGAGCTCGGCGGTGACCGGCTCGCCGACGCCGTACTCCCCGCTCTCCGGGCCGAACTTGACGGTCAGCCGGTCGCCGACCTCCTTGGTGTTGACCACCAGGGTCTTGCGGCCCGGGGTGCCGTCCTCCTCCTCGGTGCTGACCTGCACCGTGTAGCGGGTGCCGGCGGCCAGCGGCACGGTGGTGCGCCAGTGCCGCCCGTCGGCGCTGAGTTCGCCGCGTACGAAGCGGCCGGTGGCGTCGGTGGCGGTGACGTCCGTGATCCGGGAGTCGTCCCCCTTGAGGGAGACCTCAAGCGGCTTGTCGGGGTCCGCCTTCTGCTTGCCGTCCATCGGGGTGTTCGCCGATATCTGGTCTGACGCGTCGTAGGGATTGGCCGAGAGGGTTTCCGACGACGAGCCCCCGCACGCGGTGGTGCTCACCGCGAGGGGCACGAGCAGGAGGCCGCAGCTCAGCACCTTCCGGGTTCGAGGTCTGTGACTCATGCCCCAAACGTACGAAGAATCCCCCTTGGTGGCGCGCTGGAGGACTGCAAACGGGTCGGGCCCGGACACCTGTTGGGGTGTCCGGGCCCGACCCGTGCGGCGTGTCTGCCGCGCTTCTCGCCTGGTGTGTACTACTGGGTGCGGTTCTCGCCGCGGTAGTACTCGAAGACCCAGCCGAAGAGCGACGCGAGGATCACCGGCAGGGAGAAGTACAGCAGCCAGAAGCCGAAGACCACGCCCAGGAAGGCGAGCGCGCCGCCGATGCCCAGGAAGAGCGGCTGCCAGCTGTGCGGGCTGAAGAAGCCCAGTTCACCGGCGTCGTCGGCGACCTCGGCGTCCTCGTTGTCCTGTGCGCCCGCGTCAATTCGCCGGGCCGTGAAGGCCAGGTAGTAGCCGACCATGATGCACAGGCCGAACGCCAGGAAGAGCGCCGTGGTACCGGCCGGCTCCTTCGACCACACGCCGTAGACGACCGCCATGGCGAGGATGAAGACGCTCAGCCAGATGAACATCTTGCCCTGGATCTTCACTTGCCCGCCTCCTTGCCGCCGGCCAGCGCCTTGTCACCCTCGCGACCGTTGTGCAGTGCGTCCAGCGCCGCGATCTCGGGGTGGTGCAGGTCGAACGCCGGGGATTCGGAGCGAATCCGCGGCAGGGTGAGGAAGTTGTGCCGCGGCGGCGGGCAGGAGGTGGCCCACTCCAGCGAACGGCCGTAGCCCCAGGGGTCGTCCACCTCGATCTTCTCGCCGTACTTGGCGGTCTTCCAGACGTTGTAGAAGAACGGGAGGATCGACATGCCGAGCAGGAACGAGCTGATCGTGGAGATGGTGTTCAGCGTCGTGAAGCCGTCGGCGGCCAGGTAGTCCGCGTAGCGGCGGGGCATGCCCTCGGCGCCCAGCCAGTGCTGGACCAGGAACGTGCCGTGGAAGCCGATGAACAGCGTCCAGAACGTGATCTTGCCGAGGCGCTCGTCGAGCATCTTGCCGGTGAACTTCGGCCACCAGAAGTGGAATCCGGCGAACATCGCGAAGACGACGGTGCCGAAGACCACGTAGTGGAAGTGGGCCACGACGAAGTACGAGTCGGAGATGTGGAAGTCCATCGGGGGCGACGCCAGGATGACGCCGGTCAGACCACCGAAGGTGAAGGTGATCAGGAAGCCGATGGCCCAGAGCATCGGCGTCTCGAAGGAGAGCGAGCCCTTCCACATCGTGCCGATCCAGTTGAAGAACTTCACGCCGGTCGGCACGGCGATGAGGAACGTCATGAAGGAGAAGAAGGGGAGCAGTACGCCGCCGGTGACGTACATGTGGTGCGCCCAGACCGTCACCGAAAGGCCGGCGATGGAAATCGTCGCGGCGATCAGGCCGATGTAACCGAACATCGGCTTCCGGGAGAAGACCGGAATGACCTCGGAAATGATGCCGAAGAACGGCAGGGCAATGATGTACACCTCTGGATGGCCGAAGAACCAGAAGAGGTGTTGCCACAGCAAGGCGCCGCCATTGGCCGCGTCGAATACGTGGGCACCGAATTTACGGTCCGCCTCCAGGGCGAACAGCGCGGCGGCCAGCACCGGGAAGGCGAGCAGGACCAGCACACCGGTCAGCAGCACGTTCCAGGTGAAGATCGGCATCCGGAACATCGTCATGCCGGGGGCGCGCATGCAGATGATGGTGGTGATGAAGTTGACCGAACCGAGGATCGTGCCGAAGCCGGAGAAGGCCAGACCCATGATCCACATGTCGGCGCCGACGCCCGGCGAACGCACCGCGTCCGAGAGCGGCGAGTAGGCGAACCAGCCGAAGTCGGCGGCACCCTGCGGGGTGAGGAAGCCGGCGACCGCGATGAGCGAGCCGAAGAGGTAGAGCCAGTAGGCGAACATGTTCAGCCGCGGGAACGCCACGTCGGGCGCGCCGATCTGCAGCGGCATGATCCAGTTCGCGAAGCCGGCGAACAGCGGCGTCGCGAACATCAGCAGCATGATCGTGCCGTGCATCGTGAACGCCTGGTTGAACTGCTCGTTCGACATGATCTGCGTACCCGGGCGGGCCAGTTCGGCGCGCATGAGGAGCGCCATCAGGCCGCCGATGCAGAAGAACGCGAACGACGTGACCAGGTACATCGTGCCGATGGTCTTGTGGTCAGTGGTCGTGAGCCACTTGACGGCAGCGATACCGGGTTGCTTCTTGCGTACGGGTGGTGCTGCCGGAGCCGATTCGGCGGCGGCACCCTGAGGTTCGTTGAGGATGCTCACTGGTTCTTGGTCTCCGCATTCCTGGCGTGGTCAGTCTGCTTGATACCCGCCGGCAGGTACCCGGTCTGACCCTTCGCCGCCAGGTCCTTCAGGTGCTGCCGGTACTTGGCAGGCGAAACGACCTTGACGTTGAAGAGCATCCGGGAGTGGTCGACGCCGCAGAGCTCCGCACACTTACCCATGAAGGTGCCCTCCTTGTTGGGGGTCACCTCGAAGACGTTGGTGTGGCCCGGGATGACGTCCTGCTTCATCAGGAACGGCACCACCCAGAAGGAGTGGATGACGTCGCGCGAGGTCAGCACGAACTGGACGGTCTCGCCCTTCGGCAGCCACAGCGTCGGACCGGGGTTGCCGGTCTGCGGGTTGCGGGTGGCCGGCGTGCCGTAGTCGTAGACGCCCTCCGCGCCCTGCGGCGCGGACTTCTTCCACTTGTCCGGAATCGCGGCGAGCTCAGGAGAGTTGATGTTCGTGGTCGACTTGTTGCCGTCCACGTTCTCCAGGTAGTTGAACGCCCAGCTCCACTGGAAGCCCACGACGTTGATGACGTGGTCCGGCTTCTTGGAAGTCTTGAGGAGTGCGCTCTCATCGCGGGCGGTGAAGTAGAACAGCACCGCGATGATGATGAACGGGACGATCGTGTACAACGCCTCGATCGGCATGTTGTACCGCGTCTGAGCGGGGACCTCCACCTTGGTCCGGCTACGGCGGTGGAAGATCACGCTCCAGATGATCAGGCCCCACACCAGCACGCCCGTTGCGAGGGCGGCGGCCCAGGAGCCCTGCCAAAGAGAGAGGATCCGCGGCGCCTCGTCGGTGACGGGCGTTGGCATGCCGAGGCGGGGGAAGTCCTTGTATGTGCAACCGGTCGCGGTTGCCAGGACCAGGCCCGCAGCAAGCACCTGCGGCAGCTTCCGCCGCATCGGGCGCCGCGACGAGCGGTCGGAGCCGTTGGGACTCACGTAGCGCCTTCCCGAGAGTCTCGCCCGAGCGGTCGGCTGCGGCCTTACTCGCTGGTCGGTCGCCGCCCTGCTTCGGGCAGGGGTTTGGATGTTTATGCGGACCAAACCCTACTGGACGCTATTTGGGGTCGCGCGGGGAGGGTGCCCAACGCGCCGCGCGGCACCCCTAAGGGGTGGCCGGGCCCGTGCTGGGCAGGCGTTTTGGGGCCCGACGGCCGCCCGCCGTCGGGCATCTGACGGGCCGCCCGGCAACGGTCCCACCGGTGCTCTACCGTCTCGTACGTGCCCTACTTCGACGCCGCCTCCGCCGCTCCGCTGCATCCCGTCGCCCGGGAGGCCCTGCTCGCCGCGCTCGACGAGGGGTGGGCCGACCCGGCCCGGCTGTACCGCGAGGGCCGGCGGGCCCGACTGTTGTTGGACGCGGCGCGGGAGGCCGCCGCGGGGGCGGTCGGCTGCCGCCCCGACGAGCTGACGTTCACCCCATCGGGGACGCATGCGGTGCATTCGGGCATCTTCGGTGCGCTGGCGGCCCGTCGGCGGGTGGGGCGGCGGCTGGTGCACTCCGCCGTCGAGCACTCCTCGGTGCTGCATGCCGCCGAGGTGCACGCGGCGGACGGCGGGACGGTGACGGAGGTTCCGGTGGACCGGGCGGGACGGGTGGCGGCCGCGGAGGTGGCCGCCGCGCTCGGCGGGGACGCCGCGTTGGTGTGCCTGCAGTCCGCCAACCACGAGGTGGGCACCGAGCAGCCGGTCGCGGAGGTGGCCGCGCACTGCCGGGCGGCCGGGGTGCCGCTGCTGGTGGACGCGGCGCAGTCGTTGGCGTGGGGGCCGGTGCCGGGTCCCTGGTCGGTGCTGACGGCGAGCGCCCACAAGTGGGGCGGGCCGCCCGGGGTGGGGCTGTTGGTGGTCCGCAAGGGGACCCGGTTCGCGCCCCAGGGACCGCTGGACGAGCGGGAGTCGGGCCGTAGTCCGGGGTTCGAGAACCTGCCGGCGGTGGTGGCAGCGGCGGCTTCGCTGCGCGCCCTGCGGGCCGCGGAGGGCGGGGCGGACGAGGCGGGGCGGCTGCGCGGGCTGGTGGGCCGGATCCGGGCGCGGGTGCCGGAGCTGGTGCCGGACGTGGAGGTGGTCGGCGATCCGGTGCGGCGGCTGCCGCATCTGGTCACCTTCTCCTGTCTCTATGTCGACGGGGAGGCGCTGCTGCACGAGTTGGACCGCGCGGGCTTCTCCGTTTCCTCCGGTTCGTCCTGTACGTCCAGCACGCTGACGCCCAGCCATGTGCTGCGCGCGATGGGGGTGCTGTCGGAGGGGAACGTCCGGGTCTCGCTGCCGTGGGGGGCTCAAGAGGCGGACGTGGAGCGGTTCCTGGCGGTGCTGCCGGAGGTGGTCGCCTCGGTGCGGGAGCGGTTCGGGGCGCCGGCGGCGGGGCCAGCGCGGCCGGCGGCGCCGGAGGCCGGGCCGGGCATCGTGGTGGACGCGCTCGGCCGGCGCTGCCCGGTGCCGGTCATCGAGTTGGCGAAGGTGATCGGCGAGGTGCCGGTCGGCTCCACGGTGACGGTGCTGTCGGACGACGCGGCGGCGCGGCAGGACATCCCGGCGTGGTGCGCGATGCGGGAGCAGGAGTACGTCGGCGAGGAGCCGGCGGAGCGCGGCGTCGCGTACGTGGTGCGGCGGCGCGGTTAGGGCGTTTCTGATGGCTCTCCGCGGAGATCCGTCAGAAACGCCCTGAGCGCGGGCCCGTCCGGGGGCGGCGCGGGGTGCGCGGCCCCGGCGGACGGGCCCGGGTGGCTCAGAGCAGGTGCTGCTGGACCTCGCCGGCGGCCTCGTGGCCGTACGCCTTGGTGAAGCGGTCCATGAAGTGGCTGCGGTGCAGCTCGTACTCCTGGGTGCCGACGGTCTCGATGACCAGGGTGGCGAGCATGCAGCCGACCTGGGCGGCGCGCTCCAGGCCGACGCCCCAGGCGAGGCCGGCGAGGAAGCCGGCGCGGAAGGCGTCGCCGACGCCGGTGGGGTCGACCTTCTCCTTCTCCTCGGGGACGCCGACCACGATGTCCGGCTGGCCGACCCGCTCGATGCGGACGCCGTTGGAGCCGAGGGTGGTGACGCGGGTGCCGACCTTGGTGAGGATCTCCTCGGCGGTCCAGCCGGTCTTGGACTCGATCAGCCCGGCCTCGTACTCGTTGTTGAAGAGGTAGGTGGCGCCCTCCATGAGGGTGCGGATGTTGTCGCCGTCCATCCGCGCGATCTGCTGGGAGAAGTCGGCGGCGAACGGGATCCCGCGGGTGCGGCACTCCTCGGTGTGCCGGATCATCGCCTCGGGGTCGTCCGCGCCGACCAGTACGAGGTCCAGGCCGCCGACCCGCTCGGCGACGGTCTGCAGCTCGATCAGCCGGGCCTCGCTCATGGCGCCGGTGTAGAAGGAGCCGATCTGGTTGTGGTCGGCGTCGGTGGTGCAGACGAAGCGGGCGGTGTGCAGGACTTCGGAGATGCGCACCGAGCGGGTGTCGACGCCGTGCCGGTCGAGCCAGGCACGGTACTCCTCGAAGTCGTTGCCGGCGGCGCCGACCAGGATCGGCCGGATGCCGAGCTGGCCCATGCCGAAACAGATGTTGGGCGCGACCCCGCCGCGGCGGACGTCGAGCTGGTCGACCAGGAAGGAGAGGGAGACCGTATGCAGCTGGTCGGCGACCAACTGGTCGGCGAAGCGGCCGGGGAAGGTCATCAGGTGGTCGGTGGCGATGGAGCCGGAGACTGCGATACGCACGGCGGGTCTGCTCCTGCGGAGGGCGTGGGGTTGGCGGACGGAGGGCAACGCTACCGGGCGGGGCCACCGGCGACTGCCGATTCCCGGTCATCCGGACAGCAAGAAAACACCTCATAATAGGGCGATTTCGCAGTGCGGCGGGTAGGTGGCTTTCGACGGGCGGCCCGGCCTGTGAGGGCCGTCACAGGAGTCGCGGGGCGAGCGGCGGCCGGCGCGCGGGGAACCGGTTGCGCCCCCGCTCCGTCCCATCGGCGTCCACCCGCTGGGTGGCACGTCAGATGACCGGCGGAGCTTAAAGGAGCGAAGCGGTGAGTACCGAGGACACCCCTCAGAGCCAGGACACCCCGCAGGCCCCCCGTCCGGCCCGGCGCGGCCGGCGCACTCCCCTGGTCGTCGCGTCGGTCGCCGGCGCGGTGCTGGTGGCCGGGGGCGGCGCGTACTGGGCCTCGTCGGCGTCCGGCGGCGCGGGGGCGGGCGCGGCCAAGGGCAACCCGCCGCCGCTGACGCTGGACTCCGCGTCGATCGCGGTCGGCGAGCCCGGGCCGCAGCACGACCGGTACCGGGTGACGGGGCACCTGCCGGACGGGCCTCGGTCCGCGCCCGTCTACCGGCCCGCGGGCGCCGTGGGCCAGCCGGCGGTGGAACGGCTGGCGAAGGCGTTGGATGTGTCCGGATCGGTGCGGTCGGACGGCGCCTGGTGGCAGGTCGGCGGGCCGGGTCCGGACGGGCGGGGCAGCACGCTGCGGGTCGCCAAGTCCGGCGCGGGGAGCTGGACGTTCAGCCGGTACGGCGGCGGGGGCGACGCCAAGTGCCCGCTGACGGGCGGGCATTCGGGCTGTCCGTCGTACCGCGGGGGCACGGACGGTGGGAGCGGGGGCCAGGACGCCGGCGGCGGGCCGGTGTCCGAGGCGAAGGCGCGGGAGGCGGTCCGGCCGGTGCTGGCCGCGGTCGGCCAGTCGGACGCCCGGCTGGCCGCGGGCCAGACGTACTCCGCGGTGCGGGTGGTGACCGCGGACCCGGTCGTCGGCGGGCTTTTGACGTACGGCTGGCAGAGCCGGCTCCAGGTCGGCTCCGACGGGCAACTGGTGGGCGGCAGCGGCGAGTTGGCGAGCCCGGCCAAGGGCGCGGAGTACCCCGTCCGGGACGCCCGGACCACGCTCGGCACGCTCAACGGCGGCGGCCACACGATGCGGCCGCTGGCCAACTGCCCGTCGGTGCCCACCTTCCAGCACAAGGACGCCAAGGCCGCGCAGGGCGGGATCGCGCCGTGTGAGCCGGCGCCGAACGGGAAGCAGCCGACCCCCGAGGTGACCGGTGCGGTCTTCGGGCTGGCCGCGCGGTTCTCGCAGGGCGGGGAGGTGTTGGTGCCGTCCTGGCTCTACACGGTGCGCACGCCGGGCGCCGCGGGCGGACCGGCGAGCACCTCGACGGTGGCCCAGACCGCGGTGGACCCGAAGTACCTACGCGGCAGCGGGCCGGCGTCACCGGGGCCGTCCGCGCCCGGGACGACGTCGATGGCGCTCTCCGGCTACGCGGTGGCCGACGGCGGCCGGACGCTGACCATCCACTTCTGGGGCGGGGTGTGCAGCACGTACGAGGCGAGGGTGACGGAGTCGTCCGGCGCGGTGCGGGTCTCGGTCACCGGTAAGGAGAAGCGGCCCGGGCAGATCTGCGTGAAGATCGCCAAGGACTTCACCAAGACCGTGACGCTGCACGCGCCGCTGGACGGCCGGAAGGTCGTGGACGGCACGTCCGGCAAGGCCGTCCCGCTGCGCTGACGCTCCCGCACACGACGGAGGCGGCGCCCCCATCGGGAGCGCCGCCTTCGCACGTCGTGGCCCGTGGGCCCGGCCCGCCTTAGCTGAAGGAGTCGCCGCAGGCGCAGGAGCCGGTGGCGTTCGGGTTGTCGATCGTGAAGCCCTGCTTCTCGATCGTGTCGACGAAGTCGATCGAGGCGCCGCCCAGGTAGGGGGCGCTCATCCGGTCGGTGACGACCTTGACGCCGTCGAAGTCCTTGACGACGTCGCCGTCGAGCGAACGCTCGTCGAAGAAGAGCTGGTAACGCAGGCCGGAGCAGCCGCCAGGCTGGACCGCCACCCGCAGCGCGAGATCTTCCCGGCCCTCCTGCTCCAGCAGGCTCTTGACCTTCGACGCGGCCGCGTCGGACAGGATGATGCCGTCGGTGACGGTGGTCTCGTCCTGAACGCTCATCTACATCTCTCCCGGGTTGTACGGACCGCTTGCCATCGGTTGCGAACAACTCCAACCGCCGGCGTCCCGGATTAATTCCGGCTGCGCGTGATCTGTCCTTCTCTTCTTCTCATGCTCGCACACCGTTGGTCGGACACCGGTGTGCCTTCCTGCACACGGGCGCCCGCGGGCCCGCGGTTGATGCGTCACATCGACACTATGGCCATCGTCAAAGTGACGTGAAGCGGCTATGATAGATAGCGTCAAATAGACGAAAAGGCGGAGCCGCAGCGCATCCTGCCGTCCCCGCAGAGACCGTCCGCAAGGACTTTCCGCAGAGAAGAGAGGGTGCGTGTCGTGACCACCGCCCAGCCCCTGGACGTCCAGCCGACCCCGCTGGCGCTGCTCCTGCTCGGCCGCGAGGCCGACCCGAGGAGCGAGCGCGGCGTGGAGTGCCCCGGCGACCTGCCGGCCCCCTCCGACCCGGACCTGGTCGAGCGCGCCCGCGCCGCCAAGGCCAAGCTGGGCGAGAAGGTCTTCGTCCTCGGGCACCACTACCAGCGCGACGAGGTCATCGAGTTCGCGGACGTCACCGGCGACTCCTTCAAGCTGGCGCGGGACGCCGCGGCCCGGCCGGACGCCGAGTACATCGTCTTCTGCGGTGTGCACTTCATGGCCGAGTCGGCCGACATCCTCACCGGCGACGACCAGCAGGTGATCCTCCCCGACCTGGCGGCCGGCTGCTCGATGGCCGACATGGCCACCGCCGAGCAGGTCGCCGAGTGCTGGGACGTGCTGACGGAGGCCGGCATCGCCGAGCAGGTGGTGCCGGTCTCGTACATGAACTCCTCGGCGGACATCAAGGCGTTCACCGGCAAGCACGGCGGCACCATCTGCACCTCCTCCAACGCCAAGCGGGCGCTGGAGTGGGCCTTCGGGGAGGGCGAGAAGGTGCTCTTCCTTCCCGACCAGCACCTGGGGCGCAACACCGCCGTGCGGGACCTGGGCATGTCGCTGGACGACTGCGTGGTCTACAACCCGCACAAGCCGAACGGCGGGCTGACCGCGGACGAGTTGCGCGGCGCGAAGATGATCCTGTGGCGCGGCCACTGCTCGGTGCACGGCCGCTTCTCGCTGGAGTCGGTCGAGGACGTCCGCGCCCGGATACCCGGCGTCAACGTGCTGGTCCACCCGGAGTGCAAGCACGAGGTCGTGGCGGCGGCGGACCAGGTCGGGTCGACGGAGTACATCATCAAGGCGCTTGAGGCGGCGCCGGCCGGCTCGAAGTGGGCGATCGGCACCGAGCTGAACCTCGTCCGCCGCCTGGCCAACCGCTTCGCGGCCGAGGACAAGGAGATCGTCTTCCTCGACAAGACGGTCTGCTTCTGCTCGACGATGAACCGCATCGACCTGCCGCACCTGGTGTGGGCGCTGGAGTCGCTGGCCGACGGCAAGGTCGTCAACCGCATCCAAGTCGACGCGGAGACCGAGCACTTCGCCAAGCTGGCGCTGGAGCGGATGCTGGCGCTGCCGTAGCGGCACCGACAGGAGAGACGGGGCGCCCGGGAGAAACAAGGCCCGGCGCCCCTTCCGCTTTTCCGGGACCGCGGGGGACCCTCGATGCCGCAGGAACCGACGGGCCGGCCGGGCCCAGGGCCGAGGAGGCAGCAGGACCGTGAGCAGCACCGAGGACGACCGTGCGGCGCGCCGGGCGGACAGCGCCGCCGGCGACTGGTACGTGGACGACCGCTGCACCAACTGCGATGTGGCGCGCCAGCTCGCGCCGGGGTTGATCGAGGAGGTCGACGGCCGCTCCGAGGTGGTCCGGCAGCCGCGCGGGGCCGAGGAGGAACGGCAGTTGCACGCCGTGGCGTTCGCCTGCCCGACGCGTTCGGTGCGGCGGCGGGACGGGCGGGTGGCGCCGCAGTGGGACCCGTTCCCGCTGCGGCTGGACGACGCGGTCAGCTTCTGCGGGCACAACTCGCGGCACACCGCCGGCGCCAACGCGTATCTGCTGCGGCGGCCGGACGGGTCCCAACTGATGGTCGACACCCCGCGGTTCGCCGAGCCGTTGGCCGCGCGGTTCGAGGCGGCCGGGGCGGTGACCGACGTGCTGCTCACCCACCGGGACCACGCCGCGCACGGCCGCCGCTACGCCGACCGGTTCGGGGCCCGGCTGTGGATCCACGAGGGGGACTTGGACGCGGCGCCGGACGCGGACCGGGTGCTGCGCGGCACCGACCCGGTGGAGATCGTCGAGGGCGTGGTGGCCCATCCGCTGCCCGGCCACACCCTGGGCAGCGTGCTCTACGTCGCGGACGAGCGGTACTGCTTCAGCGGCGACAGCTTCTACTGGTCGCGGGCCACCGGGGACATCGAGGTGGCCGAGAGCGTCACCTGGTACTCCATCACGGAGTTGGCGGCGTCGCTGGCCCGGACCGTGGACCAACTGCGCTTCTCCTGGCTGCTGCCCGGGCACGGGGACCGCAGGCGGCTGCCGGCGGAGGAAATGGGGCGGCGGATGCGGCAGTTGGCCGCCCGGACCCGGGAACTGCGGCCGCGGCCGGTGGACTTCACGGCGGTGCGGTGGTGAACGCCGGCCCGGGGTCGGGGCCGGGTCCTTCCGTCAGAGATAGAGCTGCTGACGGCAGGACGCGCAGTGCGTCTTGCCGTCGCCGCCTTCCTCGGTCGCGCCGTGGTCGCAGGGCTCCGGCAGCCGCTCGCCCCGACTGACGGCGATCCGCCGGACGTCGCACAGCGCCGCGCGCAACCCGGCGACCAGCCCGCACAACTCCCGCCGGTCCGCCTCCGGCCCGGGCGGCGGATCGGTGTCCGCGAGGAGCTTTCCGGCGGCGGCCAGCATCTCCTCCTCCACGTCGTCGGCCAGCAGCGACAGCCGGCTGTGCGGATCGTCGGTGATGAGGTAGCACGGCGCCCCGTCGTCCCGGGTCCAGGGCAACAGCCGTGGCGGAGTGGTGCGTTGGGCCATGGTGGGCTGTCCTTTCGACGGGTGCCGCCCCCGGTGAGGAGCACGCTTGCGGGGGCTGGAGTTCGGATCTCGGCTGTGCTTACCGTCTGTATCGCCATCGTCGCGCTGCGGGATGCGGCCCCAACAGGCGTGCGCCGTCCCCGCGTTGGAACGGGAAGATTCGAAAGCCCGAAAGGCGGAAACCACCCGTGAAGTTCGCTCCCAAGTCCCTGACGCCGTATGTGTCGGCCCGGCACTACTTCGGCTCGGAACTGCGCCGCCACCGCGAGGAGGTCGGGATGTCGCTGGTCCAGCTGGCCGACATCGTGAACTCCAGCAAGAGCAACCTGGCCCGCGTCGAGACCGCGGAGTTGATGCCGCCACCGGAGCTTCCGCCGGCGCTGGACGCGGCGTTCGGGACGGGGAAGCACTTCCATGGGCTGTATCAACTGGCGAAGCGGGAGGCGCATCCGGATCAGTACCAGCGGTTCATGGACTGTGAAGCGCAGGCCGAGGCCATCGAAGTGATCGAACCTCACGTTGTCCCAGGCTTGTTGCAGACCCGGGAGTATGCCTACGAACTGCTCCGCTGCCAGGAGGACCTGTCCAGGGATGAAGTGGAGGAACGCGTCAACGCCCGTCTCTCACGACAGCAGCTCCTGCGGTCGGATTCGCCCCCTTTTCGGTGGGCGATCATCGATGAATCCGTGCTCCGGCGAGTCGTCGGCGACAGGGAATGCATGCGCAAACAGCTGGAAGTGCTGCTTGAGCAGGCGGATACTCCGAACAGTAAGGTTCAGGTGATGCCGTTCAGTTCGGGCCCACACTCGCTCATGGGCGGCGCCCTCAACCTGCTGACACTGCCGAATGACTCCGTGGTGGCCTACGAAGAAGGCATCGAGACCGCGCACCTCTACGAGGACCGGGGTGCAGTGAAAAAGTGGCGGCGGCAGTACGAAGTGCTGCGGGCCAACGCTCTCTCGCTGACCGCGTCGGCAGAAGTGATCCGGAAAGCAATGGAGGAGTACAAGCCGTGCGATACACCCCCGAACTGAGCACCGCCCGCTGGCGCAAGAGCAGTTACAGCAACACCAACGGGGGCAGCTGCGTCGAGATCGCCGACCACTTCCCCGGCATGGTCCCCATTCGTGACAGCAAGAACCCCGACGGCCCGGCGCTTGTCATCCCGACCGACGCCTGGACGGCCTTCATCCAGACGCTGAAGAGCTGACGCAGAAAACCGAGACCGAGCGGTGGAGGAGTACAGGCCATGCGACACACCCCCGAACTGAGCACCGCCCGCTGGCGCAAGAGCAGCTACAGCAACTCCAGCGGCGGCGCGTGCGTCGAGATCGCCGACGACTTCCCCGGAATCGTCCCCGTCCGCGACAGCAAGACCCCCAACGGCCCCGCGCTCGTCGTCCCCGCCGCTGCCTGGACGGCCTTCATCCAGACGCTCAAGGGCTAGAGCGGAAAGCCCAGTTCAGCCCGTCCCGACCCACTGTCGGGACGGGCTGATGCTGATGCGGTAGGCGGAGCGCGGCGGGCTGCCGGCCTCGCGCCAGTCGCGGTACGCCGCCGCGACCTCGTCCCACAGGCGCCGCGGGCCGTACTGCTCGGTCTCGTACGCGTCGCGGCCGGGGACGTACTCGACCGTCGCCCAGGACGTGTGGGCGTCGTCGAAGAGCCAGTACGTGGCCTCGTCGCTGCCGTCGTCGGCCGGGTACAGCAGCGGCCAGGCGTCCCGGACGCGCAGGCCGACGGCGAAGCGGGCGTCGGGGTCGTCTTCGAGGACGCGGGGGTCGAGGTCCGTGGTGGCGACGTCGCCCTGCTCGCCCTTGTACCAGTCGCCGATGCGGCCGTAGGAACGGCGTTGCTGGCGCGCCCACATGAAGGACGGGCGGCCGGAGAAGCCGCCGGTCGCCTCGCCGTCGTGGACGGTGAGGGTGGCGAACGAGTAGGAGTGGAACGAGGAGCCCCACGGGGTGAGGATCGTGCCGCCGTCGGCGGTCTGGGCGACCCAGGCGTAGGGGATGTCGCGGACCGTGCAGGTGGCGATGGTCCGGTCGTAGGGGGCGCGCTCGGGGGCGCCCAGCAGGCCGTCGCCGAGGACGGTGTGCGGGCGCAGGCCGGCCCGTTCGAGGTTGCGGCGGGCGAGGCCGTGGAGGATCGCGTCGGTCTCGATGGTGGTGGTGCGGTCCTCGCCGAGGCGGTGGGCGAGCCACGCGGCGTGGTAGCCGGTGCCGGTCCCGATCTCCAGTACCGCGTCGCCGTCTTGGACGATGGCGTCCATGGCGAGCATCAGGGACGGCATGGAGGTCGAACAGGTGGGGAAGCCGACCTGGCCGTCCCCCGGTGTCTGCCCGTCGTTGTACTGGGTGATCAGCGGGAGATCGGCATAGACCATGCGCCGCCACTCGGCCTCGTCGGCGGCGCGGGTGACGGTGCGGCCCTCCACCTCGAACGTGTCGGGAACGAAGTGGGCGCGGTCGACCGCGGCGACGGTCGGTGCCCAACCCGGCGTCAGAACGCCCTTGTTGCGCAGGATCTCCACCAACCGACCCGGCGAGGACATGGGATGCCGCTCCTCTACTTCTTCTCGGGCGGGTTGCTCACCGGCTTGTTCCACTGGCCGTCGGACTCACGCGGGCTCTGCCGCTTGTCACCGTCCGTGCCGCCCTTGCCGTCTCCGTGCTTTCCCATGGAATCCCCCTTCGTCGGGGCGGTGTTGCCGCCCGAGGGTCAGGTACCCGATAGGAGGAGGCACAAGCCACGGGCGGGTGACGATCGCCGCTTCCTGGCCAGGGGTCGGTCGGGGCCGCGCTCGCACGCGAAGAGCCCCCGCGGCCGCTGGTGTGCGGCGGCGGGGGCTCCGGTGGGGTCATCCGGTACGGACGGGCGTCAGACCCCGGCCGGCTCCGGGGTCCGGTCGGCGTCCGCGGGGGCCGCGGGGTTGCCGTCCCGCCCGGCCCGCTTGGCCGCCTTCTTCTTCGCCCGGCGCTCCTTGCGGAGCTCGATGATCGCGTAGAGCGTCGGGACGAGGAGGAGGGTGAGCAGGGTGGAGGTGATCAGACCGCCGATCACGACCACGGCCAGCGGCTGGGAGATGAAGCCGCCGTCGCCGGTGATCGACAGCGCCATCGGCAGCAGCGCCATGATCGTGGCCAGCGCGGTCATCAGGATCGGGCGGAGCCGGTGCCGGCCGCCCTCGATGACCGCCTCGACGACGCCGTAGCCCTTGGCCCGGTACTGGTTGATCAGGTCGATCAGCACGATGGCGTTGGTGACCACGATGCCGATCAGCATCAGCATGCCGATCATCGCCGGGACGCCCATCGGGGTGCCGGTGGCGACCAACAGACCGAGCGCGCCGGTCGCCGCGAACGGGATGGAGATCAGCAGGATCAGCGGCTGGATGATCGAGCGGAAGGTGCCCACCAGGAGCAGGAAGACGATCGCGATGGCGGCCAGCATGGCGAGGCCGAGCTTGCCGAACGCGTCGGACTGGTCCTGGGAGACGCCGCCGACGGTGGCGGTGGCGCCGGCCGGCAGCTTCAGCGACTTGATCTCGCTCTGGAGCTTGGCGGAGACCGCGCCGGTGTTGTCGCCGGTCGGCTTGGCGGTGACGGTCGCCGAGCGAGCGCCGTCGATCCGGGTCATCTGCACCGGTCCGGGCACCGTCTTGACGGTGGCCAGGTCGCCGAGCTTGGCCATCCCGGACGGGGTCGGCAGCGGCAGGTCCTTCAACTGGGCCTCGGTGGTGGCCGGGTGGGCCGACTTGATGACGATGTCGCGCTCGGTGTCGTCGAGGACGGCCTTGCCGCTGGGGGTGCCGTTGACGGCCTGGGCGACGGCCCCGCCGAGCGTGGCCTGGGTGTAACCGGCCGCGGCGGCCTTGTCGTTGGGCGTCACGGAGATCCGCGGCACGCTCTGCGCCAGGTCACTCTGGACGTCGGTGACGTGGTCCAGGCCGGCGACGGCCGTGCGGACCTGCTCGCTGGCCTGCTTCAGCACGCCGGCGTCGGCGGCCTTGACCACCACGCTGAGGTTCTGGTTGCCGAAGCCGCCGCCGCCCGCGGTGACGGAGGTGTCGCCGGCGGCCGGGCCCAGCTTGGCCAGCGCGGCGTGCAGGTCCTTAGTGACCTTGTCGGAGTCGGCGGAGCCCTTGAGCTTGACCTGGTAGCTGGCCTGGTTGGCGCTGGAGCCGCCGCCGAAGGCCGCCATCATCCCGGAGGAGCCGACGGTGACCTGGTAGTCCTGCACGTCCTTGTTGGCCGCGAGCACCTTCTCGACCCGCTTGGCCTGCGCGTCGGCCGCGCTCAGGCTGGTGCCGGGCTTGAGCTCCTGCTTGATGCTGAGGGTGTCCTGCTTGCCCTGGTCGAAGAAGGTGGTCTTCAGCAGCGGCGCCATGCCGAAGGTGCCCAACAGGACCGCCACGGCGATCAGCAGGCTGATGGCGCGGCGGCGGGTGGCGAAGCGCAACACCGGGACGTAGAGCCGCTGCAGGGCGCTGCGGGACTCCTTCTCCTCGGCCTTGCGGCGCAGTTCCTCGGGGTCGGTGCCGGTGGGTATCTGCGGGGCGCGCAGGAACCAGTACGACAGCACCGGCACCACGGTCAGCGACACCAGCAGGGAGGAGAGCAGCGCGACGGTGACGGTGATGGAGAAGGAGCCGAACAGGGCGCCGACCATGCCGCCGACCACGCCGATCGGGAGGAAGACCGCGACCGTGGTCAGCGTCGAGGAGGTGATCGCGCCGGAGACCTCCTTGACGCCCTTGAGGATGGCCTCGCGGCGCTCCTCGCCGTAGCCCAGGTGCCGCTTGATGTTCTCCAGGACGACGATCGAGTCGTCCACGACCCGGCCGATGGCGATGGTCAGGCCGCCCAGGGTGAGCATGTTCAGGGAGAGGTCGCCGATCCACAGCGCGATCAGGGTGATGACCACGGACAGCGGGATGGAGACCGCGGTGACCAGGGTCGAGCGCAGGCTCAACAGGAAGACCAGGATCACGATCACGGCCATGACCAGGCCGAGCAGTCCCTCGGTGGTCAGCGACTCGATGGACTTGGAGACCTGCGGTCCCTGGTCGGAGGCGATGGTGACGTGGGAGCCGGCGCCCAGGTCCTTGTGGATGGCGTCCAGCTTGCCCTTGACGGCGTCGGAGATGGCGACCGCGCTGCCGTCCTGGTTCATCGTCACGCTGACCGAGAGGCTGGGCTTGCCGTCGGTGCGGGTGATCGAGGTCGGGGTGGCCGAGGTCTCCTTGACGGTGGCGACGTCGCCGAGCCGGACCGCCTTGCCGCCCTGACCGCCGCCCATACCGCCGGCCGCCGGGGTGACCATCAGGTCCTTGATCTGGCCGACCGAGGTGAAGCCGGCGCCGACCTGCACGGTCTTGCTGCTGCCGCCCTCGGAGAAGGCGCCGGCCGGCACCGCGGTGCCGCCGGCCTGCAGCGCCTGGCCGAGCGCGGCGGAATTCAGGCCGGCCGCGGCCAACTTGGCGTCGTCGGGGGTGACCGCGACGATCCGGTCCTGCACCCCGCTGACGTTGACCTGGCCGACGCCGTCGATGTTCTTCAGGTCCGGGACGACGGTGCGATTGAGCTGGTCGGCGAGGGTCTGCTGGTCCTTCGTCGTGGAGGAGACGGCGAGGACGACGGTGGGCAGGTCGTCGGTGCCGCCGGAGACCACCTGCGGGTCCACGTCCTTGGGCAGCTTGGCCCGGGCCCGGTTGACGGCCTGCTGGACGTCGGCGACCAGGGTCTTGGAGTCGTTGCCGTAGTCGAACTCCGCCATCACGACGCCCGAGCCCTCGCTCGACGTCGAGGTGACGCTCTTGATGCCGTTGACGGCCTGGAGGCCGTTCTCCAGCGGCTCGACCACCTGCTTCTCGACGACGTCGGGCGAGGCGCCCTGGTACGGGGCGACCACCGAGACCATCGGCAGGTCGATGGAGGGCAGGAGCTGCTGCTTGAGCTGCGGGATCGCGATGGCGCCGAAGGCGATCGCGACGATCGACATCAGCGCTATCAGGCCCCGTTGTACGAGGCTGATTCGGGACAGCCAGGACATGGGTGGGGGTCTCTCTCTTCTGTTCAGCAAAGCCGGATCGGGGCGCGGGAACGCCGGCTTCAGCCGGGTTCCGGCCCTGCGGGAGGGCCGAGACCGGCCCACCTACACCCTCCGCCATGACCAGGCCGGTTTCCCTCGCTCGCAGGTCGGTTTCCGGCCGCCGCCCGTACCGCGTCCGTAGTACGGGCGGCTCCACCCGCCCTGCACCCCTGGGCGTACGGGCCCCTGCTCCGCGTCAGTGCGCCCGCGGGCGGACCAGCCCCGACTCGTAGGCGACGACGACGAGTTGGGCCCGGTCGCGGGCGCCCAGCTTGGCCATCGCGCGGTTGACGTGGGTCTTGACGGTGAGTGGGCTGACGTCGAGCTGCTCGGCGATCTCGTCGTTGGAGAGCCCGCCGGCGACCAGCACCAGCACCTCGCGCTCCCGGCCGGTGAGGGTGGCCAGCCGCTCGGACTTCGGTCCGCCGGCCCCGTCGCCGCCGGTCCCCTCGCCCTGCGCGAGGAACTTGGCGATCAGCCCCTTGGTCGCGGCCGGCGACAGCAGCGCCTCCCCGCCGGCCGCGATCCGGATCGCGTGCAGCAGCTCGTCCGGCTCGGCGCCCTTGCCCAGGAAGCCGCTGGCGCCGGCCCGCAGCGACTGAACGACGTAGTCGTCGACCTCGAACGTGGTCAAGATGACCACCTTCACGCCGGTCAGCTCCGGGTCCTGGCCGATCATGCGGGTGGCGGCCAGCCCGTCGGTGCCCGGCATCCGGATGTCCATCAGGACCACGTCCGGGCGCTCGGCGCGGGCCAGTTCGTACGCCTGCGCCCCGTCGGACGCCTCGCCCACCACCCGCATGTCCGGCTCGGAGTCGACCAGGATCCGAAACGCGCTGCGCAACAGCGTCTGGTCGTCGGCCAACAGCACCCTGATGGTCATCTAGCCGCCCTCGTCCTCATGTCGTCCCCGCGGTGCGCGCGCCGCCCAACGGCAGCGTGACCCGCACCTGGAAGCCGCCGGCCACGCGGGGGCCGGTGACGACCGTGCCGCCCAGCGCCTGCACCCGCTCGCGCATCCCGATCAGACCATGGCCGCCGCCGGGCCCGGTCACGGCCCCCTCCTCGGAGCCGTCCGGGCTGTCCGGGCCGTCCGGCGCGGCGCCGTGGCCGTCGTCGAGGACGGTGACGGTCAGCGCGCCGTCGGTGTGCACGATCCGCACCGTGGCGCGGGCGCCGTCGCCGGCGTGCTTGCGGACGTTGGTGAGCGCCTCCTGGACGATCCGGTAGGCGGTCAGGTCCACCGAGGCGGGCAGCGCGGGTCCTGGCCCGGGCGGCAGCTCCAGGGCGACCGGCAGGCCGGCCCGGACGAACCCCTCGACGAGCTGGTCCAGGACGCCGAGGCCGGGCGCCGGTTCGGTGGGCGCCGTCGGGTCGTCGGACTGCCGCAACAGGCCGACGGTGGCGCGCAGTTCGTCCAGCGCCGACCGGGACGCCTCCCGGACGTGGGCCAGGGCCTGCTTGGCCTGGTCGGGCCGGTTGTCCATGACGTGCGAGGCGACCCCGGCCTGGACGTTGACCAGCGCGATGTGGTGGGCGACCACATCGTGCAGCTCGCGGGCGATGCGCAGCCGCTCCTCGGCGACCCGGCGGCGGGCCTCCTCCTCGCGGGTGCGCTCGGCGCGCTCGGCGCGCTCGCGGATGGCGTCGACGTAGGCCCGGCGGCTGCGGACCGCGTCGCCGGCGGCCGCGGCCATCCCGGTCCAGGCGAAGATCGCGAGGTTCTCCTGGGCGTACCAGGCGCGGTGGCCGAAGAACATCGCCGCGGCGGTCAGCACCACGCAGGTCAGGGCGCCGATCCGCCAGGTGGTGGGGCGGTCGGTGCGGGAGGCGACGGTGAACAGGGCGATCACCGCGGCGCCGGCGACCGGGGCGCGCGGGTCGTTGGACTGGGCGACCAGTTCGACGATGGTCAGCGCGCCGGTCACCGCGAGCACCGTGCGCGGCAGCCGGCGGCGCAGCACCAGCGCGCCGCAGGCGAGGACGGCCAACACCACGGTGGTGGCGGTGAGTTCGCGGGCGCCGAACCGGGGCAGGTGGGCGCCGTGCGGGCCGTGCGGGCCGGCCACCGCGCCGCACAGGATCGCCACGAACGCCACCGCGGCCACGGCGGCGTCGAAGATGAGCGGATGCGTCAGGTTCCACTGGCGGAGCCGGGCGACCCGGGTCGCGTCCGGGACGGCGTCGCGGCGCGCGGGGCAGGGGCTCGGGGCGGTCACATCAGGAAACGGTAGCGCCCCGGTCCCACGCGGGGGCCGGGGCGCTGCCGTAGTGCGCTGGGTGTGCGGTGTACCGGCCGGTCAGCCGGGGATCAGGCCGTCGTCGCTGAGCATCTCCCGGACCTCGGCCAGGCTGGCGTCCGGGCCGGGGAGGATCAGTTCGGAGGGTTCCAGGGCGTCGTCCGGCAGCGGGGAGCCCAGGCGGCGGACCGAGTCCAGCAGGGCCCCGAGGGTGCGCCGGAATCCGGCCTCGTCACCGCTCTCCATCTCGGCGAGCAGTTCGTCGTCCAGCTTGTTGAGCTCGATGAAGTGGGCATCGTCCAGCTTCACCTGCCCCTCCCCCATGATCCGTACGATCACGACGGTCTCCCTTGGTTCCGGTCGGGCGAGGTCGCGGCGGCGCCGGACCGCCTCCTTGCGCTGGGGCGGCCCGCCGCCGTCGGTCACTGCTTGTCGAGACGCGGGTGCTGCTGCTGCGGTGCCTGCTGGGCGGCACCGCCCTGGCCGCCCTCGATGGCCTGCTGCTGGGCGGACGGCCCGGCCAGCTCGGCCTTCATCCGCTGGAGCTCCAGCTCGACGTCGCTGCCGCCGGAGAGCCGGTCCAGCTCGGCGGTGATGTCGTCCTTGGCCATGCCGGACGGGTCGTCCAGCGCGCCGGAGGCCATCAGCTCGTCGATGGCGCCGGCCCGGGCCTGGAGCTGCGCGGTCCGGTCCTCGGCGCGCTGGATCGCCAGGCCGACGTCGCCCATCTCCTCGGAGATGCCGGAGAACGCCTCGCCGATCCGGGTCTGCGCCTGGGCGGCCGTGTACGTGGCCTTGATCGTCTCCTTCTTCGTGCGGAAGGCGTCGACCTTGGCCTGGAGCCGCTGCGCGGCGAGCGTGAGCTTCTCCTCCTCGCCCTGGAGCGTCTGGTGCTGCGTCTCCAGGTCGGTGACCTGCTGCTGCAACGCGCTGCGCCGGGTCAGCGCCTCGCGGGCCAGGTCCTCGCGGCCGAGCGCCAGCGCCTTGCGGCCCTGGTCCTCCAGCTTGGCGGACTGGCCCTGGAGCTGGTTGAGCTGCAGCTCCAGGCGCTTGCGGGAGGTCGCCACGTCGGCGACGCCGCGGCGTACCTTCTGCAGCAGTTCGAGCTGCTTCTGGTACGAGTAGTCGAGGGTCTCGCGCGGGTCTTCAGCCCGGTCAAGGGCCTTGTTGGCCTTCGCGCGGAAGATCATCCCCATCCGCTTCATGACACCATCGCTCATGGGCCTCGCGCGCCCCCTTCTGACCCGACTTTCATCGGGCTTAGGCTCCAGCACATCTACAGACCCCACAGTACGGGCCTTGCTTCCATTACCGCACTGTTCGGGCCCGGATGCGCTCCTCCTCCAGGACGATCAGGGCGCCCGGCTTCTCCAGCCCAGGGAGTAGGGCGACCCCGGTGCGCCGGCGCACTGCCCGGTCTGTCCGGATGTGCCCGCGCGCACGGAGCGCGGGCGCCGTTTTCGGATCGTTCCCCGTCGCCCCTGGCTCATTCTCGGCGAGCACGTACTCTTGGGTGTTGTGTTCCGAAGCCGTTCGAAGGATGAGCAGGCCGCGGCCTCCAAGGTGACCGCGTCCGAGCCCCAGCAGCCCCGCGACCCGCAGGCCCCCAAGGGCCGCCCGACGCCCAAGCGCAGCGCCGCCCAGTCGCAGCGCCGCACCCGCGCGCAGACACCGACCAACCGCAAGGACGCCGCCAAGGCGCAGCGGGAGGCCCGCCGCGTCGACATGGCCCGCCAGCGGGAGGCGCTGGCCAACGGCGACGAGCGCTATCTGCCGGTGCGCGACAAGGGCCCGGTGCGCCGTTTCGCCCGCGACTACGTCGACTCCCGGTGGTGCGTGGCGGAGTTCTTCCTGCCCGTGGCCGTGATCATCCTGGTGCTGACGATGATCCGGGTGCCGCAGATCCAGTCGCTGGCGCTGCTGCTGTGGCTGGTGATCATCGTGCTGATCGTCGTGGACTCGGTGGTGATCTGGTTCCGGCTGGGCAAGCGGCTCGAAGAGCGCTTCCCCAAGGAGAACGTCAAGGGCGCCCGCGCCTACGCGGTGATGCGCACGCTCCAGATGCGCCGGCTGCGGCTGCCCAAGCCGCAGGTCAAGCGCGGCCAGCGGCCCTGACCTTTTAGACGGGGCCCGCTCAGCGGGACCCTTGAGGCAGCGGACACGGGGGCCGGCGCGCGCCGGCCCCCACTGCCGCTCACCCCTCGTCTGTGTGCAGGCTCATCGGCCCCGGGTAGACCTCGCTGCCGTCCTCGAAGAGCCGGACCTGGTCGACGCCGCCGTCGAGGAGGTTGCGCCACTGCTCCCCGATCCAGGACTCGGCGTCCCCCTGGGTCGTGAACTCCTCCGGTTCCACGGTGGGCACCGCCTCCGAACCGTCCGTCTTCTCGAACCGCCACGTCCACGCCATGTGCGCCTCCTTGGAGTCCCACCGGGTCCGCCGATCCCCGCGCGAGGCCGGATCTCCCGCCCCGCGCCGTGCCTGGTGATCGTGGATCCCCACTTGATCGGAAGCCTAACGGCCCTGTCGAGAGGCACTCCTCAACTCTCCGGCCGCCCAACGGCGGTCTCCGGTGGGCGCCCCGCGCGCTCGCGCCGTCCGAACACGAGAGACTTACGCGCGTGGACCTGACTCTCCTCGGCACCGGGGCCCCGCAGGGGCTGCCGCGCCCCGACTGCCCGTGCGCCGCCTGTGCGACCGCCGTCGGCGACGAGGCCCGGGCGGCGACCGCCCTGCTCGTCGACGGCGTGCTGCTGCTCGACCTGACGCCGGGGCCGGCGTTCGCGGCCGCCCGGGCGGGCCGGTCGCTGGGCGGGGTGCGTCAGGTGCTGCTCTCGCATCCGCACGACGGGCCGGCGTTGGAGGTGCCGGCGGGGCTGCCGCAGCCGGGCCGGGTCGCCGACGGGCGGGCGTTGGCGCTGCTGGGCGGGCACCGGGTGCGGGCGGTCGCGGTGGACGTCCCGGGCACCGGCTACGAGGTCACCGGCGGCGACGGCGAGCGGCTGCTGTACCTGCCGCCGGGCGCGGCCCCGGCCGGGCTGGGCGAGGCCAACGGCGCCGCGGGCGGCCCGACTTCGACGGCGGGCGGCCCGGGGCCGTACGACCTGGTGCTGTTGGACGTGCTGGCGCGGCCGGAGGCGTTGGCCAGGCTGCGGGCGAGCGGCGCGGTGGACGCGGCGACCGACGTGGTCGCGGTACACCTCGACCACGCGGTGCCGCCGGGGCCCGAACTCCACCGCCGGCTGGCCGCGTTGGGCGCCCGCGCGGTGCCGGACGGCACGTCCCTGGTGGTCGGCGAGTACCACGCGGTGCCCGATCTGCCGCGCCGGACGCTGGTGTTGGGCGGGGCGCGCAGCGGGAAGTCGGTGGAGGCCGAGCGGCGGCTGCTGGCGTTCCCCGAGGTGGTCTACGTGGCCACCGGCGGCACGCGGGAGGGCGACGCGGACTGGGCGCAGCGGGTGGCGCTGCACCGCGAGCGGCGCCCGGCGGGCTGGCGGACCGCGGAGACCTGCGATCTGGTGCCGCTGCTGGCGAAGCCTCAGACCGCGCCGCCGCTGTTGATCGACTGCCTGGCGCTGTGGCTGACGCACGCCATGGACGAGGCCGGGGCGTGGGACGACGCAACCTGGGAGGCGGGCGGCCGGCGGGCGCTGCGGGAGCGCTGCGAGGCGCTGGTGACGGCCGTGCGGCAGGCCCGGCGGCGGGTGGTGGCGGTGAGCAACGAGGTCGGTTCGGGCGTCGTCCCGGCGACCCCGGCCGGGCGCCGCTTCCGGGACGAACTGGGCCGGCTGAACGCGGCGTTCGGCGCCGAGTGCGAGCAGGTGCTGCTGGTGGTCGCGGGCCAGGCGCTTGCGCTGCGCGGCTGACGGCGGCCCGGCGCGGCCCGTGTCCGCTTGCCCTGGGGCGCGCCGACCGGTCCGCTGGAGCCGTGACCGAACCTTTCCGGTATGACGGACCCGCCCCTGTCGTCGGCGCCGTCGGGCCGTCCTCGCTTCCGCCCGCCCTCTTCTCCCCCACCGGGCCGTCCGCCGCGGCCGTCCCGGAGCGTGCCCCCGCCCGCCCCGGTGAGCTGAGCGCCACCGCCGAGGCGGCCGTCCGCGGCTATCTGCGGCGCCGTCCACACGCCACCGTGGTCGCGCTCGGCGAGGGGCTCGGCACCGGCTTCGGACGGCTCGACAACGGCCGGCTGACCTGGCTGTCGGTGCTGCCGACGGCGGACGCCGCGGCCCGCCGGATGGTGCTGCCGGACGGGCCACGGCGGCGCACCGTCGCCCGTACCGGGCCCGGCGCGGACTGGCCCGCCCTGGTGGGCCCGGTGGAGCGCGGGGTCGTCGTGGCGGTGGCGGGGGCGCCCGCCGGCACGCTCCGGGAGTTGCTTGGGGTGTGCGCGGCGCACTTCCCGGGCGGGGCGCTGGTGGTGGACGCGCTGCCCTGGTGGGCCGCGGCGCTGGCGCTGCCGGCCCGGCTCCACCCGGGCGTCGCCGCGGTGCACACCCGGCCGCTGGCCGCGGGCGATTCGCCGGGCGGCCGGTCCGGGCCACGGCCGGTGGTCTGCGCGGTGCGGTTCGCGGCGCGGGGCGCCCGGTGACGGACCGTCGGCGGAGCGCGGCGCGCACCGGGGGCGGCTGCGGCGCCGTCCCTGCCGGCCGCCGCGCCGGCGCGCCGATGCCGGTAATCTGCGCCCAATGAGCGCCCTGAACCTCGATGACTTCGCCCACCTGATCGAGCGCCCCGACGGCGACGTGCGCCGGGCCGCCGAGGAGCGGCGGGCCCGGACGGCCGTGCCGCCCGGCGCCCTGGGCCGGCTGGACGAGCTCGGCGGGTGGCTGGCCGCCGTCCAACAGCGGGTGCCGGTCCGGCCGATCGAGCAGCCGCGGGTGCTGCTGTTCGCCGGCGACCACGGCATCGCCCAACTCGGCGTCTCGGCCCGGCCGGCCGGCGGCACCAAGGACCTGGTGCGGGCCGTCCTGGACGGGGCGAGCCCGGTCGCGGTGCTGGCGCGTAGCGCCGGGGTGCCGGTGCGCGTGGTGGACATGGCGGTGGACTGCGACCCGGAGGAGCTGCCGGCGGAGGTCACCCGGCACCGCGTCCGGCGCGGCTCGGGGCGGATCGACATCGAGGACGCGCTGACCGCCGACGAGGCCGAGGCCGCGTTCCGGGCCGGCATGGCGCTCGCCGACGAGGAGGCGGACGCCGGCACCGACCTGGTCGTCCTGGGCGATCTGAGCGTGGGCGGCACCACCGCCGCCGGCACCCTGATCGCCGCGCTGTGCGGCACGGACGCCTCGGTCGTCACCGGGCGGGGCGGCCACCCGATCGACGACCTGGCCTGGATGCGCAAGTGCGCGGCGATCCGGGACGCACTGCGGCGGGCCCGGCCGGTCCTGGGCGACCAGTTGGAGCTGCTGGCGACCGTCGGCGGCGCGGACCTGACCGCGCTCACCGGCTTCCTGCTCCAGAGCGCGGTGCGCCGCACCCCGGTGATCCTGGACGGCGTGGTCAGTGCGGCGTGCGCGCTGGTGGCGCAGCGGGCCGCGTTCCGGGCGCCGGACTGGTGGGTGGCCGGCCAGGTCAGCGGCGAGCCGGCGCAGGCCAAGGCGCTGGACCGGATCGCGCTCAACCCTCTGCTCGATCACGGCGTCACAGCGGGCGAGGGGACCGGGGCGCTGCTGGCCCTCCCGCTGGTGCGGGCGGCGGCGGCCCTGGCGGCGGAGCTTCCGGTACGCGACTGATCCGCTGACCGCGCCCGCGCGCCGCCCGGCCGCGACCGCACCGACCGGCCCGGCGACGGCTCCCCGTAAGATCGCGTTTTGCACGTTTTTATGGGGAGACATCGCTTTGAGTCCGGAGGAAGACCGCCCCCGCGGCCGGTGGGCGCGGCGCGGCGCCGCATTCGGCCTCTGGTACCTGCGCGCCGTCACGTTCATCAATGTCCTCGGGGCGGTGTGGGTGTCGTTCGGCAACGACATCCGGCGGCACAACGCCGCGGACTTCTTCACGCCGTACCTGCTCACCGCCGGCTTCGCCTCGGGCGCCTTCTCGCTGTTCCTGGCGGTGACGCTGCGCCGGCGGAAGCGGGCGGCGTGGATCTTGAACCTGGTGCTGTCCGGGGCGTTCCTGCTGCTGGTGACCGTGGTCATGGCGCTCTCCCCGGAGTTCCGGGCGCACCCGCAGAACTGGGTGTCGCTGGCGCTGACGCTGCTGTTCACCGCGGCGCTGGTGGCCGGCCGCAGGGAGTTCTACGCCAAGGGCGACCGGGCCAACCCCAAGCTGGCGGCGCTGACCGCGGCCGGCGGCCTGCTGGTCACCTCGGTGCTGGCGGCCCTGTTGGTGACGGCCACCAACCAGGCGTCCGGCCCCTCGACGTGGGGCGAGCGCTGGCGGTACGGCCTGCTGCGGCTGGTGTCGCTGGCCGCCGACGACCGCGCCTTCCCCGGGATCACCACCCCGAACTGGGTCAACGGCACCATCAACGTGCTCAGCGCGGCGCTGCTGGTGGCCGTCTTGTGGGCCGCGTTCCGGTCCGTGCGCAGCACCGATCCGATCACCGCGGACGACGAGGAGCGGCTGCGCGGGCTGCTGGCCCGGCACGGCGACCGGGACTCGCTGGGCTACTTCGCGCTGCGCCGGGACAAGAGCGTGGTGTTCTCCCCTAGCGGGAAGGCGGCGGTGACGTACCGGGTGGTCGGCGGGGTGTCGCTGGCGTCGGCCGATCCGCTGGGCGATCCGGAGGCGTGGCCGGGGGCGATCGAGCGCTGGCTGGCCGAGGCCCGGGAGCACGGCTGGGCGCCCGCGGTGATGGGCGCGAGCGAGGAGGGCGGCACGATCTACGCCCGGCACGGGCTGGACGCGCTGGAGTTGGGCGACGAGGCGGTCGTGGAGACCGCCGAGTTCACGCTCGCCGGCCGGGCCATGCGCACCGTGCGGCAGGCGTACCACCGCATCCAGCGGGCCGGCTACACGGTCCGCATCCGGCGGCACGAGGACATCCCCGCCGACGAGATGGCGTGCCTGGTGCGCCTGGCCGACGACTGGCGCGACGGGGACACCGAGCGGGGCTTCTCGATGGCGCTGGGGCGGCTGGGCGACCCGGCGGACGGCCGCTGCGTGATGCTCGAATGCCACGACGCGGACGGGGAGTTGCGGGCGCTGCTGAGCTTCGTGCCATGGGGCGCGAAGGGGCTGTCGCTGGACCTGATGCGGCGGGATCGGGAGTCCGACAACGGGCTCATGGAGTTCATGGTGCTGGAGCTGATCCAGCGGGCTCAGGAGGTGGGGATCACTCAACTCTCGCTGAACTTCGCGATGTTCCGCTCCGTCTTCGAACGGGGGTCGCGACTCGGCGCGGGTCCGGTGCTGCGCCTGTGGCGGTCGCTGCTCGGCTTCTTCTCCCGGTGGTGGCAGATCGAGTCGCTCTACCGCGCCAACGCCAAGTACCGGCCGGTCTGGGAGCCCCGGTACATGCTCTTCGAGAAGAGCACCGACGTGCTGCGGATCGGTATCGCCGCGGCCCGCGCCGAGGGTTTCCTCGAAGCGCCAGGTCTGCCGAAGTGGCTGAACCGCAAGCATTTGGAGAACGTGAGATGAATCGGGCCCGGGCGGCGCGGCGGGGGGTTGCCGCGCTGCGCCGCACCGCGCGCGCCGAATGGGGACCGCTCCTGACGAAGGTGTGGTCGACGCTGGCGGTGCAGAGACTCCGGGCGATCCCGCTGACCCTGTGCGCGGTCTTCCTGACGCTGGTCTTCCAGATCGTCCAGAACCAGTCCTGGGGCCTGCACACGGTGCAGAACATCGGCTCGGTGCAGGCGTACGAGCACCTGTGGTTGGCGCTGCTGCGGACCCCGCTGTCGCTGTTCGTCCCGGCGCTGGACCTGCCGGTGTGGGGCGCGTTGGCGCAGATCCTGGTGGTCTTCGGGGTCGCCGAGATCTGCCTGGGCCGTTGGCAGACGCTGCTGGTCGCCTACGCGGCCACGCTCGCCGGGACGACCTACGCGCGGCTCGGCCTGTGGATCGGCCCGGACAGTCCGATCGGGCTGCCGGATGCCGACAAGTTCGTGGTCGACACCGGCCCGTCGGCGGCGGTGGTCGGCCTGGCGGTGGTCGTCTGCTGGCGCTACCGGGCCCGCCTCACCTGCGTCGGGGTGGTCGTCGCGATGCTCGTCGAGGTGGCGTTCATCAAGAACAACCTGGCCGGCAAGGAGCATGTCGCCGCGGTGACCGTGGCGTTGGCGATCTGCGTGGTCTGGGACCGGTGGCGGCCGCGCAAGCCGTGCGATGTGCAGTTCTCGGGCGGCGGGTGAGCGGCCCGGCACGGCCGGCACTCGCGCCGCCCGCCCCGGGTACCCTGCCGCGGTGACCGACACCGCTCCCCCCTCTCCCCCTGCCTCCCCCGTCTCCCCTGCCGACGCGCTGCGCTTCGCGTTCGGCACGCTGACCGTGCTGCCGGTGCGGGTGGCCCGCTGGGACCGGGCCGCGGCGCGCGGCGGGATGCTGTGCGCGCCGGTGGCCGGGCTGGTCGTCGGCCTGGGCGCGGCGACGCTGGGCGGGTGGGTGCTCCTGCTCGGCGGCGGGCCGCTGTTGGCCGCGATCGGCAGCGCGGTGGTGCCCGCGGTGCTCACCCGGGGCCTGCATCTGGACGGGCTGGCGGACACCGCCGACGGGCTGGGCAGCGGCAAGCCGGCCGAGGAGGCGCTGCGCATCATGAAGCGGTCCGACATCGGGCCGTTCGGCGTCATCACCCTGCTGTTCGCGCTGCTCGCCCAGGTGGCCGCGCTGTCCGGGCTGTACGCGGCGGGGTGGGCCATCGGCGCGGCCGGCGCGGTGGTGGCGGCGGTCGTCGCCCGCGCGGCGCTGACCCTGGCCTCCCGGGCGGGGGTGCCGGCGGCCCGCCCGGAGGGGCTGGGCGCGGCGGTCGCCGGGGCCGTGCCGGTGCCGTTGGCCGCGGGGTGTGCGGCGCTGGTGGCGCTCGGCTGCGCGGCGCTCGGCGCGGGCGTCGGCGGCCCGTACGGCGCGCTGCACGCGGGACTTGCCGCGCTGGCCGGACTGGCCGCCGGGGAGCTGCTGCTGCGGCACTGCCGGCGCCGGTTCGGCGGGGTGACCGGCGATGTCTTCGGCGCCCTGGCGGAGACCGCCGGCCTGATCGCCCTGGTCCTCCTCACCCTCGGCTGAGCCGAAACACCCCCTCAACTCCCCTTCTTTCAGGGCGACTTGGGCACTCGCCACCGTCAACGACCGGCCAGCCCTCAGGTCCCGGTGCCGTAACCGGCCCTACCCGGCGGCCCGGCCGAGCGTAGGCTCGGCCGCAGCAGCGCACATGCGCACATACCGATACCCCCTGACGGAACAGGACCTTCATCACCGTGACTGCACTGACCCTCAGTTCTTCTTCCGCCGCAACGGTGCGTGCGGATGCCGTCGTCGTCGGCGTGGCCAAGGGCGCCAAGGGCGTCGTGGTGGCTCCCGGCGCCGAGGCCGTGGACAAGGCGTTCGGCGGCAAGTTGGCCGCCGTGCTGGAGACCCTCGGCGCGAGTGGCGCCGAGGGCGAGGTGACCAAGCTCCCGGCGGCCGACGGCATCAAGGCACCGGTCGTGCTGGCGGTCGGCCTGGGCGACGCCCCGGCCAAGGGCGAGGACCACGACCACGAGGCGCTGCGGCGCGCGGCGGGCAGCGCGGCCCGGGCCCTGACCGGCACCAAGAAGGCCGCCTTCGCGCTGCCGACGGCGGACGCCGGCGCGGCCGCCGCGGTGGGCGAGGGCGCGCTGCTGGGCGCGTACTCCTTCACCGCGTTCCGCGGCGACAACGCCGGTGGGAAGGGCGCCAAGGGCAAGAAGAACGACGCCAAGTCGGCGCCGCTGGGCGAGGCCACGCTCCTCGGCGGCAAGCCGCGGGACAAGGAGTTCAAGGCCGCCGCGGAGCGCGCCCAGGTGCTGGCCGCGGAGATCAACCGCGCCCGCGACCTGATCAACACGCCCTCCAACGCCCTGGACCCCAAGGAGTTCGCGGCCCAGGCGCAGGCCGCCAGCAAGGAGTTCGGCCTCACCGTCGAGGTGCTGGACGAGAAGGCGCTCAAGAAGGGCGGCTACGGCGGCCTGTTGGGCGTCGGCCAGGGCTCGGAGGCGCCGCCGCGGCTGGTGCGGATCGCGCACACGCACGCCGACGCCGAGAAGACGCTGGCGCTGGTCGGCAAGGGCATCACCTACGACTCGGGCGGCATCTCGCTCAAGCCGGCCGGCCACAACGAGACCATGAAGTGCGACATGAGCGGCGCCGCGGCGGTCTTCGCCACGGTGGTGGCCGCCGCCCGCCTGAACCTCCCGGTGAACGTCACCGGCTGGCTGGCGCTCGCCGAGAACATGCCCTCCGGCAACGCCACCCGCCCCGGCGACGTCCTGACGATGTACAGCGGCAAGACCGTCGAGGTGCTCAACACCGACGCCGAGGGCCGGCTGGTCCTGGCCGACGCGCTGACCCGGGCCTCCGAGGAGTCGCCGGACGCGATCGTGGACGTGGCGACGCTGACCGGGGCGATGGTGCTGGCGCTGGGCCACCGCCACTTCGGGATCATGGCCAACGACGACGCCTTCCGCACCGCGATCCACGAGATCGCCGAGGAGGTCGGCGAGGACTCCTGGCCGATGCCGATGCCCGGCCACCTCCGCAAGGGGATGGACTCCCCGGTCGCCGACATCGCCAACATGGGCGAGCGGATGGGCGGCGGCCTGGTCGCCGGCCTCTTCCTGAAGGAGTTCGTCGGCGAGGGCATCGCGTGGGCCCACCTGGACATCGCCGGACCGGCCTTCCACGAGGGCGGGCCCTGGGGCTACACCCCCAAGGGCGGCACCGGCTCCGCGGTCCGCACCCTGCTGCGGCTGGCCGAGCACACCGCCGAGGGCGACCTCGGCTGACCGGGCTCCTTGGCCCACCGCACCGGCACGGCCCCGGGTCCCCCGCACCCGGGGCCGTCGGTACGCTGACGGCGAAGCGTGTTCGCCCTGAACGAAATCCGCACGTGAGTACGTACGAGTAACCCCGATGAGGCGGCCGATCCGCCGCCCGGAGCCCGGCCCCGCGTCCCGCCTTCGTTGAACAAGTGCGAAGATGGGTTCTCGGCAGGACAGGGCCCCCCTTACCCAGGGCCGAAGTTAATGCGGCCGAACAACAGCCGCGATCCGGTCATCGCGGACCGGCTCCGGCGCACCCATGCATGGAGGACGTGACGTGGCGAACGACGCCAGCACCGTTTTCGACCTAGTGATCCTCGGAGGCGGTAGCGGCGGTTACGCCGCTGCCCTGCGCGGGGCGCAGCTGGGTCTCGACGTCGCCCTGATCGAGAAGAACAAGCTGGGCGGCACCTGCCTGCACAACGGCTGCATCCCCACGAAGGCTCTGCTGCACGCCGGCGAGATCGCCGACCAGGCCCGCGAGGCCGACCAGTTCGGTGTCAAGACCTCCTTCGAGGGCATCGACATCGAGGGCGTCCACAAGTACAAGGACGAGGTCATCTCGGGCCTGTACAAGGGCCTCCAGGGTCTCGTCGCCTCCCGCAAGGTGACCTACATCGAGGGCGAGGGCCGGCTGTCCTCCCCGACCTCGGTCGCGGTCAACGGCCAGCAGGTCCAGGGCCGGCACGTCCTGCTCGCGACCGGCTCCGTGCCGAAGTCGCTGCCGGGCCTGGAGATCGACGGCAACCGCATCATCTCCTCGGACCACGCGCTCACGCTGGACCGCGTCCCGAAGTCGGCCATCATCCTGGGCGGCGGCGTGATCGGCGTCGAGTTCGCCTCGGCGTGGAAGTCCTTCGGCACCGACGTCACCGTCATCGAGGGCCTCAAGCACCTCGTCCCGGTCGAGGACGAGAACAGCTCCAAGCTGCTGGAGCGGGCCTTCCGCAAGCGGGGCATCAAGTTCAACCTCGGCACCTTCTTCGACAAGGCCGAGTACACCGCCGACGGCGTCAAGGTCACCCTCGCCGACGGCAAGACCTTCGAGGCCGAGGTGCTGCTGGTCGCCATCGGCCGCGGCCCGGTCTCCGCCGGTCTCGGCTACGAGGAGCAGGGCGTCGCGATGGACCGCGGCTACGTCCTCGTCGACGAGTACATGCAGACCAACGTTCCGACCATCTCGGCCGTCGGTGACCTCGTCCCGACCCTCCAGCTCGCGCACGTCGGCTTCGCCGAGGGCATGCTGGTGGCGGAGCGCCTGGCCGGCCAGAAGGTCGTCCCGATCGACTACGACGGCGTCCCGCGCGTCACGTACTGCCACCCCGAGGTCGCGTCGGTGGGCATCACCGAGGCCAAGGCCAAGGAGCTGTACGGCGCGGACAAGGTCGTTGCGCTGAAGTACAACCTGGCGGGCAACGGCAAGAGCAAGATCCTCAAGACCGCGGGCGAGATCAAGCTCGTCCAGGTCAAGGACGGTGCCGTGGTCGGCGTCCACATGGTCGGTGACCGTATGGGCGAGCAGGTCGGCGAGGCCCAGCTGGTCTACAACTGGGAAGCCCTGCCGGCCGAGGTTGCGCAGCTCATCCACGCGCACCCGACGCAGAACGAGGCGCTCGGCGAGGCCCACCTGGCCCTGGCCGGCAAGCCCCTCCACTCCCACGACTGACCCCAGTCCCGGGCGCGACCACATCCGTACTTGCGATAGGAGCAACTGAAACCATGGCGGTTTCCGTAACCCTGCCGGCGCTCGGCGAGAGCGTCACCGAGGGCACCGTCACCCGTTGGCTGAAGGCCGAGGGCGAGCGCGTCGAGGCCGACGAGCCGCTGCTGGAGGTGTCGACCGACAAGGTCGACACCGAGATCCCGGCCCCGACTTCGGGTGTGCTGGCCTCCATCAAGGTGGCCGAGGACGAGACGGTGGAGGTCGGCGCCGAGCTGGCCCTCATCGACGACGGCACCGGCGCCCCCGCGGCCGCCCCGGCTCCGGCCGCTGCCGAGGCCCCGGCCCCGGCCGCTCAGCCCGAGCCGACCCCGGCCCCCGCGGCCGAGGCCCCCGCCCCCGCCGCCGCCCCCGCGGGTGGCGCCGAGGGCACCGACGTCCTGCTCCCGGCGCTCGGCGAGAGCGTCACCGAGGGCACCGTGACCCGCTGGCTGAAGGAGGTCGGCGAGGAGGTCGCGGAGGACGAGCCCCTGCTGGAGGTGTCCACCGACAAGGTCGACACCGAGATCCCCGCCCCGACCGCCGGCACCCTGCTGGAGATCCTCGTGGGCGAGGACGAGACCGCTGAGGTCGGCGCCAAGCTGGCGGTCATCGGCGCCAAGGGCGCGGCCCCGGCCGCCGCCCCCGCCCCGGCCGCTCCGGCTCCGGCCGCCGCGCCGGCTCCGGCTCCGGCCGCCCCGGCCCCGGCTCCGGCGCCCACCCCGGCCCCGGCCGCTGCCGCTCCGGCTCCGGCCCCCGCGCCGGCCCCGGCCCCGGCCGCGCCCGCCCCCGTCACCCCCGCCCCGGCGGCCGGTGAGGCGGACGGCGCCTACGTCACCCCGCTGGTGCGCAAGCTGGCCGCGGAGAACGGCGTCAACCTCGCCACGGTCAAGGGCACCGGTGTCGGTGGCCGGATCCGCAAGCAGGACGTCATCGCCGCCGCCGAGGCGCTGAAGGCCGCCACCCCGGCCCCGGCCGCCCCGGCCGCCGCCGCTGCGCCGGCCAAGGGCGCCCCGGTCATCGAGGCGTCGCCGCTGCGCGGTCAGACCGTCAAGATGCCGCGGATGCGCAAGGTCATCGGCGACAACATGATGAAGGCCCTGCACGGCCAGGCGCAGCTGACCACCGTGGTCGAGGTGGACATCACCGCGATCATGCGGATGCGCAACAAGGCCAAGGACGCGTTCGCGCAGCGCGAGGGCGTCAAGCTCTCCCCGATGCCGTTCTTCGTCAAGGCCGCCGTCCAGGCGCTGAAGGCCCACCCGGTCGTCAACGCCCGGATCAACGAGGACGAGGGCACCATCTCCTACTTCGACACCGAGAACGTCGGTATCGCGGTGGACGCGGAGAAGGGCCTGATGACCCCGGTCATCAAGGGCGCGGGCGACCTCAACATCGCCGGCATCGCCCGTAAGACGGCGGAGCTGGCGGGCAAGGTCCGCGCCAACAAGATCACCCCGGACGAGCTGTCCGGCGCGACCTTCACCATCTCCAACACCGGTTCGCGCGGCGCCCTGTTCGACACGGTCATCGTGCCGCCGAACCAGGTCGGCATCCTGGGCATCGGTGCCACCGTCAAGCGTCCGGTGGTCATCAACCACCCGGACCTGGGCGAGACCATCGCGGTGCGCGACATGACCTACCTCGCGCTCTCCTACGACCACCGTCTGGTGGACGGCGCCGACGCGGCCCGCTACCTGACCACGGTCAAGCAGATCCTGGAGGCCGCGGAGTTCGAGACCGAGATCGGTCTCTGAACCCACCAGGCCGAAAAGGGCCGCTGACCGCCGACTCCCCCCGGGGAAGCGGCAGTTGAGCAAGGGGCCGGCCCCGACTCGTCACGACGGGTCGGGGTCGGCCCTTTCGCGCGTCCGCCACCGGCGATAATGGCCACGCACGCCTCGCGGCCCCACCCGCTCTGAAGGAGCACGTCATGACCCCGCCCGTCGTCCACTCGCTGCGCGAGCAGATCCGCGAGCACATCCTGGAGGGGATCGTCAGCGGTCGCTGGCAGCCGGGCGAGCGGATCGTCGAGCGGCGGATCGCGGTGGAGTTGGAGGTCAGCCAGACGCCGGTCCGGGAGGCGCTGCGGGAGCTGGAGTCGCTCCAACTGATCGAGTCGGCGCCGAACAAGGGCGTCCGGGTCCGCAACCTCACCGCGGACGACCTCAAGGAGAGCTACCCGGTCCGGGCCGGACTGGAGCAGGTGGCCGCGGAGTTGGCGGCCGGCCGGCTGGCCAAGGACACCGCGGCGCTGGAGCGCGAGGTGGCGGCGCTGCGGGAGGCGGACGCGGCCGGCGACGGCGAGGCACAGGTGCGGCACACCGTGGCCTTCCACCGGGAGATCGTGCGGGCGGCCGGGAACGCGGTGTTGCTGCACACCTGGGAGTCGTTGGGCGTGGAGGTGTGGACGACGCTGTCGATCCGCTGGTTCAGCCCGGAGCCGCGCTCGCACGCCCAGGACCACCAGGAGTTGGTGGACGCGTTCCGGCGACGCGACCCGCGGATCGGGGCACTGCTGAAGGCACACGTGCTGAGTTGCGCGCCGAGGGTTTGACCTTCCCACGTACTTGGCTTTCCCGCCGTGGGCCTGCGGCCGGCTGTGTCCCACGTCGTTGGCTTTCCCGCCGTGCGGGTTGCTGTTGTTTGCGCCTTGCGGCGCTGGCTGGTTGTCCGCTGCGCGGGGCTGTTGGGTGCGGTGACGGACCTCCGGGGTGGGGGTGCCAGACTGCTTCGCTTTACGTCTGGCACCCCCACCCCTCCGGCCCGTCCCCTCCCGTGGGGGGTGGGT